>CAZSUA010000371.1:0-5173 GCA_964609655.1 uncultured Polyangiaceae bacterium | reverse complement strand
TCGTGCTCGGCAGCACGCCTGATAGCTACAGCGTCCTGCCCTCGGGCTACGGCTACGGCGTGCGTGCACCCGACGGCAGTGTCGCGGGCAATGCGTCCCAGTCCACTACCAGCGAACCACCCACCAGCGGCGTGAATAGCCTTTCAGACAGCATCCGGGTGAAACGCGCCTGGGCCGAGTACGCGTCGCCCATCGGGGAGCTGCGCTTTGGGCGCATGCCCAATCAGTGGGGCTTGGGCATGGTTTACAACTCCGGTGACGGCTACGACGACGACTATCAGTCCACCGTCGACCGCATCATGGCTTCCACCCAGATCGTACCGCTCGATCTGTTGCTCGCCGCCGCTTGGGATTTTCCGGCCGAAGGCGCAACCAGTGCGTCGCTGTCGAGCTTAGGCAACCAAGCGTACGACATAGCCCAGGCTGACGATGTCAGTGACTTGGTATTCATTATCGCCCGGAAGAAGAGTGAGGAGCTTGAAGCGCTCGCGTTGACGAAGGGCGAGTTGGTTTTGAATACCGGCTTGCATCTGGCGCGGCGCACCCAACAGCTCACCAACGATCAGGCGGGCTCCGGCAACGCAGCCATGGCCGGCGTCGGCACGTGCCAGATGGGAATGACCGGCGCCGCGCTCGACTGCCCACCCGGCAGCTCAAGCTTCGAGCGACGTGGGCTGACGCTCTGGATACCTGATTTGTGGGTTCAGCTGCTGTACAAGAAGTTCCGTTACGAACTCGAATTCGCTTCTTATTACGGCACGGTTGAGAATTCCACAAACGGCGCATCCGACTACATCAAGCCGCCCGGAGCGAAAGGCTACAAGATCCGCCAGTTCGGGCTTGCTTCGGAACTCGAGCAAAAGCTCGTGGAAGATCGCTTGAAGCTTGGCTTCAACTTCGGCTGGGCCTCGGGCGACGCCGATGAAGAGGGTCTGGCACCCCCGCGCACGGGTAGCGTTTCGCAAAACGGTGACGACACCTTCTCAACCTTTCGGTTCAACCAAGCATACCGCGTGGATTTGATCCTAAACCGCAACATCCTCGGGCGCGTTCAAGGCACGTACTACTTCCGACCCTCCGTCTCGTATGATTTCATGCAGAATCCGAACGGCCAGCGCTTGGGTGGTCAGTTTGCGGCGATTTGGACGCGGGCCAGCGAGTTTTTGCAAACACCGGGTAACGCTCGCGATCTTGGCATCGAGCTCAACGGTTCACTGATGTTCCAGTCCAAGGATGGCGGGCAGAACGACAAGCCCGACGAGCTCGGCGGCTTCTTCGCGATGTTGCAGTACGGTGTGCTGTTTCCCATGTCCGGCCTCGACCACCTACCCCAGGAAAACGGTCCCTCGACCAACGCGGCCCAAGTGTTGCGTTTGCACTTAGGCGCGCTTTTCTGAGCGGATTTCTTTCCCCAAGTTACCCAGTGGGGCTGTGCACGAGCTGTGGATAGAAAGATTCGACACTCGCGCATAAAAACTTCCTAAAGCTCAACCTCAATCGGCCGTCATCATGACGCCCGGCGCATTCCAACCCAGTGGTTGGAATGTTGCCTATTTTCAAGAGCCAGAGGTCAAGCGAGTGGTTACTTCAGTTTTTTCAACACCGCATTTGGAATCGCTCCCGCTGAGCGTGCTGGTGTTTGAACGCACGCTTGAGCTCGGCACGGAGCTTTGGAATTGCAGAGTCGACGTGGCCCAGATGGGCTCGGGATGGACAGCGCGACACGCCAGCGCCCCTTCGAGCCGTTTTTTACGACCAAGGATCCACTGCTCAGCACCGGCCTCGGGCTAGCAACGGCGTCTGGCGTTATCAAGCAGAGCCAAGGCTATATCTGGGCAGAAAGCGCCCTAGGGCAAGGCACCAGCTTGCAAATCTACCTCCCGCAAGCAGAGCTTGCCGAGCAAGATGCGCTGCCCTCAACCCCGCACCGTCCCGCCTACGTGGCGCTAACTGGGAGGAACGTGCTGGTGGTAGAAGACGAGCCACTCGTGCGACGTGCCGCCCGGCGCATTCTGGAGCGCGAGGGTTGCCAGGTGCTCGAAGCCAGCGATGGCGTGGCGGTGGCACTCCCCTCAACGATCGATCGTCTAGCGGCGAACTTGAATTGTGTGAGAAAACAGGCGCACCTATCGACTTGGTAGTCACCGACATGGTGATGCCCCAAATGAACGGCAGCGAGCTCGCGGAGCGCTTAGCTCAAACGTATCCTAATATCGCAGTCTTGCTCATGAGTGGCTACACCGATGAAGTCGTCGTCAGCCGCGCCATGCAGGCTCGCGGGGCCACTTTCATCCAAAAGCCGTTCGCACCCGAAGCGCGCTTGCGCAAAGCTGAGCAAGCGCTGGCCCAGCAGCTCGCCACGCTCAACAAATAGGCTTCAAGCTTCGCAATTCTGGGTCGTTCCACACTTTTGGAGCGCTAGCATCAATGACCCAGCCTGCAAGCCAGAAAAGGCCACAAGCCGGGAGCATTCTCGGTGCTAAGTTCCGTCTCATCCGCGAGATCGCCGTGGGCGGGGTCAGCGTCGTGTACGAAGCGGAGCAGGTGTCCTTCAAGAAGCGCGTTGCGATCAAGGTCATGCAGAGCCAGTTCGCAACGGATGATTTCTTGCGCGAGAGGTTCCTCGCTGAAGCACAAGCCTCCGCAACGATCGCTCACGCTAACGTTATCGACATCTACGACCAGGGCGAGTGCTCAAACGGCGCACCCTTCTTAGTGATGGAGCTGTTGTTGGGTGAAACAATCGGCGAGCTCATCGCCAAAGGCCCCCGCCTTCCCGTCAGTTACGCCTGTGAGCTCATGCTGCAAGCGCTCGCCGGGCTCTCTGCATCCCACCGGCACGGCATCATTCATCGCGATCTAAAACCCGACAACATCGTCGTCACGCACCCCTCGCCTGCGCGGCCCTTGGTTAAAATTGTTGATTTTGGGCTCGCGGAAGGCGTCATCGTCACTCCAGCAAAAGAAGGGTTCGAAACCCGAACCTGGGGGACGCCACGCTACACGGCGCCCGAGCAAGTTCTCGGCGATCCCGTGGACGCTCGAACTGACCTCTTCTCGATTGGAGTCATTCTGTACGAAATGCTCGCCGGCAGCCCCCCGCACCTGGGCGCCAACCCAACTCAGATCTTTGGCGCCATGTTCAAACAAGAACGCGCAAGCCTGGTTGCACAGAACGCCTCGGTGTCGAAAGCACTCGCCAACCTCGTGGAACGCGCACTTGCGGTCAAGCCGGAGCTGCGATTTGCGAGTGCGGATGAATTTGCCGCGGCGTTGGCACCGTTCGCCACGCCTTCAGGTTCCTTGCGCGCGGCTTCCCATATCCAGATCACCAGTCAATTCCCCTCCCGGCTGCTTCAGAAGCTCGCGTCGCTCCGGCCCCGAATCACCGATTCCCTTCTCAGGTTTCCCCAAATCCCCAAAGCTCCCGGAACGCCCGGTCTGGATCTGCTCGAGGGCTACCCAAGCGATCCACCCGAAGCCCTGCCCATCGAGGTCAACGTGCCTCCCCTCTCCGACGCCAGCCTGCTCAATTCAGCGCGGGCGACCCACGAGAGCGCCACGCGCACGATCCACCGCTCTCGCCAGCTCAATTCGGCACTGCTTGCCGCCGGAACGGGCTTTGGCGCTGGGCTTTGGCTCGCCCATCTCGCCGGGCTCATTTGATCGGACCCTGAGCCTGCAGCAAGCCTTCGGTTTGATCGGACCCTGAGCCTGCAGCAACCTTCGGTTTGATCAGTGGCTGCGCCACAGGCACGCCAAATGAACCGCCCTTTTTGTTCCTTTGAAGATAGTAAGCATGCTTACTATCTTGTGACTCTGAGATAGAGCTCACGCACAAGTTTGGAGCACTTGGGGATGCACAACCTCTGCCCCAGCGCGGTGCCGAATCCCGCCCCCATTTGACACCCGATAGGCTTAGGCGTACCGGGAGAGGCCTATGGCGTTCGAAGTTTCCAGCCGACAAATTGGCGCTGAAGATCCGGTCCCCTCCGCAAAGAACATCATCTTGGTGATGAGCGGCAAAGGCGGCGTAGGTAAAAGCACCGTGGCCTGCAATGTCGCCGTCGCGCTCACGCAGCTCGGAGCAAAAGTTGGCTTGCTGGACGCGGATATGTACGGCCCCAGCATCCCCACCATGTTTGGAATCAACGAACGCCCGATGACCAACGGGCAGCGCATTCAGCCGCTCGAGCGCTTCGGCGTCAAGCTCATGAGCATTGGCTTCATGCTGGATGACCCGAAGAGTGCGGTGGTTTGGCGTGGCCCCATGCTTCACAGCGCGCTCCTGCAATTCTTAAAGGATGTCGATTGGGGACCGCTCGATTTCCTCCTGCTCGATTTACCCCCGGGGACAGGTGACATCGCGTTGACGCTTTCGCAACGCGTGCAAAGCACCGGCTCCATTATCGTGACGACTCCGCAGGAGGTGGCGCTGCAAGACGTCTACAAAGCCGTTTCCATGAACGCCAAGGTGGGGATTCCGATCCTCGGAGTGGTGGAAAATGAAAGCTATTTCATCTGCGACAAGTGCGAAACACGCCACACGTTGTTCGGCGTGGGTGGGGGGCAGAAGGTCGCGGATGCCGCCAAAGCGCCACTGATCGGGCAAATCCCTCTGGAGCCGAGCGTGGGCAAATGGGGCGATGCCGGGACACCCGTCGTCCAGGCCAGTCCCAGTTCGGCAATTGCGAAAGCCTTTATCGCCGTCGCAGAAGCACTGACTGAACGGGTGAATCAGCACCACGCGAGCGCGGCCGAAGGATTTCTAATTGACCGTAGCGGCGGAACGAATCGGCACCTGCCGATTGCGCGCTAGCGAATTGGCCGGCGGGGAGCTATGTTCCGGCGCCTTCTGAGCGAGTGCTGTTGGCAGATCGACCCGCGCGCGATATAGGGCGCGCATCAAGTTCTTCAGGCGTTAAAATGACTTCAATTGAACACGTCGCCGAGCAGAATACGGTTTCCGATTCTGTCAGTGCTGAACCATCACCATCGCCAACCTTGGATCTCACGGCGCCCGGACCCCGTCAGGCCCCTGAGGCCCCCGAGCGAGCCGAAGCCCCATTGCGCCAGAGCTCCGAGGGTGAGCCAGCCGATGCAGCTGAGAGCGATACCGACGATGCAGCTGAGAGCGATACCGACGATGCAGCTGAGGGCGATACCGACAATG
>CAZSUA010000370.1:0-5277 GCA_964609655.1 uncultured Polyangiaceae bacterium | reverse complement strand
GCTGACGAGCTGGGCACTGAGGGTCTCGATGTTGAGATTGCTGAGGCGTCGGGCGCCCTCGGCGAGGTCGACGTCTGCGTGCAAGTCCGTCAGTTGAGCGTTGAGTCCACCGTACGCCAGTGTCGCGCTCTGGCTCAAGATGGCGTATTTGCCAGGCAAAGTTTGCTCAAGACTCAGGCCAGCTAGCTCCAAATAGTTGTCTCCCGCGGGCTGCCAACGCAGCTTGAGGTTGCGGAGCGATAGCGTTCGATGGCTAGGCTTGTTTCCAGAAGCGACACGTTCCGGCTGTGAACTGGTGGCGAAGAGGCGTCGCCAGGCAGAAAGCTCAGAACGCGCTAGGAGGGTTCCGTTCGAAATCCGGACCGCTTGCAGTGTCCCGGTGAGACCGAGCGTGAACTCGACTTCACCCAATTGCGCATCGAGCGTTGGTTGTGTGCGTCGCAGCCGAACATTGGTCAGGGTGAGCGAAACAAAACCCACTTTCGCTCGGGACGCTGAGAGGTCGAGGCCGTGGGCTAGTGCGCGCCGCTTCAGGAAGTGAAGAGCGAGCGGCCCCGAAACGAGCGCTCCGACACCGAGCAGCACTAAAAACACGAGACTCGCCGCTAAAAGCCAACGGCGGCGGAGGATTCGGGCCAGCCGGTAGGCCACCATGCCGGGAACCTACCTTGATTCGCGCTGCTCTCGGAAGCGGTATGGGGAAAACTTGTCCAAACAGCGATGGCTGTGGCTAATGCTGGAGGATGACGCACAAGATCCTCGCGCTGGCGACCCTGGGCTGGCTTCTTTCAGGCTGCAGTTTGCTCCAACAGACGCCAGGAGCGGAGGCCCCCCATACGGGCAAAACGATAGCTGCCAAAGCTCCGAAGGCGCGTGTGGCTAAGGCGGAGGCGCGCGCGTTTGGCGACGGCCGCATGGACCGCCACGTGGGGGACTACTTCGTGCAGCGCTTCACAGGTACTTTTCGCGAGCAGCCTCTGCAACTCCGGGAAGAAGTTTTGTCGCGAGATCCGAAGGTGGTCGTGGTTGCGTACACCTTTGATGATGGCTCAAATCCCATCACGCTGAACGTCTATCGCAACGCGAAGACGGACGCCGTAGAAAAGGTGCTGAAAATTGCGGGCAAGGCGGAGCTCCCAGCTAGCACGGCCGACTTTGAGGCTCTGCTGGGCCAGACGGTGTTTGCGGCGGATTCAAACGAAGGTCTGGTGGATGCCGAGAAGAGCACATGCTTGGTTGGCACGGAGCAGGTCGCATGTGAAGCGAAGCACTACAGCGTGGTGGTGGGGGAGCAGATGGCAACCATGGTGGTGATATCGAGTTCTGAGTTACCGGGTCGCGATATTTCCGGGGAGATCAAAGCAAAGGATGGCAACATTCTTTACCGGTCTGAGTTGATCGAAACCGGGCAACAGTCAGCGAAACCAGGTGTTGCCTCGCTGGCCGCCAAGTAGCGGCGGCGTAGGGTTGTCGCAACCCACTAAACGCGAGTCAGCCAGTCTGCGTGCTTTTCGTCTTTGCCTGTGACGGCGCGCAGATAGGCGCGTTGCAGTACGGCGCCGAGCGATTTCCGCCCGGTTCGATACTCGATTCCGTCCAGTTCGCGGACGGGAGTGACTTCGGCGGCGGTTCCGGTGAGGAACACTTCATCGGCGCGCAAGAGGTCCTCGCGCGTGAAGGCTCGGATCGTCACCGGTACGCCGTTTTCACGCGCAATCGTTAAGATACAATCGCGTGTGATGCCGGGGATGATCGAGCTTGATTCATCATTCGTGTAAAGCACGCCCGCTTTCACGAAGAAGACGTTCTCGCCGGTGGCGCTCGCCACGGTGCCATCTTGATTCAACATGATGGCGTCATCGAAGCCCTTATCGAGCGCTTCATGGGCGGCCAGCACGCTATTGGCGTAGTGACCGCTTGCTTTTGCCATGGTTGGGAACATGGTGTGGTGGAATTTACGCCAGCTCGAGATCGTGACCCGCACTCCGTTCCGAAGTGCGCTCTCGCCCAGGAATGAGCCAAGTTCGCGCACTGCGATGAAGACGCGCACGGGGCACTCGCGTTTAGGCTTGAGGTCGATCGGGCCGTGCCCAAAGTAGGCGAGCGGCCTCAGATAGCCATCTTTGATCTGGTTTCTGCGAGTGACCTCAATGGCGCCGCGCGCCAGGGTCTCGGCATCAAAGGGCACTTTCATGCCGTACAGCTTGGCGGATGCCAGCAAGCGTTCGATATGATCCCCCAAGCGCAAAAGGGCCGCGCCACCATCCACAGGATAACACCGAATACCCTCAAACACGGCGGTGCCATAGTGCAGCGCATTGGCATAGAAGTGCACACTCTGAGTGTCGGCCTCCTTCAGATCGCCATTCCACCAAACAAACCGCGCCAGGTCCTGGCCTTGGGGTCGTTCAAGGGGCAGCACATCATCCGGCATGCCGTCGAAATTGGGCCATTCGTGATTCATACGGCCAGCGTACACCCGGTGGCCGAAGAGCCCAAGCCGTTCAGGGCCCGACGTGTGGCGCGCGTTTTTCGGCTTCGGAGCTGTAGTTCGGGAAGCGTGCTTTTAGCTGCGCGTAGCTGACCTGGGCTTCGGAAATGCGATTCTGGCGGAACAGGACCTTCAGGCGATTGGCGAGCATTTTGGGGTCGTCTGGCCAAAGTCGAATGCCCTTTTCGAGCAGCGCGTCGGCGAGATCCAAGCGGTTTTGGTGCACGTAGAGTCGTGCGAGATTGTTGGTGGCGCGTCGCCCGACATCATCTGTGCTGCGGCGTACGACCTCTTCGTAATAGATGCGGGCCTCGCTCGGCTGGGCTTTGGCTTCCAATGCCATAGCCAGTTGATAGGGCGCAGTGGGTGATGCGCTGGTCATCTCCGTCGCCTGTCGAAACAGTAGCTCAGAATCTGCAAACAGGCTCGCCCGTTGGTACGTGAACACTGCGAAACCAGCGAGCGCCATGAAGCCAAGCGTGAGGCCCGTGCTCCGCCAGCGTTGGATGACCCAAACCAACGCCAAGGTCAGCGCAAAGATGCTCAAGAATAAGTAGCGATCCGCCATTCGATTCTGAAGCGGGAAGACCACTTGGCTCACTGGCAGAAGTGGAGCAAACCAAAAGAGGACGAGTGCAAGCGGCTTGCCTTGGCGGTGTCGGAGAAACCAGAACCCTGCCAGCGCGAAGGGCACGAAGACCGTCAGCCACCCCAAGATTGCAGGTAAATTCCAGGCTGTGAGCACCGGCACCTCTTGCACCACACTGAGTTGAGTTGGGTTGTAAATCAGCTCGAAGTAGCGCAACCAGACCGGCCCCATCGTGAGCGCTGCCGTGAAACGACTGCCACCGGGAAGGGCAGTTGTCATGCCCATGCTCGCACCCACACTCGTGTGGATGAACAACAACACGAGCGCTATGGCTGTGCTGCTCAGCAATACTCGAACGTTAGGCTCTCTGTTTTGCCAAAGATCGAGACCGAGAAGCAGCGCAGGCGTGACGATCGCCATCGACTTGGAGAGGCCCGCGAGCAGCACCAAGCCACTCACCAGCCAGCTCTTGGCGCCCGGTTTGGCGTAGACAAACAGCGCGGCGCCCACGAAGAACAGCGCCAACACGTCCTTCCGTCCTGAAACCCAAGCGGCGGATTCGACATGCACGGGGTGCAAGGCAAACAGCCAAGCGCCGACTTCGATAGCCCAGCCAGCGCCGAAAATTCGGCCTAGCGCACCCCTGAAAAACAGCACGGCGCCGATGTACCAAGCCAAATTGGTGAGCCTCAGCCAGCTCGGATCTATCCCGTAGATGGGATAGGTGAGCCAGAGGCTCAGATCACGAACTGGCAGAAATTCAGCACCCAGCATGAGGCGCGTGGGTTTTGAGAAATCAGACAGAATGGCCGCGAGCGCGTGAAGCTCGGGCGTCGCGATCAGTTGATTGCGCTCAATCAACCAGGGATCGTCCCAGTTGAGAAGATCGCCCGAGAGCGACGGCAGGTAAACGACGAACAGTGCTAGAACGAGAGCTAAGGGCGGCAACAGAAGCCGAGGAGTCCACCCGCGCAGCCACGAACGATAAGCCAACAAACCGTCAGCGTAGCCAAAACGTGAGCGGCCTTCCACTGCGAGCCAGCCTGTTACAGGAGCGACATCAGGACCCAGCCTGCGCCGACCCAGCTTCCGAGCGTTCCCCCGACGGACGTCAAAACGGAGACTAGCGCGATCCGGGTAAAGCGATTCGCATAAAGCCCGCGGAAGCTAAGAATGTCGTCGCGCACCGCGCGCTTGTCCGCATCGGTTGGGCCGCCCTGTCGAAGCTCCAAGAGGCCAGCAAAGCGCCCGAGTTGCTTCCCCGGCACGAGTGCCAAAAATGGGGCAAACACGACTACCCCGAGTAACGTCAACGGCTTGGCGCGAGCCACGAGCGTTGACAGAAATGCTAGCGAGGAGGTTGAGAGCGCCCAGGCATAAAGAAGGTGCAGAAAGAATGGTAGCGAGTGGCCGAAGTAGCCAGTTGCGAGCGCGAGCAGCATCACGCTCGGAATCAGAAACGGCAGCACCCGTTGACGCACGGTGGGTGGCGGCAGCGTCTCGAGCTCCTTCCGATCCACAGGCGTGTTGAGGTTGGCAACCATACCGGGCACGTGCCCGGCTCCCACCACACCCACAACGCGTTGGCCGGCGGCTTCACGCAGCTTTGAAATCAGGTAGAGATCACGTTCGTCGATCAGAGGCCGCTTGATGCCCGGGAAAGCGCTGGCCATTTCGGTGAGGAGGTCGGACATGGTCTTGTTGTTTTTGAGTTGTTCCACACGTTCCGCGGTGAGCTCCCCGTCAAACTCCGGGTTGTTGTTGAAGGGAACACTCACGACGCCCAGGAGCTGTGCCTTTTCGCGAGCAGACAGTCCACGCCAGGCGCGCTTCAATGTGATCTGAACATCTCGGTCGGCGAGCACGACCTCCGCGCCCACCTCTTTAGCTGCATGGAGCGCGCTGAGCAGCTCGGCGCCCGGTCGAACTCCCAGCTTATCCCCCATTTTCTTTTGATAAGCTGAGAGGGCCAAGCCGGCAAGCAAGAACACAACGCGCCGTTCGCGGATCGCTTTCTCAATATCCAAGCGCCGCCAGGCGGAATCATCGATCAACCCGGCGTGGCGTGTTGTGTCGAGCTCCACGCACACCGTGTCGGGGCGCAAAGAGAGAATGGTGCTCCGCACTTCCTCGACGCTTTGTTGTGAGATGTGTGCGGTGCCGATCAGATAGAGCTCGCGCCCTTCGTGATCGATGC
>CAZSUA010000369.1:0-5317 GCA_964609655.1 uncultured Polyangiaceae bacterium | reverse complement strand
GTGATGCCGCGCCTGTAACTCGAGATCGATTTGAGTCCCATCCGCCAGTCTCGCTCGTACGTCCAGAACCGCACCGCGCTCATCGGTCGCTTCCTTGGGCAGCTCCGGATTCAGAACCACTAAATCCAAAATCGGCGACGGCGGACGAAGCACGGCGTTGAGCAGGGAAATCAAAAGCGCCTTGTTGCGCTCATCGGCAAACAGGAGTTTGAAAACAACGTCGAGCTTCGGGTCAAGGGTTTGGCGCATGGTGAGCGCATCTTTTAGCATCGTGGCGCCTTGCCTCGCGAGTGAAAAGTGATTCGGCGTGCGAGTAGTGCACCGGCTGTCCGCGAGATCGCTACGGCGACTACGGGCTGCGTTGCGTCAGGACTCCGGTACCGGTAGCGTTCACAAGTCACCTCCCAAACGGATCCCCTAGCTCAGGATTCGTAAGAAACGCGTCATCCGTCAGCGCGCGTAAAAACACTTCAAGCGCTTGAAGATCCGCTTCATCGATCGGCAGCGATTGAAGGCGCGCGTCCTTGAGCGGGCTTGCTCGGCCGTCGCCGAGATGCTCCCCAACCTCGACGTTCCTCCCGCCCTCGGTGTGCACCAAGATAGCTTCGCGCAGGGTCGCGACCGTCCCATCGTGCATGTATGGCCCGCTGTATTCGACATTGCGCAAGGGCGGTGTTCGGAACTTGCCCATGTCGCCTGAAACGCTCGTGACCTCAAGCAAGCCAAGATTGCCACTGGGATAGGCGCCTCTGCCGTCGGTGTTGTAAAGACCAACGTTGTAGTAGCCCGGCGGACCCATCACGTGCCCCATCTCGTCGCTGGGGCGATCCAGATCGCGCCCAGCATGGCAGCGCGAACAACCGAGCGAAGGGCCGTAGAACAGCTCAAGTCCACGACGAGCCGCAGGCGAGAGCGCACCTTCGTACCCCCTACGAAAGTGGTCGAATGGGGTGTCCAAACTCACAATGGTGCGCTCGAAAATGGCGATGGCTTCGCCCATATTCAGAAGCGAGATAGCAGCTATTTCGCCGGGAAAAGCGCGCTGAAACAGCGCAGGGTAAGTTGCGTCATTGTGCCCCTGTCGTCACGAGCGTCAACACAGACCTTACGGAATACCGTTCTCCTTCACGTAGGCCATAAATTGCACGCTGGCCGAATCCTGAGCTTTAAACTTAACGAGCGCGTTGGTCCAGACGGGGAAGTACGCGCGATAGTCCGTCAGGCCAGATTCTGGGCACGCACCGTTTAACCGCGGGCCATCAAACACAGGAGTGAAAGCAGCGTCCATCAGTTCAAAAGAAACACCACGCGGCGCGAACAAAGCCAAGGTGGCTTCCCAGTGGAACTCGTCGAGGCGCACCCAGCCGTCTTTCCCAGCAGGTAACGTGATGGTGTACGCCGACTTGCCATCGATGCGCACTTTCGCGCCTCCGAGCTCCGTTTTATTCGGGTCGCTCACGGCTGTGATCGCCTTCGGCACCGTCGTACTGTTCATCATGAGCGAGCACGCAGCCCGAGAGAAAACGTCATCAGGACCCAGCAGAAGCTCCTGAGCCACAGCTCCTGCGGACGCCTCTTTGGCACCCACGGGAGCTGCCCCGAGACCGTTACTGCCAGCGCTGTTGCCCACGAAAACCGGGTCCAAGAGACGGCTCGTCTTCGCAGGTGCCCATTTGTACACCGGCAGAATCACGCGCTCCTTCGTCACAAACATCGGCTGAAATTCGGATCCCGGTGGTATGCACCAATGCGTGACGCCAGGAATATTCGCGGGTTTCCCGCCAAGACCGAAGGCCATGGCGGTGATGCTACTCGCGTCCCGGGTCTATACGTTCTTTCTCGGCGTCGTCCTCTTGATCCGCTTTAGCGGAGTCGAACGTTCAAGCCTCGCGTTCGCTAGTAATGCGCTGCTGCTTTACACGCTGGGCTCGGCCGTTTGGCTGATACCGGTCGCGTTAATCGGACGCCGACTAGACAGCTGGCTAACGTTGGCAGGGTGTCTTGGGCTCACGTCATTGCTTTGGGGAGGGCTCTTCATTCCGAAGCAATCACAGGGATCGGCTCCAGGTCCGAGTGTTTCCGTGATGGCCTACAATGTTCTCGGCTACAATTTTGACACAGCGTCAACCCTGCGCATTCTTCGCGAAGCAGCTCCCGACGTCGCGGTGCTGCAAGAGTTAAATGCAGAAAATTCGGCGGCGATTGAGCGCGAGCTGTCGAGTCGCTATCCCTATCGGTGGCTAGACGTACAACCCGGAGTCCGCGGAGGCGGCATCGTGAGTCGCTTCCCCTTTAGAGAGATATTAGCGGGCCCACTTGCGGGTGTGCCATGGGTTGGCAAACCGATGGTGGTCACTTTTTCTGTTGGGAGTCGAGAGCTGTCACTCGTCCGAGTCCATTCGTATTCCGGGCCTGGAAACGTCGCCGAGCGAAATGACGAAGCCGCCGCAATCACAGCATTCGCCTCTGCGCACCAGGGTCCGCTCGTTGTCGCGGGTGATTTCAATGCGACCGATCAGAACGGCACCTACCACCTGATTACATCCGTCCTCCGTGATTCATGGCGCGAGGCAGGGTACGGGTTTGGCCACACATTTCCTGGTACTCCAACCATCCCGGGTACGCGCCCTGTGATCTTAGGCATCCCGGCGCCCAAGTGGCTTATTCGCATCGACTGCATCTTTCACTCACCGGATCTGTTCGCAAGAAGGCACAAATCGTTCCCTCAGATGGTGCTAGCGACCATCGCCCCGTCATGGCGACGCTCGGATTCCGCTAGATCGAGCCGAACCAACCGATTGTTGCCCTAACTCCAAAGCTCGGGAGCTGGAGGGGGGATGCTTGCAAAATAAAGTAGTAAGCATGCTTACTACCTTAGGCCGCTTTCGAGGAGAAGCCGAGCCGGCTGGGCAGCTGCATCTTCATGACCTCTCCTGAGCTACCTGATGTGACCCCACGCTCGGCGTCTTAATCCAGCGTTGCAAGATAACAGCACCCACCATGTCAGCACTCACATTTAAGGCTGAGCGGCTGCGCGCAATCAACCAATCAACAGAGAGGAGCACCGCCAGCGCTTCGGTAGGGAGGCCAAAGTTGCTGAGTACCAGTGTTAAGGCAACCACGCCTGCTTCCGGGATCCCGGCGACGCCCATGGCGGCGATGATGCAGTACAGGCCCGCGATCACTTGGCTGCCCAGGCTCATATGGATGCCAAAGGCTTGTGCCAGCGCCAGCAGCGTGAAGCCTTCGTACAGAATGATGCCGTCGTTGTTGAGGTTGGTGCCGATGCAGGCGGTGAGCGTGGAAGCACGCCTTGAAACGCCAAGCTTGTCTAAGGCTTGGAGTGTCAGTGGCAGCGCAACCAGGCTGCTATTCACGCCGATCGCGTAGAGGATCGGGTGCGCCGCGTGCCGCCAGAATTTGAGCCAGGAGACACGGGCAAAGAGCGCCAGCCAGGCGGAATACGTGATGAGCGCATGTGCCAGCATCCCGAGCAGACACAGCGCGACATATTGGCTAAGGCCCTTGAAGGGCGCGAGTCCGTGCTCGTGAGTGATCTTGGCACTGGCGACGAAGACGGCGATAGGCACGAGCTTCACGATCCAGGTGAGCATGAGTTCGGAAAGCTCGCGTGCGATGCTCACCCAAGCGCTGCCTTGAGCCAAGAGGGGCGCTGCGACACTGTTTTGCTTCTGAATGCGACGCCAAGCTAACGCCAGCAAGAGCGCCAAAACGACCGTCGCCAGGATGTCGTTGTCGGCGAAGGGCTGAACAAAGCTCGAAGGTACTTGCTTTTGTAGGAGCGCGCCTAGATCCGGCACGGCCAGCGCCTTCACGCTGTGATCGTTATGTAGGAATTTTAGACTTTCGCCCGGCTGAAAGAGATTGGCGATCGTGATGCCGAGTGCGATCGCAATGCTGGCGTTGAGCAGCACGACGACCAAGAGCTTTGAGAAATCGCGTGTTGCGATTCGATGCTGTAAGACAGCTTCCAAGACGGCAAAGAAAACGAGCGGAGTGGCGCTGGCTTTGATCAACTGGATCAGCAGCTTCGAAACGGGAAAAAGGTTCAGAACCCAAGCCCCAGAGTAAAGGCCGGTGATGGCGCCTAGAATGAGAGCGCCCACGACCAGGGAGATGGAAAGCCAGGAACGCGACATGGGCGCGCACGCTAGCCGAAGCTGAGCCTGGCGTCAGGGGGCCTGCTACGGGCTCGGGCAGCCGCCGGGAAGCGCGTAACCGGCGACGAATTGGTGGATAAAGGTATTGCTCGTGCCCGGGGCGTCGGTCCACGCGAGGCCGTCGTTGCTGGTCGCGAACGCCGCATTGTTGCCTTGGTGTGCCGTGACCCAAACGCCGGATAGGGTTCGAACGTTTGTCTCGATATGCGCCCCACCGGGTGTGATCGCGACGCCTGTCCAGCTGACGCCATCTTGACTGCGGAAGCCATCGTTCCAGTGATAAGCGATGAAATCGCTGCCGGTCCAGAGGAGGGTGCGCAGGTTGTCAGTCGCCGCCGACGCGCCCACAGCTTTCAAGGGTTCGGGGCCCTTCCAGTTAACGCCACCGTCGACGGAACGGCAAACATGGCCGTCATTGGTTGTCATCACGAGGACGCCGTTGCCGAACGCTAGACCGCTCGGGCTGCAGGCTTGGGGGTAGGCAAGTGGACGCGAAAAGTTAACGCCGTCAGTGCTCACCAGCATATCCCTCGCGCCGCCAGTGTCGTAGTGCAAGAGGAAGCGCCCACCATCATAGGGTACGAAGTAAGCAGCGCGTGCGTTGTTCGCTCCTGGAAATGTGTCGAACGGAGCGCCTTCGGTCCAGGTTGCACCGTCGTTGTCGCTGTAGAGCGCAGGACGACTGTTGGCCACGATGCGACCCTTCCCGACCGCCATTCCACCCGTGCTTCGGTCGTAAACACGCTCCCAGGTAAGGCCATCGCGGGTGCGTCGGATCTGGGTGTCATTCCCTTCATTGCCGAACGGCGCGACAAACCAGCCGTTTGAATACGCAAGACCGAGAGCACGGCCGGGATCGTGTGAGCAATCGCCGTCGTTGACGCAGTTTCCTCCAGGGACCGCGCGGCCTTCGCGCCACGTCCTGCCGTCGTCGCATGAGACCATCGTCAGGAACCCGGAGCCGACTCCGAGAACCATCGGCACACCCCCGGGCACGCTGGGCTCGCCGGAGCCCCCACTACCGGCGCTTTGCGCGATTCCTCCCGTGCCGCCCTGAGTAGAAGCTCCTCCCGCGCCGTCAGAACCGCCCGAGTGCTGTGACCCACCCGTCTGGAGGGAGCCACCACTCGCGCCGC
>CAZSUA010000368.1:0-5328 GCA_964609655.1 uncultured Polyangiaceae bacterium | reverse complement strand
TGTTCTTGGCCGCAGAGAATCTGCAGTTTGAAACTGCGGCTCGGCTTCGCGATCAAATTCGTAAGCTCCAGGCTAGCGCTGGAGAGGCTACGCCCGACCTCTTACCTCCGGCTCCGATCAAGAAACAGGCGTCGAAAACTGGCCGTCGCGGGTCGGCGAGCGCCGGACGACGCCGCTAATTCGCTCCGTACGAATAAGTAATCCCGGAGAGTTAGCGGACTTCTGCCAGCTCTGCTTGTAGCTCGCGTTCGCTCATGACGTGAGTCCCCACAAATTTGATGCTGCCTTGGCGGTCGATGAGGACCAGCGTGGGCAATGTGGTCACGCCGTAGGAGTTGGCGACATGGCCGCCTGCGTCTTCGACAGAGGTGTAGCGCACGCCGAGTGTCTGCAGGAATCCCTCGGCCTTCGCGCGCTCATCGCCGGTATTCACGCCAATCACGATCAGCTCTTTTTCGAATTTCTGCGCCACGCGAGCCAGAGTTGGGATCTGCTGTCGACACGGCGCACACCAACTGGCCCAAAAATCCAGAAGGACTGCTTTGCCCCGCAACTCCGAGAGCTTGATCTGGCCCTTGCCTGCGCCGCCGTGAATCACCGGGAGCGTAAAATCAGGCGCACTTTTCTGCTTCATGCTGCGGACCCGATTGAGCTTGGGCAACACAATGAACCCAAAAAACGCGCTGCAGAGCAGGACAAGAATAACGAGCGTGCGGGCTTCGGTGCGGCGGTTTGGCTTGGGATTCATCAGCTTGGCTCCAGACTATCTTTAAAACTCAAATCTTCCGCTTTCGAATGAGCAGGTCGAGAAGGCTGCTTGCGACTGGCAAGGAAGGATTCCTGAGCATGCGTGCTCTGTGCTGGCAACCAGATAGAGAGCTTGGCACCGCCGAATCGACTCGAGCCCTGAGCAATGCGGCCGCCGTGGTCAATGACGATCTTTTTGACGATCGCGAGGCCAAGGCCTGCGCCTTCCGATTTGGTGGTCACGTAAGGATCGAACAGGCTTGTGCTCAGTGCTTCGGGGATCCCCGGACCACTGTCCTCAACGGTCAGCTGCCAAAAATCAGCGTCGCGCTTCAGGCTCACCAATAGCTGTGGCGGCGAGGTAGCCATGCTGAGTGCATGCCTGGCATTCTCGATCAAATTAAGAAATGCGCGCCGAAACATCTGGCGGTCCAACCAGACGGGTGCTGCCTCTGCGGGCAGCTGAAAGCGGATTTCAACTGAATTATCCGGTATATTGAGCACCGACTCGCTGCCTGGCAGTTTTTCGTGGGCGAGCTGTTGCGCCTGCTCTTGGAGAAAGGCTCGCAGATCTGCAGGTTCAAGGTCGGGCTCAGGCAGGCGAGCAAAGTTCGAAAATTCAGTGACCAAACGTCGTAAAGTGCCAACCTCATCTTCAACGATCTCAAGCGAGGTATCGAGCAGTTGTTGGTAGGCAGGATCGGCACCTGAGTACCGTCGATGGATGTCTTGGACAGCGAGTTGGATCGGAGTGAGAGGATTTTTGATCTCATGCGCTAGGCGTCTAGCCATCTCTTGCCAAGCGGCCATTCGCTGTAGGTACTCGATGCGAGCCCGGCTGGTCTCAAGCTCCGCTAACATGCGATTGAAGCCCTTCGCCAAATCGGTGATTTCATCTTCGCCAGTTTCGCGGACACGCACAGTGAGATCACCTGCCGCGGCAGCCGAGGTCGCGTGGGCCAGCGCCGAAACCCTCCCTGTTACCCCGCGCGCTAGCAAGATGCCAACACCCACCGCCGCTAAAATGGTTAGACCCAGCAACGTGGCGAATGCGTAGACGTAGCTTTGGTCATCCTGCTCTCGGCGGTGCTCCAGCTTGTGGTAAGTCTGAACGAAACGCCCCATCCCTTGAAACGCGTCGAATTGAGCCTTATCTGCTGCGAAAGTCGCCACGAGTCGCAAGCCTTTGCTTGGCAGCTCTGGCGTTTCCTTGAGCTCATCGAGCGGTGGGCTTCCGTCCTCCGCGTCGATCTCATTCAGAGAATCGTTGTCAGCATCCTTGGATAGAGGGCCCGCTTGGGGCGGCGTGTCTTCGAGCAGTCGTGTGAGCTTGAGGACATTCTCGTGACGGAGATCGAGTGGGACACTCCGCTGGGCTTCTGCCAGGACCTGATCGTTGACGTCTAACACCGAAAGCTGGGCTAGGCGGGGAAAAGCTGCGAACTGTGCGCTAAGCAAACTCTTGAGGGCTTCTCGGTCTTTTTGCGTCGCAGCTCGGCGTAGTTGAGCGTTGTTGGCAACCGCCGTGGCTGCGTATTGCATGCTCTCTTTGGTCGAGCGGGCGAGTTCCTGGTAGACGCTCAGCGATTGATCGAGGTGTTCTCCAACCTCCGGTACAAAGAAGCGCGCTGATGTTTGGCGCACGGTCGTTTCTACGAGGCCAATCGCAACCAGCACCGGCAAGAGCGCAGCCAGCACCAGAGCCAGCGCAAGCCGGTAGCGGATTCGTGCGATGCTCGAAACAGCCTTAAATTTCACGGCTGGGGAAGCTCTTTCGATTCGTTGCCGTCTCGCGGACGGCTCGCGCGGCCACCACCTAACAGTGTTCTTAGGAACGTGATCGGGTCAAATCCAATGAGAGCGCCGAGGTCAAATTGAGAGGAGGCAAAGTCAGAAAGCTTCTCGACTCTCGGGGCCAGCTGCGAGCGCATCCCAAACCATTCACTCTTTTCGAGCTGTCCGGCAAGCGCACGCACCAACGTGAGGGCACCGCGCCCAACATCCACCCCGAGGGGCAGTACGATCGCGGGTGCCAGGGGTGAAACGATGATGTCCCGCGAGGCCACTGCACTCGCCCACGCTCCGGGAGCTGGATGATGGATGAGTGTCCTCAAGACGCTCTTTTCACCGAAGCAGCCCACACCCAGCGGGCCCAGTTTGTTTTCGACGGCGCCGACCAGGTGCTGGTAGTCACGTCGAAAATCTCCGGACAGGAGCCCCATTTCTTCGCGGAGCAGCGCGGGCCCACAAATCCAGTTGAAACCTGTGGTGCTGCGGCGTGCGGCAATGCAAGTTTCCAAGAGCCCCTCGTGAAAGACGCCAACAACCGCTACCTTGCCTGTGGCGCACAGCCCATTCAGCGCTCTCTGCACGATGGATTCTGTGGGAATGGGCCACTCAGCCACCCGTTTTGGCCAAAGCTCGAAGGCCCCTTCGGCTTCCAGTTCTTTGAGTACACCAAGCAGCACCAGCAGCTGGCGCATCAAGTGGTCTTCGCGGCGAAGCTTGGTAGCAAAACGGTCAGCGACTTCGCCTAAAGCGCCTCCATGAATCGCGAGCACCCAGTTAGCCTGATGCTCTTTGGCAAGCCCTTCAAGATCTCCGCGCCAAGCGTAATCGGTGAGCGGGATCCGTCCGCGTTGGCTGTGCAGGAGCTTGCTCAGACGGCTGCCCTGGGTGACGGCAATCACCCCTCCGCTCGGGCTCGCCTCCGCACTGTCGGGTCCGCTTGCGTTGGCCTGAAAGAGCGCCCCGAGCAGAGACCAGTCCTCGGCGCTGAATCCCTCAAAACGTACGTCGGGTGCAAACATTTCGGAGCCTTCGGAGTATAGTGCCCGCCGATATGTCGCAAGCCATCGAAGCCGGGGTCGCGGATCTACTCGCCTTCATCAATGCCTGTCCGTCCCCGTACCACGCGGTGCTAGAGGTCAAGGCGCGGCTAGCGAGAGCCGGTTTCGTTGAGCATGATCTGCGTGAGCTCTGGCGGATTCGGCCACAGACACGAGGCTTTGTGGTGTGTGCTGGGGGAACAATCCTGGCTTTCGAGGCTGGCTCACTCCCGCCAGCAGAGGCAGGCTTTCTGATCGTGGGGGCCCACACCGATTCACCGAACTTGCGGCTCAAGCCCCAAGCTGATCTGGCTTGCCAAGGCATCGGTCAGTTCAATGTCGAGGTGTACGGGGGCGTCCTTTTGCACACTTGGTTTGACAGGGACTTGTCGGTTGCGGGGCGGGTGAGTCTCGCCGGCGGTCGGAGTGTGTGTGTCGATTTCGCTCGCTCCTTGGCTCGGATCCCCAATCTGGCAATCCATTTGGATCGTGAGGTGAACACCCGCGGGTTTATCGCCAACCCGCAGACTCACCTGCCGCCCGTGGTCTTTCTGGAAGGCGAGGGCGTGAAGCTATCGCTGAAGGGCCTGCTGGTGACAGAATTCAGCGCTCTGCTTCAGACCGAAGATCCGAACGCTATTTTGAGTTACGATCTGTGCTTGTACGATTGCCAAAAAGCCGCTCTCGGCGGCGCCAATCAGGATTTCGTGATGGCCTCCCGCCTGGACAATCTGGCATCGTGCCATGCCGCGCTGGCCTCGTTTTTGGACAGCCAACAACCGACGAATGCCACCAAGATCGTGGTGCTCTATGACCATGAAGAGGTGGGGAGCCAGAGCGTGGCGGGCGCGCGTTCACTCTTCCTGAGTGGAGTGCTCGACAGGCTCGCGGAGGAGTACGAGGGTCAAGGGCCCGGTGCAGCACGTCGCGCGCTCGCGCAGTCCTTTTTAGTTTCAGCCGATATGGCGCATGCCGTGCACCCGAATTATGCGGAGCGCCACGACAAGCAACACAAGCCACGGCTGGGCTTCGGGCCCGTGATCAAGAGCAATGCCAATCAATCGTACGCAACGGATTCGGTGGGTGCGGCCGTCTTCGTTGAAGCGTGCCAGAGCGTTGGCACGGCTTTCCAATACTTCACTACCCGCAATGATTTGCCGTGCGGCAGCACGCTCGGTCCGATCTCAGCGGCGCGCACCGGCATTCGCACACTGGATGTGGGGTGCTCGATGTTGAGCATGCATTCGTGTCGTGAAATGGCCAGTGCCAGAGACGTGGGTCCCATGATCGAAACGCTCACGGCGCTTTTTCAGAATCCACCCAAGTTTCATCCAAGTACTTGAGAGCCAAGCCTCAAGCATTAGCGTTGAAATAGCGCGAACAGCGCCAGCAGGGCGAAACCCAGCGCTGCCAGGAAAACCCCAACAATCGCCCAAAGTGCCCCTGCACTGAAAGTGGGTGCCACGTTGCCGGGGGGCGTTCCGGACAGCTGCTGCATCGCGAGGTCGAAGGCAGGTGAGCGTGAACCCCGATAGACATACACCAGGAGCCAGGCTGAAACGCCAAGCCCGAGCAGCGCTGCCAGCGCGGCAACGAAATGGGCATGACGCTGGCGTTTTTCCTGCAAGCGAAGCGCCGCAGGTAACCCGTCGGCCAGTGGAAGATCGGGTGTGTCGAGCGTTGCTCGGGGAACGAGGTCTTGGTCATCTGCGGCTTGGTACATCGGCCAACCGACGGTCGCGAAGCTTTGCAG
>CAZSUA010000367.1:0-5366 GCA_964609655.1 uncultured Polyangiaceae bacterium | reverse complement strand
ACGTCACTCGCGTCGCCACCTTCAGCACGGGGAACGAAGGGACCGGCCCCGCGGCGACGATGAGTTCGCCTATACCGTTCAAGATCTTCCGCCGGCAAATGCTCCTGCTGTCTCCGCCTCGCACGTCAAAGAGGCGAACAGCGTGGAGGGCCCAGAGGCCGAAGTGTTCGTGAACCTCGGACGCCGTGATGGCCTCAATGAGGGCGAGCTGGTCGCGCTGCTGAGAAATCAGGGGCTCACCGTGGGCGACGGTCAGTCGGTGCGGATCCGTGATCGTCACACCTTCGTGAGCGTGCAGCGCGAGCAACTGGCGGCAGCCCTCGCGGCGCTGGATGGCAGCGAGTTGGCGGGCAAAAAAGCCCGCGCTGAAGAAGCAAGGCGATAACGCAAGATGGCGCTCAGAGCCCGCGATAAGCTCCTGCAGGACGTGAATTGGGCCCTAGAAAATGGACTCCCCGCGCGTGATCTCGTGCCCATGCTGCAGCACCTCTTGGAGCAAGTTGAGCCTGAAACCGCCGAAGCCCTCAACGCCAAACGCCACCTGACTGAATTGTTGGTCGAAGCCGATCCCTGGCGTGCTGCGGGCTACGCACGAGACGTGCTGCGTGTTGAAAAAGACGATCGCACCTACGCGATGCTCGCCCTAGCACATACCCTGCTCGGTAACTTCCGCGCCGCTGCCAATGCCTATCGCTCTGCGCTCAGCCTTCGTTCGGATTGCGCGTGGTACCTCCACAATCTGGGGCACTTGCTCGACGTAGCGCTCGAGCGGCCCGAAGACGCGCTCGCTTATTTGCGGAAGGCGCACCTCTCAGCTCCGGATGAGCGTGAAATGGCCGCATCTTACGCACATGCCTTGCTGCGTACCAAGCGCGACGACGAAGCCCGAGCCGTGCTTTCCGGCGCACTCGACGGTCCGCCCGAGGTAGACGCGTTACTCGCCCGCTGGTCCAAGGCAAAGCGCTAGCGCCCCCTTTCCGTTTTGCCTTCGGGCCACTATTCGGAGAAGCACGATGCGTTGGTTGATTCTTCCCAGTTGTCTTATGGCCCTCTCCGCGGGCTGTCCGCTCGCTTGGGCCCAGGCTCCGAGTGCCCAAGCTCCTTCGGCTGCCGCTCCCTCACCTGCCGCTCCGTCGGCCCAGCCGCCAGACCTGAACCTGAGCGATCCGCTGCTCACGCAGCAACTCCCGGCCCAGCAAGTACTGTCCAATTGGCAACAGGCTATCGCCCTTGTGCGCAGCCATTCAACGAACGTGAAGAGTGCACTCCTTCAGATCCAACAAGCTCAAGCCCAGTCGCGGCAGGCACTGGCCCAATCGCTCCCTTCGCTCACCGCCAACGCAATTCTATCCCGGCATCTGCTGCTCGGTGAAGGCACCCAAAACCCTTTTGCCCCAGCCAACGCCAACGTTGGCAAGCTACCCGACCCTGCCACCACCTGGCAGGCCGGGGCTACCTTGCGCGTTCCAGTGCTGGCAGCCCAAGCGTGGTACGATAGGGGGACTGCCGAGGCTGCCATCGACGTGGCCAAGCTCAGCAGCAGCGAGACAGAACGCCTACTTTTGGCTGGTTTGGCGGATGCGATCGTGAATGTGATCACCTCAGAGCGCTTGCTCGAAGTGAGCCAAGTTTCCCTGCGTTCAACGCTCTCGACGTTGGATCTGAACACCCGGCGGGAGAGCCTGGGCGGCGGCAGCCAAGTCGACGTTTTACGAGCACAACAAGAAGTCGCGGCCGCGCGGGCTCAGGTTATCGCCGCCGTCGAAGGTGTGCAGCGCTCACGAGAAGCGTTGGGGCTCGCACTCGGTTCGGAGAAAGCTTGGTCGGTTGCTCCTGATATCAAGCTGGACGCCTTGGTGGGCGATGCCAACGCGGTCTGCCGCCGACAACGAGATATTAATCTAAGATCGGACGTCTTGGTGGCCCAAAGCAATGTTGATTTGGCCTCCCGGCGCTTGAAGAGTGTCGATTACAGCTTCTATCCGAGCGTTGATCTGGTCTCGACGGCAACACTGTTTGGCAACACCGATCAGACTCCTAATCGCGAACGCGTCACTTGGACTGTCGCGGGCGTTCTGAATTGGACATTGTATGATGGCGGCGCTCGTTACGCCGGGCGCGATGTGGCGGCGACACAGCTTGGCCTAGCGAAAGAGACCACCACCGACACACGCCGTCGTGCCCTGCTTCAACTTTCGCAAACCGCGCGTGCTGTGAAGGTTGCCGAAGCCAACCTCCAAGTGAGCCGACAGGCGCGCGACATCTCCCAAAAAAGCTCGGAACTCTCAAAAGTTGCGTTTATCAACGGCGCGGGCACGGCGTTCGACGTGGTGGACACCGAGCGCCGCCTGCGTTCCGGCGAGCTCGACCTGGCGATCAAGGAGTTCGAGCTGGTGAAAGCGAAGATCACCGCCCTGCTCGCGCAGGCCAGCTGCGATATCTAAAATCTGCATCAAAAGCAGGGTCGAACGGCTCGCGGGCTTGGGCTAAGCTGAGCCACCCTCCCCTTCGGACCATGACTCTCAAAAAACTCTCCCAACCCATTCTGCTGCTCACAACGGCGTTGGTTTTCTTTTATTTGATTCAATTCATTGTTTTCACAGTCCCACAGGCACAAGCCGAAGCCGGGGGCTTGGCTCAGAAAATATTCTACTTTCATGTGCCCTCGGCCTATGCGCTCTACCTTTCCGGTGCCGTGTGTTTCGTGGCCAGCGCTGGCTATCTCTACCGGCCTTCCGACACGTGGGACTCCTGGTCACGCTCGGGCGCGGAGTGTGCAGTGACTTTTGGCTGCATGGTGTTGCTGAGCGGTCCGCTTTGGGCAAAGAAGGCCTGGGGTGTGTATTGGACCTGGGATCCGCGCCTAACCACACTCTTGCTGAGCGTGGTCATCTACCTTGCGCTGGTGGTGATGCGGACGTTCACTGGGGACGGCGAAGCCGAACGCAAGTTCGCGGCGGGTTTTGGAATTTTAGGCACGGTGAACCTGCCTATCGTGCATTATTCAGTTAAGAAATGGGGCGGGAATCATCCTACGGTGGTGGGGCAAGGCGGTGGCGGGCTGGCTGATCCGAACATGCGCCTGGCGCTCTACGTCGGATTTTTTGCGATGACGCTCTTGGCCGTATTGCTACTCATCGCGCGCGCGCGACTCGCGCAATCGAATGCCAAACTCTTGGCCCTGGAAGAACACGCTGCGGTCGAAGGCTTACTGGAGAGCCCGTAAAGGGGCAAAGCATCTGAATGGGCGTTATGCAAACACCGACACCGAATCCCACCAACACCCTAAAAACCCCGGCCGACCGCGCGCAAGAATTTGTGGCCGTGCAAGGCGGCCCCGAAACCACCAGCGCCGAGAGCCTGATGGTCGCGGCTTACTGCGGGATGTGGGCAATCCTGATGATATTTATCTTTCTCTCCTGGCGCCGCCAGCAGAAGCTGGATGCCCGGCTCGGGGAGCTTGAAGCAGCACTAGCGAAGCGGGGCAGGTCTTAAGGCGGTATGCCCCTTGAGCATTTCATCTATATTCCAGTGATCTTCGTCTTGGGCGTGGCTGCTGGTTATGTGAAGGGAATGCAGGCCGTACGCAAAGAGGTGGCCAAAGCCAAAAAGGCGGCCAAGGAGTGAACGAACCATGCTGAATTTTGGTCTTTCGGAAGAACAATCTGCGCTGGTCGATGCAGCCCGACGCTTCGCTAAGGAGCGCATCATCCCCGTAGCTGCGCTGTGCGATAGGGAGAGTCGCTTTCCCAAAGATGTGTTCGAGGCTGGGCATGCGTTGGGTTTCGTGAACGCAACGGTGCCCACGGAGTACGGAGGCCCAGGCCTGGGCGAGCTTGAGAATGCGCTCATCGCAGAACAGCTGGCGTATGGCTGCACCGGTATTCAGACCAGCATGTTGGCCAACACGCTGGCCGCGACGCCGATCAAGCTCGCGGGCAACGAGGCCCAGAAGAAGAAGTACTTAGGGTTGCTGACAAGCTCGCCGATCTTTGCGAGCTACTGCACCACCGAGCCGAGTGGCGGGAGCGATGTCGCTGGGCTCCGCACCACTTTCAAAAAGCACGGTGAAGATTACGTCTTGAATGGCGAAAAGTGCTGGATCACCAACGCCTCGTTTGCGAGCTTTTACATCGTTTTTGCCACTTCCAACCCAGAAAAACGTCACAAAGGCATCGCTGCCTTCATCGTCGATCGGGATACGAAGGGTCTGCGCGTTGGTAAGCACGAGGACAAGCTCGGGCAGCGCGCGAGCGACACAGCGGCCGTGCACTTCGAAGACGTCGTCGTCAGTCGCGAGAATATGTTGGCGCCGGAGGGCGAAGGCTTCAAGGTTGCCATGGAGACGTTCAACCAGACGCGCCCGGATATTGGCGCCATGGCAACGGGCCTGATGCAGCGCTGCCTGGATGAATCCGTCGCCTACGCCAAGCAACGTCAAGCTTTTGGCGTTGCTATTTCTGAGCATCAGCTGGTTCAAGCCATGCTTGCCGAGATGGCAATTGGCGCCGAAGCCACTCGCCTCCTCTATCAAAAAGCCGCCTGGAATCTGGACAACCACGTCCGTGATCCTATCGTCTCAAGCTATGCCAAAGCGTTCGGAGCCGACCGCGCCATGCAGACATCTATCGACGCCGTGCAAGTCTTCGGTGGCAACGGCTACGTCCGGGATTATCCCGTCGAAAAGCTGATGCGGGACGCAAAAGTGCTTCAGATTTACGAGGGCACGAGCCAAATCCAGCGCCTCGTCATCGCTCGTCAGCTGATTCGTTAAATAGCGAGGCGGTGGCAGCAAGGAGCTGCGTCACACACCCATAGTATCCGTGACTTTCGGGCTCTCGCCGGATTGCGGCAGTCGACCTTCGGGGGTAGCTTGGGGGTGTGTTTGGAATGGATTTCCCAGAGATGCTGGTCGTCATGGCCGTGGCTCTCCTCGTGATTGGACCGAGGCGTTTGCCTGGAATGCTCCAGACCCTTGGCAAATGGGTCCGCAAGCTTCGGCGCATGGCCTTCGACATGCGGAACAATAGTGGTATCGACGATATCCTCCGGGGTGAGGGCCTGACGGGTGGGCTGAACGAACTGCGCGAGTTGCGCGACACGCTTCGCGGCGACCTTGGAAGCATGCGCCGGCAATGGGAAGCTGAGCATTTGGCCGAACAGCAGAAGGCACCGACTCCCGCGAAATCTGAGCCCGCTGCAGTGCATATTGATGTGTCACGCGAGTATCCGCCCGAGGGCGTCGACGCCCAAGGTTCACTGCCGGAGGATCTTGCGCATCAAGCCTATGAAGATGAAGAGGTCGAGCATCACGAGGCGCGCTACGGCGGAGAAACTTCAGCCGAAACGATCAGTCAGGAATCTGT
>CAZSUA010000366.1:0-5366 GCA_964609655.1 uncultured Polyangiaceae bacterium | reverse complement strand
CCTCCCGATCGCGTTCATGATGCAGCTCAAGTCCTGGGAGGGCGAGGATCCTCGCGGCATGCGCGCTCTTCTCAGCCAGTCCCATCCTGACGTAGCGTCAAGTATTGCTTCTCATTATCTCGGGCGCACTGCGACGCCCCCGGTCGCGTTGTCGCTCGAAGCCGCCTGGGAAATCGTGTCCGACCGCTCGAAGCTTGCCGAGGAAATTGAAAAGCTTGCGCCGTTGGAGCGGAAGCTTCTGCAGGCGATTGAACGCGTGGGCGGTGAGGTGGATACCGAGGAGCTTTTGGATCTTGAGCGCGAGCCGATGCGCCTAAGAGGAGCGATGGGGGCAACGCCATCGCGTCGAGGCGTGGGCTTTGCGCTTGAGCGCCGCGGCTTTCTCATCCCCGTGCATCCCAATCGGCATCTCGTTCCGACCGATGTAGCGGAGATCGTGGGCTTGGAGCGCCGAAATGAACGTGAAGCGCACCGGCGGGATATTCGTACATTTGTGCTCGGCGAGGACCACTCGCCGAGACGTGCCCGCTTCGCCGAAGATCCAGCGCCGTTGGCACTTGCGATGGCACTTGTAGTTCGGGATCCCGGGGTGGAAGTGCGCGCCGGGGTTGGTACGCCGCGCTCGTTGATAGCCAAGTTTGCCACGCGTTTTGGTCGTTCTTTGGAAGATGTGGCGATGATTGCCGCCCTGAGCCGCGCGATTGGGTTGTGGGATCCTTCGGCGATGGGGGTTGCCTCACCACCCGGCTCGTACGTGGTCGGTGAGCTGCAGCGTCAGCTGTTTCGGGCTTGGGAACTCGGTGGTGCCTGGGATGAAGCCCGTCCGGACGGCGAAGTGGTACGAGCTCAGGGCGAAGCTCGCGAAGCGAGCGCGGTTGGCGTCATTCGTTCCATGGTGCTCGAGGCCCTGCGCGAATTGAGCGATGGGCGCTGGGCGCCTTGGGAGGCAATCGCAAGTTATGTTCGCTCCGACAGTCGGACTCCGGGTCTCACGCGCTTGATCGAACGCTGGGCGCAGCGCGCTTGCGTGGAAGCGTTGAGTCCGGCTGAAATTGCCGCAGCCGTGGCGCTGCAGAGTCTGCATGTGCTCGGGATTGTGGATCTCGGTGATCCAGAGAGCGATTCCGATTTAGAGAATGTGCCACCCACCATTCGTATCACTCCGCGGGGCCGAGAGCTGCTGCGCGGCGAGCCGAGCTCGGAGGTTCCCGAACCTTGCAAGTTCATTGATAACCAGAGCTTGCGCGTAGGGCGTTCAGCGACGGTCGGACAGGTGGTGGGGCTTTCTCCCTTCGTCGAGATCGGGCGTGTTACGGGCGCTCTTGATCTCTCGATCAGTCCGCAGACCGTGTCCCAGGCGCTCAGCGCTGGCTTCGAAGGGGACGTGATTCTGGCGCGCCTTGAGGCTGTCGCCGCGCTTCCTGACCCAATTGCACGGCTTTTGGCGCAGGCAACGGCCGTGTTGGGCCGCGCCGAATTGGTGCAAACGGCAGGTTTTATCTGGGTTGAAGATCCGGAGATCCGCGAACTGCTCCGCACCCGCCGCCAGACTGCAGATCTTTTCATTGATCCATCACCACCGTCTGGGCTCTTGCTCGTGCAGGGCGTAGAAATGGATCGTTTGGCGCGTCGTTGTCGTTCGTTAGGTGTGGAGCTCTACGTCGAGGGTGAGGTGCATCGCACCCGTTCGATCGCGCCGCCTGCGCGGGGCAGTGGTGCTCGGCGCTTGGATTCGGGTACGCTCAAGCCCCCGAGTTCGCGCCAGGTTTCTCGAGGTCAGGACCGAGCGAGTGGTCGTTCTTCGCAGAACATCCCAGCGGTCAAGCGCGGCACCGATTCTGAATAGTCAGGCTTGCGCGCGTCGGCGGACCCAGGCTTCTGGGCTTTCGGCCTGCGACACGGCGATGATCTGCCCGTCTTTCACAAAGACTTCGGCGGGGAGCGCGCGGCCATTGTACTGGCTCGCCATCACAAATCCGTAAGCGCCCGCATCACGCACCACGACGTGGCTTGGCGCGCTCTCGCCTAGAAGGTGCACCCCAAAATCATCCGAACTCTCACAAACCGGCCCCACTACCTTCCATTCGACAAGGCCAGGCAATCCGCTGAGAGGCTCCACGCGGTGCCGTGCACCGTACAGCGCGGGGCGAATCAGATCATTCATGCCGGCGTCAATCATCAGCCAGCGTCGCCCACTCGCGTGCTTCTCTGAGAGCACCTGAGCCACTAGCACGCCAAAGGAGCCGACCAGGGATCGGCCGGGCTCGGCAATCAGCTGCACATCGAGGCCATACTCTTTCAATAACGCGCAGGCAGCGCGGATGTAGTCGCCGATTGGCGGACAAGAGACCTCGCCATAGCTAATGCCAAAGCCTCCACCAAAGTCGCAGAAGCTGAGCGGCCCTGCAGCTGCCTGGCGAGCTTTGGCCACATCGCAGACAATGCGGGCAGCCTCCAGGTAGGGGGCTGCTGACGTTAACATGGAGCCTACATGCGTGGAAATGCCTACCGCTTGTAGAGTAAGGGGATGTTGGTCGATGAGCGCAAACGCCGCGGGAACGTCCGAAAGGGCGATTCCAAATTTCGCGGCATCGTGACCGGTTGCGATATGGGAGTGAGTTTCGAAGCGAACGTTGGGGTTGAGGCGCAACGACACGCGGGCCTGCGTGCCGAGAGCTTGAGCGCGTGCGCTCACCCGGCTGAGCTCCTCCACGCTTTCGACTTGCAGTGCCAAGATCCCGCTCGAGATGGCGAGCTCAATTTCTCGATCGCTTTTGGCCACGCCGCTCATGACAATGCGTTCTTTTGGCACTTGGCAGGCGAGGCCGAGCGCGAGCTCGCCACCGCTCACCACGTCAGCCCCAGCACCGGCGCTGGTGATCGCGCGGATCACGGTAGCTGCGGAATTGGCCTTCACGGCATAGGCGATGAAGCCGCGCTGTGTGCCAAAGGCTTCGGCTGCTTCCGTGGCGCTCGCTGCCATGGCCCCGACGTCGTAGATGTACGCAGGCGTCGTGACATTTGCCTGACTCAACGCGTCTGCGACGCGCATCTCACCGAGGATTGCCTCTTCTTGCGCGTTGCGTCGAAAGCCCAAAGTCTTCGTTTCCAAGGTGGGCTCTCCTTACCAGCGGGAACCATCGGGTCAACCTTTTGACGGCCGCCGGGGCTAGTCATCCGGTTCAGCAAAAGCTAAGTTCTGCGCCTCCCATTCGTTATCCACGCGGAAATCCCAATCATCCCATGACTCGTCGTACAAAAATTGTTTGCACCCTTGGCCCCGCTGTCGACTCGCTCGAACAAATCGAGAAACTGATCCTTTCCGGAATGAACGTGGCGCGTTTGAATTACGCGCAGGGGAGCGCCACAGAACACGCGCGCAGGATCGCGATGGTGCGCGAAGTTTCCAAACGCCTCAATATTCCCGTCGCAATTCTTCAAGATTTGTGCGGCCCCAAGATCCGAAGTCTTCATCGCGATCCGATTGAGCTTGAGGTGGGTAGCACGCACATTTTGCTCGGTGCCCGCGATCCCGTTCGAGAAGCCGAGCTGAAGTCGCAGAATAACGTGATCGGCGTGGATTATGACCGCTTGAGCAAAGATCTGCCCGTGGGCAGCCATATCATGTTTGCGGACGGTCACTTGCAGATGCTGGTCACCAGCATTGAGGGTGAAGAAGTTCACTGTGTCGTCGAACACGGAGGCACCTTGCGGCCGCGCGCAGGAGTGAACTTGCCGGCAGATAAGATCCAACTCCCCGCGCTCACCATTGAGGACCGAGCAGCCCTGAAGGATGGCCTCGCCAATGGCGTTGATTACGTATCGCTCTCCTTCGTGCGGGAAGCCTCTGAGGTGCACGAGCTGCGCGAGCTGTGCATTAGTTTGGGTCGCCCTACGCCGGTGATTTCGAAAATCGAAACACCGAGCGCGATTCGAAACCTGGAAGCCATCGTGCGAGCCTCGGACGGCATTATGGTCGCGCGGGGAGATCTGGGCGTTGAGTTTCCCCCCGAGGATGTGCCGGTTCTGCAGCGGCAGATTGTCGAAGCCTCCAGGAAGTTTAGAAAACCTGTGATTGTGGCCACGGAAATGTTGCAGTCAATGGTTCAGTCGGCCCGGCCAACTCGAGCCGAAACGAGTGACGTGGCGGCGGCGGTTTATGGTGGTGCAGATGCCGTGATGCTCTCTGCAGAGACTGCGATCGGTGCCTACCCAGATGGCGCCTGTGCGATCATGGCCCGTATCATCGAGGCCAGCGAACAGAGCGCTTATTTTGATCCGCCCACCGGTGATTTGGGCGGCCCAACTCCAGTCGCGATTGCACACGCAGCGCGCGAGATATCACGGAGTGTCGGCGCCCGGTTGATCGTGGCCTTGACAGAATCGGGGGCCACCGCGCAGCTCGTTTCAAAGTCCCGCCCTGAAGTGCCAATCGTGGCCTACTCCGCTAACCCGGTCACGCTGAACCGGCTGGCTCTTTTGTGGGGCGTTGAGCCGGCTCAGCTGGGCACCTCCGGCGGTGGCCAGCTTCAGGCTACCGTGGATTTCATTTCCGCTGATTTGAAAGCACGCCAGCAGCTGAAGAGCGGCGAATCGTACGTCCTCACGTATGGCGTCAAAATGGGCATTGAGGGCTCCACCAACGCGCTCCGAGTTGAGACGTTGCCCTAGTGTCCGGGACCCATGAGGGATGAGGGATGAGGGATGAGCCTCGCGCCGCAAAGCCTGCCTCACGTAGACAAGTATGAGCTAGTCGAGGAGTTGGGCCATGGGGGAATGGCGACCGTGTATCGCGCACGCGATAGGCGGCTCGGGCGCGAAGTAGCCCTGAAGATCATCCATCGTCACTTACGCGAGAGCGTTGAGGTTTCCGCTCGGTTTGTAAGTGAGGCGCGAGCCGTGGCGATGCTGCGCCACGCGAACATCGTCGAGGTCTACGACGTGTCTGACGAAAGCGAGTCAGAACGTTATCTGGTGGTGGAGCTCGTGGAGGGCACAACTTTACGAAAATTGCTGCAAGAGCGCGGCTATTTGCCGCCGGAGGTGGCTGCAGCGATCGGGATCCAAATCGCCGGTGCGCTCGGCCACGCCCACGAAAAGGGTGTGATTCACCGCGACGTCAAGCCGGAGAATATCTTGGTTCCTCGCGAATCCGGGGATGCTGGAGTTGGAAACGGCACAGCTCGTGTGGTGGTCAAGATGACGGATTTTGGCATCGCAAAATTGCTCGATGCCCAGGGCGTCACGTCCACGGGCCAGGTCCTCGGCTCTCCGGCACACATGGCCCCCGAGCAGATCGAAGGGGCGGCCGTAGATGAGCGAGCGGATATTTTTGGCTTAGGAGTGATGCTCTACGAGTGCATGAC
>CAZSUA010000365.1:0-5375 GCA_964609655.1 uncultured Polyangiaceae bacterium | reverse complement strand
GTTCGAAGAGTTGTGGTCACGAGGCCAGTCGAGGGATGCCCAACTGGTCGAAGTAGCTGATGGGAAACGCGATGTTGATGAGCATGGCCGAGTTCTTCCACCAGCGCCGGCCGTTGGAGGCGACCCTTGCCGCGCCGGCCACGGAGAGTCCACGTGCCCGAAGCTCGCGAAAGATCGTCGTCCCTCGTTTCCAGTGCTTGAGGTGGATGGCTCGGAGCCGATGGCGGATCCACTCGTCCAGGTGTGCGAAGACCTTCGGCGTATCTGCGAGGCGGAAGTATTCCTTCCATCCCAAGAGGTAGCTTCTCAATCTCGCTGCCACCTGCACCATGCTCCGCCCACCAGTTCGACGCGTAATGCGGCGCACCTGCTCCTTCATCGCGGTCAGGGCTTTCTTCGCTACTCGGCGCTTCACCACTCGACCCGGCGCATTCCAGAAGGAGTAGCCGAGCAGTTTGCGGTTCGTCGCGTGGTCGACCGCGCTCTTCGATTCGTTGACCCGTAACTTGAGGCGCGTGTAGAGCTGCCGCAACAGCCCCATGACTCGCTCGCCCGCTCGCTTTGAGCGCACATAAACATTGCGTCGAGTAGCCCGGGGGAATTGCACCCCCGGGCCCTCCCAGAACCGGACGTGAGACTCTCGCCTCATCCGGCTCCTCCTGTTCCAGCTGCCGGTGTCACACCGAGCTGCCAGAGGGCCAGCAGATGCGGGTCCCTCCTCGCGATGCCGCCCAACCAGTGGACGGCAGCACGTTCTCGACGTCGAAACCGTTTGTACTTCCAACATGCCCACGCCACGAGGGCGCGCTCCAGATGGCGAAGGACTTGGACGCACTTCGACCGGTAAAACCGCCCGTAGTAGTTCATCCAGCCTCGCACCACCGGATTGCAAAGACGCGCCAGCTCTTCCAGGCTCTGATTGTTCCTGGTCGAGGCCATTCGCCATTCTCGAATGGTTTTCCGTACCGTCTTCGCTGCCTTGGTGCTGATCGCAGGGAGGAAGCTCACAAAGAACTTCCCCTCGCGATTCTTCGCTCGTCGAGGTTGAAAGGTGTAGCCGAGAAAATCGAATCGGATCGATTCGTGTTCGCCTCGGCGATCGTCATCCTTGCAGTACACGATCTTCGTCTTCTCAGCATGAAGCTCGAGCCCGCATTCGGCGAGCCGTGTTCGAATGGCACTTAGCACGTACTTGGCCTGGGCCTGACTCACGCAGTGGACAAGCGCATCGTCCGCATAGCGCTCGAAGCGGATGCGCGGAAATTCCCGCGTCATCCATGCGTCGAATGCATAATGCATGAATAGGTTTGCCAGAAGCGGACTCGCTACTCCTCCTTGCGGAGTGCCTCGCGTCCGCGCCACCTGTGTGCCGTCCGGCATCTGGACGGCGGCTTTGAGCCACCGCGCAATGTACAGACGGACCCACGGATTGTTCGTGTGGTGTTCCACGGCTCGCATGACGAGGTCATGATCGAGACTTTCAAAGAATGCCTTGATGTCCAGATCGATGACCCAGTCGGCACGCCAGCACCGCTTACGTGCGGTGCCCACCGCATCGAGCGCAGACTTGCCGGGTCGATAGGCGTACGAGTCGTCATGGAACAGTGGTTCCACGAGCGGCTCGAGCACCTTCTTCACGACCGTCTGTGCCACGCGATCGCCCACCGTCGGAATGCCCAGTGGACGCGTGCCGCCATTCCCTTTTGGGATCTCGACGAGGCGGACCGGCGGGGGAAAGTAGGATCCCGACGACATCCGATTCCAGATCTTGTAGAGGTTGCCCTCCAGATCTGCCTCGAACGCCGCCAAGGACTCACCATCCACGCCGGCCGCACCTCGGTTTGCCTTCACTCGCTTGTAGGCTTCCCAAACGAGTGACTTGGGCACATCGAATGGCTTTGTCTTAGTCACCGGCTCCTCCCCTTTCAGGTTGACCGATCCCCAAAACGGAACAGGTTGGCCCCCTCGCTCCACCCGCGTTACCAGGCTTCATCGCTACGACGGGCCAATCCGCCCCTCCTCGCCGCTTCGGTACTTTCCTCCTCATGGGTCGACCACTTGGACTTTTCCCTTTGCATCGGCGTGAAGGTTCCCACGTTCCACACAAGAGCCTGAATCGAGCTCGCACCACCTTGGCGCCGGTCACCGCTTGATCGGTAAACAGGTAGCCTCCAAGCTTGTCCCGGACCAACGACTGGAGTCCGGTTTCGATGACGTTCCTACGCTTTCGACGCATCACCAGTGGTTCACTTTCGTTTGCCTTCTCGATTCCTACCTGACGGGTTGTCCCGCCTTTTCCCGGAACGCTCACGACCCGAGCCATTGAGCCCGAGCCGCTTCCGGTGGTTTGAGACCTGATCCTGCAATCCGATCTCGAGGGGCCGACCCTCATCTCTTGCGCAGCTAGGCTGCAGTCAGGATTTCATTGCTTCGTTCCTTCCTGCGCCGTCGTGGCGCACAATCGTCGGCGTAGCGTACGAAAGCGTGTCCGCGTTTCTCTAGCTCCTTGTCCACTTCGTCGAGCAGCACGTTCGCGAGCAGTGGCGACAGAGGGCCGCCTTGCGGTGTCCCCTCGTGTCGCTCCGTTGCCATCCCTTCAGCCAGTATCCCGGCCTCCAAGTAGCGGCGGATGAGCCTCAGCACACGACGATCGCCGATCTGTTTTGCCACTTTTCCCATCAATACATCGTGGTTTACGCGGTCGAAGAATTGCTCCAAGTCCACATCTACTACGATGCGACGACCGTCCTGCACGTAGCGCTGCGCTTGCACGACTGCGTCGTGGGCACGTCGCCGCGGCCGGAAGCCGTAGCTGTATTCTGAGAATTTTGGATCCAATATCGGCTGCAACACCTGCAACAGCGCTTGCTGGATGAATCGGTCGAGCACGGTCGGAATGCCAAGCTTGCGCATCTCACCGTTTCCCTTTGGTATGAGCTGCTGTTTCACCATTGAGGGCCGGTACGCCCCCGAGAGCAAATGCTCGCGGAGCTCGGACCAGTGGGCTCTCAGGTAATCGGGCAGCTCATCCACCGTCATCCCATCGATGCCGGGGCTACCCTTGTTTTTCCTCACTCGCTTCAACGCGGCTTGAAGGTTCTGGCGTTCGCACGCCAACTCCATCAACCCGCTCGTTCCTAAGCGCTCGTCTCCTCGAATCGCCGTCGGCGCTTCCTCGCTCCGCTCTACTTTCGGGGCTTCACCCCTATCCTCCAGCGGCAGCTCCAGTTGTCTGGACATCTGAGGCACTTTACCTTCGAGATTCACGGTCGTTTCGCTCTCCTCTTCGTTTGGTCCTTCACGACTTTGCGTCGCTACTACGACCTCGGCTGACTTCTCGCTCCGCTTGCGCGTCGCCCTTTCGGGCATGAGGCGAGATCTCCCCAGGTAAGAACGTTGTCCTTCACCGCACGACCGCCGGATTTACGTCGCCTCGCCTTGACCATCGCGGCTTCGCGGTCATTTGCCCGCTCGCCCCGCCGGCATCGCCTCGAATCCGGTTCTTATACATCGGCCCACGGTTTCGCTCCCCGCTTCCTTCCCACAGGCGGTCACCCTTCTGCAGTTGCGGTTCGCTTCGATCAGGATGGTCTCCTTTCGCCGGGACTTGCACCCGCAAGACAACGCCCATGCTGGGCGCACAAAAGCGAAAGGCCCTGATCACTTAAAGATCAGAGCCTTTTCCAAATCCCCGGCCGCGTCCTAAAAACCTAGCCTTCGCGTCATAGAATGCTCTCGACCGCTTCCCGCGTTAACAAATTCCGGGGCGTGTTGGCCTTCACAGGTGTGATGCGGTTGTCGAGAAGGCTCCGTTGGCCTTCGAAGGTGCGCTGAAGGACATGCTGCAACTGCTTTGATTTATAACAGAACGCATCGAAGCCGGTCTGGTGAGCATTTGCATATTCATACCGAAAATATTGGTGAAATTTACGTTACCGTTTGGATAGTTGGCGCATCTGGTTATGTTGAAGGCTTCAGATGCAGCGCCAATGAACCAACTCATTTGCTTCGTGATGTTGCTAGTCACGAGAACCGAATCTGTACTGTTGCCAGAACCGTCCGTCGTCGTAGTCCACGTCGAACAAACACCGGTCGTCGAATTGCAGTTAGAACCACTGACCCGGCCCCCAATCACCTCACCCGGGTTGACATTGACTCTGTTTCCTGCGGACACATTGCCGCCGACGTTGCAACACGCCCAGCTTGTGATCGTCCATCGCCTGGAACCGGCTTGATTCCACTCTAGTACAGGTTGTAAGATGAACGATCCATCACTGGGTTCGAGCCCTGGAAAGAAGAACAGCACTTGCGAGTCTTGACCCGTGGGCGCAGCCGGAACATTGAAAACCGCAGCTTGAAACTTGTAGGCTTCAAGAAGGGGCGAGTCAGCGAAAGCGATCCAGCCGTTCGTCGCCGGCGCCGTTTCGCTGACCCGCCTTCCACCTGACTCGAGTCGCAACCGCCCATCGCGCTTAAACATTCTGTGCTTGCAAGGCAGAATATCTCTGCGTCGCGCACCCTTGGAATCCACAATCACATTGTCGCGCTGCTCCTCATCTTCTGCCACGTGGATGACACAAGAAGGATGCGCCCATCCGAATGGTGTCGTGATGAAGTCGCCGGGCACGCTAGCAGGTCTTCCTCCCACAGCATCTGCTACCAAAGGCTCTGAATGCAGAGCCACCTCACCGGAAGTTGCGCCCTCTTCGAGGGGCTCGGAAGCACAACCTGGGAAGAAGCTTAGTAGAAGACCAAGAATAAGAACAAAGATCCCCTCTGTTCCATGAGTACGCATCACAGTTTTGCTATTTTGCTGCATTTGAAAATCCTTTATATGTTAGTTCGATCTCCAGACAACCAGATGGAAGACAGCAGCTTTGCCGCGCCGCTTCCAAAACATCTGGGGGTCCCTCTTGTCTCCCATGTAGCTCACGCTGGAGAGCCTTCCTATGGGGGGTTCCCCCACGGTTTGGTGGGGTCTCGGCAACGTCTGCTCCAGCTCGCGTCCAACCAATTTTCGTGCTAGGCGGGAAAAGTGGGATCGAGTCGATCTGGGACGCGACCGTCGTCGCGGTGGGAACCTATTCGAGTAGGGGCCACGCTTGCGGCTGCGCAATGGCAGCTGTCAGCAACCCAAACAATCGCGTTGTTGGAGGTCATTCGAGGCTTTTCCAACAAGGAGATCTCGCACCGGATGAAGTGCAGCGAAAAGAACGTCGAACACCTGCTAACTGCGATCCTGGCTCGCGCCAACGTCACCAACCGAACGCACCTCGTCCTCGCAGTTTCTCGCTTCACCGAGTTCGCACGCGATGTATTTACGAACGAACGAACGAACGAACGAACGAACGAACGAACGAACGAACGAACGAACG
>CAZSUA010000364.1:0-5403 GCA_964609655.1 uncultured Polyangiaceae bacterium | reverse complement strand
GGGTGGTGGCGGCGGGCAGACGGCTTCCACACGTGGCACAGACACTCTGGGTTGCTTCGCCTTCGCTTCCGCACTGGGGGCACGTCGTCATGAGGCGATCATCTTACTCGACCGCTCCGGCTTGGGGAGGGCTCCCTCTAAGTTGTTTCGCAAGGTCTTTGTCCCATTTCATCTGCGTCGCCTATGGGTTGGGAGGCAAGGTCTCCATGAGCGTCACATTACTCGAAGTTTTGGCTGCAGCGGGCGCACGGCAAGCCTGTCTCACCGGTGAAAATTCTGGATTCATCGTGCTTTCTTTGGCTCAGGCGCTTCAGTCTGGTCCGCGCAGCGTAGGCCTGGGGGACGTCCTGCTCACGCCTCAGGGTGCTCCGTGTATTCTGAGTGGAAATAGCGCCAGCCCCGAAGCGTGCGAGAGTTCGCTGCGCAAGCTGCTGCGTCAATTGCTCGTGGGTGCCCATCGGCCGGCCGCTTCCATGATTCGCATCAGTGAAGGCGGAGCTGGCGGGTTCGGCACACTGGTAATGGAATTGCAGAGAGCGCTGGTTCCCCTGAATCGCCCTGCGGCACTGCGTTCGCTAGCGAGACTTTGTCGGGATACTGAGCGTGCTCAACAGCGCGGCCTGCTCGAAAAACCTCGGGCGCAAGTCGAGAGCTTGTTAGCTACGTGGCTTCCACAGCGCCCTTCGGTTGGCGTGCCCGAGTTTCAAGAAGCGATTGCCGCGCCTCAGCCGACTGTCGCGAGTGTTCGAACCGAGCAACCTACAGTGCCCCAACCGATGGTGATGCGGGCGCCGCGGAGCCCCCAGAAGCCTGCTTTGCGGCGTTCGCTCGACCATACCCCGTTCTTAGGTACGCAGATTGTCACCGAGTTGGCGCGCCACCAAAAAACGGATCCTGAGTTGTTTGGCAGTCTGGTGGTTAAGCCCGAGCATCGCGGCGAAGCTTTCAGCTATCAACTGTTTGAGTCCGTGGCTCCCGATGACGTTGAACTCTTGGAGCCGACGCCATTTCCCCAAGCAGCTGGCAAGAATAGTCTGAGCGCGTTGCTTGACCGTTTCAACGCAGCTCTTACGCGACCGGATGACGAAGTCCGGCAGGAACTCAAAAGCATGTGTGGCGTAGAGTTGACGCCGCATTCTGAAACTTGGCTTTCAAGTCTGACGCCCCCGCCCGTCGCCACCGAACTCATCGAGAATTCCCGCAAGCAACCGGATGTCACCCCACGTGGCGGGTTTGCCGTGGCAATGAGCGCGATCCTGCTGGTTGGCGGTGCTCTGGCGACGCATTTTCGCGCCAACCTCACGGGCGCTGGTGGTGTTTTAGCGAGCCGGACACCCGTTGCTAGCGTGGCTCAGTGTGAGGCGAGCCTCCACTTGAAGAACGTCTCGCCTGAAGCCACTGTCAAGGTTCGAGGAGCGAGCGTCGACTCCAAGCAAGCGGTGCTGGTGCGCCAAGGTCCGAACCCAAGCTTCGGTCGCCTTTTGTGCCGAGAACCGCTGGAAGTGACCATCTCTTTACCGGGCCAAGCGGAGGCCGCCTGGAAGCGCATTCCCGTACGTGCCGGGAGCCTGACACCCAGAAGCTCTGAATCGAGTGTGGCGGTCACGATCTTCGCAGATTGACGGGCCTGCCGCGCCCTGTATCGTGCTTCGGCGATGCACGAACAGGATATGTCAATCTTGAAGGCCCTGGTGAGTGTGGCTTGGGCTGATGGGCGTGTGACACCCGAGGAAACTCAGGTGATCGACGGGCTGCTGGCGGGGTATGGCGCTTCTCCGAGCGAAGCGCACGAGATCCGCAGCTTCGGGCGAGAACCGAAGACGCTAGATGACATTCAGGTTTCCGACCTCAGCTTGGACGATCGTCGAGTGCTTCTGCAGCATGCCGTCTTGATCACGATGGTGGATGGCGAACAGAACCAAAAGGAGCAAGCTCTGCTGCTTGAGCTTGCCAGAAAGCTTCGGCTCCCCGCGTTCGAAGTGCCGGGCCTGCTTGCCGCCGCTCAATTGCGTGCGAAGGACCTTTAACGCTGGCTCTTGAAGCGCTCTAGCTCTTTGAGCAGGGCGATCGGGCTGAAGGGCTTGGTGAAAAACGCAGTGGCTCCGGCTTCTGTGGCGCGCTGCCGGGACTGCTCGTCGTCCAGAGCACTGATGATCACTATCGGCACTTTGCGCGTGAGCGGCTCGGCGCGCAAGCGCTGGCACACAGCGAAGCCGTCGTATTGCCCCGGCATCATGAGATCGAGCAAGACGACATCTGGGGGATTCGTCAGTGCCACATCGATCGCCTTGGCTCCCGAGGCCACGGGCTCTACCTCGTAGCCGCGCGCCTTGACCAATGCCTCAATCATGCGACGAATCGAATCTTGATCTTCAACGACGAGAATCCTCATTCGGAGCCAAGGTTAGCGCGATTTCCCGCCGACGGGTTAGCAGAGAATGCCCGAGCCCTGGAAGCGCTCGGACTAGCCCAGCTGATAAAGTGGAAAAACGGCCTGAAGCAAGGCGTTTCCGGTGCTCGATTCCCCCACGAGCAGACACCCTCCGAGGGCACCCACCGCCGCGTTAGCCAGCAACAAGGAGACGCCCGGCGGGCGACCGACGGAAGTGGGATCGAGACGCCCGGCCACCAATGCTTCACGTGATGCAAAAGGAACCACCGGGCCACCATCTTCGATGGCGATGCGCACCTCATCATCGACGTGGGAAAGCCGTACGGTGATGTGTGAGCCACGCGGACTCGCATCGATGGCGTGGCAGAGCAGACTCTTCAACAAGAGCGCAACGGCTTGCTTCCGAGACCTTCCGGCCAAACTCGTCGGTAAATCCATGGTGAGCGCAAGGCCTTGCCTCTCCGCCCGAGACGCTAGCTCCGCCACCGCATCGCTCACGGCACTCGTGAACTCCAAGCCTGAGGGTTTTTCAACTTCAGGTGTTTCCGCGGCTCGCGAAAGCTCCAGCAAGAGCGAATTCAAGCCGTGCAATCTGAAATCGAGTTGGGTGATGTCGGCGCCGTTCTCGCGCAGCGTGTCAGCCTCAGTTCGCAATGAATCCGAAAAGCGGCGCAGCGTGCGGCCGAGCTGAGTCGAGAAGCGGACAGCGACCCCAAATTCTGACGCCTGCGGAATGCTGCTTTCGCTGAAAGCAGCCGAATTGCCCGTGTCTGCTGGGGTGAACGCGGTGGCAAGTTCTCGCGCGTAGGCTTCGCCGAGCTGCTGCGCCTGCTGCAGTTCCTTTCGGAGCTCTGCCACCTCGCTCTGGTCGCTGGCGCCGTCTGCGGGCAATAGGATGGAAAGGGTGCCGCCGACGAGGTCCAGCTTCCCACCGTGCCGAAGCGTCATGCGGCTGAGCCAACGGCGTTCCAGCTCAGCCGTGGGTGAACTGTCAGGGCCAAGCTCGACACTGATGCGGACCCAATCGCCTTGGCGATAAATGCGCACCTCAGGCGAAGCAGCTTCCTGTTTGGAAAAGCTTGTGTTTGTGTGGTTAACCAGCACATGCAACATGCGCTTCAGCTCGGCTTCAACCCCGAAGACTTCCGTGCCGGCACCCGGCTCCATGGCAATCCTGGCGAGTGGCGCCACGGCATACAAAAGAGCGGCGAGATCGATGCGCCCGCGGCGTTGTACTTGGGGTCCAGACTGCAGCGCCGCGAACATGCTGATCGCGTCGTCGAGCGCATCAAGCGTGGTTTCGACGCCAGCGGCTTCAGGCTCCGCCTGGGTGACAATCGTCGGGGTCGAGGTGGGACGCACGATGTCGGAGCGCAGAGTCTTGGCGGCACCCCGCGCCTCCTGCGCTAGCAGCCAGCCGAGTTCTTGCCGAGTTAGCCGGTCTTGTCCCACCTGAACAGGATGCCACGCACTCGGCGCGCCTTCTACAGAGAACGCTGCCCGAGAGGGCAACGGCCGCGCTATGCTGCGCCACGCCCATGACGCTTCGCACCCACATCGTGTTCCTTGCGGCAGGGCTTTTGGTTGCAGGCGCATGCTCGGAGAGTTCGGCCCCCAGTCCGTTTGTCGGCGCCGGGGCGATGGCAGGAGCCGCTGGCATGGCGCCTATGCCTGCGCGCACTCCCCCGCTGAATCGAGAACCAACCATCGGTGGCCCTTGTTCCGAGGACGCCCAGTGCGACGATAAAGTACCGTGTACGAAGGACAGTTGTGACGGCGAGCTCGGACGCTGTCGTTTTGTACCAGACGACCTAGCGTGTGTGGACGCTGCGTTCTGCGACGGTCGCGAATATTGTGACAACACGCTCGGATGTCGGGAAGGTGCGCCCGTTTCCTGCTCGGACGACAACACCTGCACGATAGACCTGTGCGTTGAAGCTTCGCGCACGTGCGAACACTTGATTCGAGATGCAGATGCTGACGGCGATCCTGATTGGCATTGCGCTGGCGCCGATTGCGATGACACAAATCCCGCGATTAACAGCAAAGCCTCCGAGATCTGCGACAACAAGCGAGATGATAACTGCGACGGGCAACTGGATGAGGCCGGTTGCCAGCGAGCGAAGCACGATACGTGCGCCGATCCCCTGCTGATTCAGGCTGCTGGGAGCTACCAGCTAACGCTGGCGGCGGCCAAGAGTGACTATGCCTTTAGCTGTGGCACCACGGAAGTGCCAGGTGATCCGCTCAATCTGCCCCTTCGTGACGTCGTTATCGCTATTCAGGTATCCGAGGGCCCGGCCCAAGATGTAGATATCGTTGCCTCGAGTGAGCGCGGAGTACTCAAGCTGGCAGCCAGCAAAGAATGTGGAAATCTCCAAACTGAAACCCGATGCGTGGGCTCCTTCCCGTGGTCTCAAGCGGGCACCGTGGCGCGGACGCGGCTCTTGAATCTGGCGCCGGGTGTCCACCCGCTCTACGTCTTTTCAACGCTGGATGCGCCGGTGTTCTTGGACGTCAAATATTCGACTGTTTCCGCGACAGCCACCAACGAAGAGTGCGCCCGGGCCAAGCCGCTTCTGGTTGGAGTTCCGGAGCTTGCGAAGCTAGTGGATGTGGCCTCCGATCTGGCGTCGCAGTGTGCTTCCCAAGGGCCCGAGCCGGCGCCTCTACCAGCCGGAGAATTGGTGTATGAGTTTGATTTGATAGAGCCCCGAGACGTTCATCTGTTTGCGGTTTCGACGGACATTTGGGGGGAACCGATCATTTCTCTGCGCGACTCAAAATGCCTGCCACGCATTGCAGTTGGGAACGAGAGTGAGCTGACGTGTCGCGTTGGCAACAACAACGAGCTCTTGGTGCGTGGACTGGCAACCGGCAAGTATTTTGTGGCGGTGAGCGCACTCGGGCCGTCGGAAGTGAGTGTTGCGCTTGAGCTTCGCGCACCCACCCCCGCCCCCCTCGACAACACTTGTGAAACAGCTCCGTTGCTAGGGCACAACCAACCCCAA
>CAZSUA010000363.1:0-5417 GCA_964609655.1 uncultured Polyangiaceae bacterium | reverse complement strand
ACGTGGGGATGATCACTTTGTCGCGAACCGGCATCTCGCGCCCTTCGAGCGCTGCCAGGATTTCCTCAGAGTCGAGCGTTTCCCGTACGAGCAGGCCTTCGGCGAGGCGGTTGAGCTTGTCGCGATTCTCACGAATCAGAGTCTGCGCGCGCGTGTACTGCTCCTCGACGATGGCACGGACTTCTTGATCAATCTCTCGCGCCGTATCCTCGGAATAATCTTCGCGGCGCGAGGCCATTTCACGGCCTAAAAAGACACTCTCTTCGTTTTCGCCGTAAGCGACGGTTCCGAGCTTAGAACTCATCCCAAGTTCACACACCATGGAGCGGGCCAGGCGCGTTGCGCGCTTGATGTCGTCTTGCGCACCCGTGGTCGTTTCGTTGAAGACTTCCTCTTCCGCAACACGCCCACCGAGCGCCATCGAGATGCGGGCCAGCATCTGAGTCTTTGTCATCAGGTGGCGATCTTCGGCAGGCAGGAACATCGTGACGCCAAGCGCCGCGCCGCGCGGAATGATGGATACCTTGTGCACGGGATCATTGCCGGGGGTGAGGGAGCCCACGATGGTGTGGCCTGCCTCATGCCAAGCGGCCGTACGCCGCTCCTGATCGCTCATCACCATGCTGCGTCGCTCGGTGCCCATCAGCACTTTATCCTTGGCGAGCTCGAAATCGATCATGGCCACAGCTTCTTTATCTTGCCGAGCGGCCAAGAGCGCCGCTTCATTCACCAGATTTTCCAGGTCCGCACCCACAAAACCAGGCGTTCCCGCTGCAATCACACGCAGATCGACATCACCGGCCAACGGAACCTTCTTGGTGTGCACGCCCAGGATCCCTTCGCGCCCGCGGATGTCGGGGCGGGGCACCGTGATGCGGCGATCAAAACGACCTGGGCGCAAGATGGCCGGATCGAGCACGTCGGGACGATTGGTGGCTGCAATGATGATCACGCCCTCATTGGACTCAAAACCATCCATCTCCACCAAGAGCTGATTCAGGGTTTGCTCACGTTCGTCGTGCCCACCACCCATGCCTGCGCCACGATGTCGACCCACGGCATCGATCTCATCGATGAAAATGATGCACGGTGCGTGCTTCTTGCCTTGCTCAAAAAGATCGCGCACGCGGCTCGCGCCAACACCCACAAACATCTCGACGAAATCAGAACCTGAAATGCTGAAGAAGGGCACGCCCGCTTCGCCCGCGATAGCTCGAGCCAACAACGTTTTGCCGGTTCCCGGCGGACCCATCATCAGCACGCCCTTCGGGATATGGCCTCCGAGCTTCTGAAACTTCTTAGGATCCTTCAAAAACGCGATAATTTCTTCGACTTCATCCTTGGCTTCGTCGATGCCAGCCACATCCGCGAAGGTGATCTTGTTCTGAGCTTCATTCAACAAGCGCGCACGGCTCTTGCCAAAACTCATCGCTTTGCCGCCACCCGATTGGAGCTGGCGCATGAATAGATAGAAGATGACCAAGAGGAAGAGCATCGGCACTACGATGCCGAGCGCTGTGCTCCAAATCGGGCTACCTTCTTTGTCCACATACTTCACGACAACGCCATTGGTGGCTTGCACCTTGTCGAGGAACGCGGTCCCCCCGTCCTTCGGTCCTATTGCGTAGCCGGCAGCCGGGGCAGACTTGCTGCCTTCGATTTTGAAGTTGTAAGTCTGATCCTTAACCTCGACCTGACTGATGTGCTTGCGGTCTTTGGGAGCCGACGCCAGCGACTGGAATTCGGTGTAGGAGATCTCGTTCCTGCGCGGACCGTCCTCGCCGTAGAACTTCCAGACGCCGAAAAACAGGACTACCAGGACAACCCAAAACAGCAGGGTCTTTTGCGGTTGCTTCACGGAGGAACCTCAAACAATTGGTCGTAAGTTGGAAAGGATCCCGAAGGGGCTCGGGGGCTCCCACTATAGCCGGCTCTCACCAGGAAAACCGGCCTTCTCTGTTATGTAGGACGGCCGGGGGCTTCCGACAGTTCAGGCTCTGTCTGATTTCTTTCTTTTCTTCAGGCGCGCAAGAGGCTTCGCGGATTCTAGCTGGTCGGAAGCAGCATCCAGGCGAACCTCCGTATCCCCCCGTAATCGCAGGCTGAGGCTGCTTCGTCCAAGGCGTTTCGCCCGCTGGATTTGGTCGAGCTGGGAACGCCCGAGCAGCAACGGCTGGCCCCCAGCATCCAAAATCACTGGCAAGGGGCCGGCTATGAGTTGATCGGCCAGGGCGTTGAGGTGGCCGGCGATCCCGGGAGATAGCTCGCGCAGGAGCGGCAGGAGTTCGTTGCGGATGCGAACACGCAGAAATCGCGGATCGATGTTGGACGGATCATTGCTGAAAGGGATCCGGTGTCGCGCCAGGTGGCTGAGCACTGCTGGCTTGTCGGCACGAATCATGGGCCGAAGCAGATCCCCATCCTGGGGGGCAAGCACCGCCAACCCGCGGGGGCCCGCGCCCCTCAACAAACGTTCGAGGACTGTCTCCGCTCGATCGTCAGCGTGGTGGGCTGTCACCAGAAAGTCCGCCTGCTGAGCGTCCAGCTCCTGACGGAGCAGTCGGTAGCGTGCCTCGCGTGCCCGCGCCTGCAGGTTCGAACCGGCGTGCAACTGGATTTTTTCCCGCGTCAGATGAACGCCCAATTGCCCAGCGAAGGCTTCCGCCAGATTGAGCTCTTGAGCGGCCTGCGCTCTGAGCCCGTGATCAACAGCCAACGCCGTGAGCTGAAAATTGAGCTTCGTTCGCAAACTCGAGAGCACATGCAAGAGGGCCATGGAATCCCCGCCCCCGGAGAGAGCCAGCAGCAGCTTCGAACCCGGCTCAAGCTGGCATTCTTCACGCAACGTGCGCGTCACGAGCGTGAACAGCGTCGGCGGATGGGAGCGTGTCATCTTACTGACCGAGCTCGAATTCCTTGCAGAAAATAACGTGTGGAGTTAACTTGAGACTGCGCGATCTGTGATCGGCGTTCGGATAGCCGTTGCCGCAGCGACCACTCTCGGTATCAAAATAGGCGCAGGCTTCGCAGGAAAAGCGCAGCCGATAGAGCGCCGCTTCTTCCATAAAACGTTGATCAACCGGGGTAATCACCTGCGCTCACTTACGGGAACGCCTGGGCGGGTTGCCCACGCTGGAAGAAAAATTCAAAATTACCGGTGACTTTGCTCTTGATCGATTCTGCCAGCTCTGGGTGCGCGACCAACTCACGAGGATCGGCGAAGTCCGCACTGAAGGAGCCGCGCGTAAGGCGTTGATCCGAATCCTTCTCGTTGGGATCCCCGCTGAACAGTTTGTCGAAATTCACGCTGCCGGCCATCGAATACACCGCGCCGTTGCTGCCTCGACAACTGCTGTGCAGGTAAAGCGTGAGGCTCGCAATCGGCGTCTCCCCGAGGCTGCGCGGGGCACCGGGCGGTGTCACACCATTCGGGAGCCCGACAGCGAGATCCTGTCCGAGCGAAGCGCGGGCGCGCTCAAGATCGTAGACCACGATCACGAGGCCATCCGAAAACTCGGCGATATCGTCCCCGCGTTGAATGCGAATCATCAGCGATTTTTCGTCAAACCCTTGGGCCGCGAAAAACGTGGGCGCCAAATTGAAGGGCCCATTCCAGCAACCGGTCATGAGCAGCTGCTCGCTCTGCACGTCACCCGTGCCTTGGCCCGTGGTGCAACCGCCCACGAACACCGCGGCCGCGCCGACCAACGCGCACGCCAGACGCCGCTTCATGCCAACGACTCCAACGGCTCGTGGGCGTTGCTAGCCGGTACGGATTCGATGATGAGCCCGCCACCGAGCACGCGTTCACCGCGGTAAAAGACCGCATATTGGCCTGGCACCACCGAAGCTAACGGCGCCTTGAACGTCACCTGGAGAGTGCCCTGAGGAGTGCGCGAAATCTGGCAAGGCACCGTTTGCGGGGAATACCTTACCGCCACTTCAGCTTCTCCAGGTAACGCGAAGTCATCGGACAAGACGGCTTCTGCTAGCTTCGCGCCGCTTGAAAGCAGCTGTTCGCGCCGACCTAGCCGCACGATCCCTTTCTCTGGCTCGACGGCAACGACGTAGGCACGGTAGCCGAGCGCTACGCCTAGGTTATGGCGCTGCCCCACTGTGTAGCCGTGAGTTCCCGTATGTTCACCGACTGAAAGACCCGCCGCATCCACGAGTGTTCCCGGGCGCAACCGGTCACCGGCACGGTCGGCCACAAACGCGTCGTAACGCCCGGTTGGCACAAAACACAACTCCTGGCTCTCACCCTTTTGAGCGCCGGGAAGATCCAAATTTAGAGCTTCTTGCCGAACCTCGGCTTTCGTCAGCTCGCCCAGTGGGAAGATCAGCCGACTGAGAATTTCTTGGGGGAGCATGTGTAAAAAGTAGCTCTGATCCTTTTTGGGATCTCGCCCGCGATACAGGCGTGCCATGCCACCTTCCTGGACAATCCGAGCGTAGTGCCCCGTTGCAATCTGCGCAGCTCCGAGGCGATTCGCCAGGCCCAAGAGCTCACGCATCTTGACGCCTCGATTGCAGCGCACGCAGGGGCTCGGCGTCACCCCGCCGAGATAGCCATCGACAAAAGGTTCGACGACTTCGGTTCGGAACAACTCGCGGCGATCAAAAGCAAAATGAGGGAAGCCCAAGACATCGGCCACACGACGTGCGTCGTGAACATCCTCGGGAGCGCAACAGCGGCCCCGCACGGAATCATCATCTGGGTAATCCCAGAGGTGGAGTGTGACGCCCACGACGTCGAAGCCTTGGCGCAACAAAAGCGCTGCCGCCACAGAGGAATCCACACCTCCGCTCATGGCGACCAAAACGCGCGTTGACACGGCTCAGAGCTTAGTCGTCCGACCCGCTGAAATCGAGCAAAGCTTCCCCTAAAAGGAAGGCCCCAGGCCCGAGCTCAGGCCGCGTGCGCGCGCAAACGCTTGGTCAACCGCTCCATGGCCCGCGAATGCAGGCGGCTTGCCCACGATTTGCTCAACCCAAGCTCCTCGGCGACGTGATCAAAGCGCTCACCACCCAGGTAGTGCCGCCGCACTAAAGTGGCCTCCTGATCCGGAAGCTCACCAATCGCTTGCGTCACCAACTGGAGTAGCTGCGCCTTGCTCAGCGCCTCCTCGGGTGACTCATCCGGAGCCACGGAAGTGAGCTCACCTTCTTCGCCACGCACCGTTTCGCTGAGGAGGCCAGTTGCCATCGCTGTTGCCATCGCAGCCAAGTGATCAGCCAGGGCCTGGTGTGCCTGCGCTAAGGCACTACCAGGTGCAGGCTCAAGCTGCGCATCCTCTGCCTTACCCGCACTGTAGAGGTTCGCGGCTTGCAGCGCGTGGAGCCGTGCATGCACACGGCGTGGCAGACGCCCCGTTGCACGCACGCCATCAATCACCGCGCCGCGAACCCGGAAATTC
>CAZSUA010000362.1:0-5442 GCA_964609655.1 uncultured Polyangiaceae bacterium | reverse complement strand
GGTCCTGGATTCCGAGAAGGCATTTCAGCGCCAGTATCGGCAACTGCAGGCCGGAGGGGGGGGAGCGAAACGTGGGCCGAAGACAGACCCGAATGCGCCCCATAACGCTACGATCCGTGGACAGGCTGACGCACTCGAAGCCGAAGGCAACACCATCATAGCTGGAGGCGGGCGGAGCAAAGAACGCCTGATCCCGACTCCTGGTGGGGCCAAAGGGGGACGCCGGCCTGACATCCTGTACGAAACACCTGGAGGCGAGATGCGAGGTCGCAACGTCGGAAAGGTCAATGCCCAGGGTCAGCCCATTCCTCGTGAGCAGTCGGCGCTGGATGACTTGAACGGACCGGGGGGTCTTCCGACGGACTTTGCTCCGTACAACAAGAAGTGAACAGATGGCGGACCTATCACTTCAATTCCATTGCCTGCCTGATGAAGTCATCCCTCTTGTCTTTTCGTTTGTGGAAGAGGTCCAGGCGAATGTGGTGGCAATAAGGTTTCATCCATTCGAAGTCCGTCTGGTCAGCAAAGATGATCTTGCAGGCGTCCTGCGGGACCCCGATGTCAGGCGTGTCGCTTTCACGGTGAACACTCCCAATCTTTCGGCAAGTACGATGAACACCTTTCTTGATCATAACCCCGGCACCCTGTTGCTAGATGTCGGAAGAAGGCAGGATGTGGGACTGAAGGAGTCTTGGCTTACATCTCGCACCGATGATGCTGTGACTCTGGCAAACTGGCGGAAGCTAGCGAAAAAGATCCGTTCGCTAACCACAGTGGGGGCGGTTGCCGTGAATCCTCAAACCGGAGCAACCGCCAAGCTCAAAGACCACCGTTTCTCGGCCGGAGCGAAGGCGCTGGAGAGAGAGGGCGTACCAATACTTCCGGCCGCTGGTAGCGCTCGGCTTCGGTTCCCTGAATAGCCATCTCGTGACCCGTGGCATCCGAAACTGACCGCGCGCCAGACGCTTGCAATAGAGCACCAGGCCTCCACGATCCCAGAACAAGATCTTACGGAGATTGTGGCCAGCTTCCCTAAACACCAGATCGCCGTGCAAGTAGTCCGAGTTGATGCCCCTGGAGATTTCAAGCACCACGGTCTCAAGGCATGGGCATACATGCGAAAGGAGCCTTAATGATCGGGTATTCTGGCTATTTTTTTCGTCCCCTTGAAGCCCCCAACGCTCAAGCCCGCAAGTTAAATCCCCGCCCCCTAAGGTGTCTTCCATCAGGAGGTCAGAGCGGAGCCAACAACTCCGGGCGTTTCGTAATCGAGGGCACGCTCCAAGACCCATCAGCGGTCGTCAAGGCTAGGAGAGCCCTGCCGCTGGATGGAAACGAAGGCGGCGCGGCTGAGTACATCATTCCCAACCCAATCGAGAGCGGTGCTGTGCGCGTGGACCGCGTCAGTGGCGTCAACCCAGAGTTTTAGATTACGATGACCAGATACTATCTTTCGTCCCTGGACAGCTACACGCTCGAGGCCGTTCGGACCTGCGACTTCGTCGCAATCAAGCATTTCGATACGGGCAAGGAGTGCGCCGTGGCCAAGGTAGACCCACCGATTCCTGGGGATGTGTTTGGCCTCGCCTCCGACGTGACCGAGGTCGTCTTGGCTGCTCGTCATGAGGGTGATGTGCTTAGCAATATCCGCGAGTTTCCGTGCTTCGTGCACGTCGCGAGCCCGGTGATAGCGGACATTCGGAACCAACAGCTAGTGGCCGTAGCGGACCTCAGGAATCTTGCGTGGGGAGAACTGTATCGGTCAAAAAGCGACGCCGAGAACCACGTCTTTGATCGCACGATGTAGCGCCACTATGCAAAACCTGAATCTGCAGCCCTAGGCGCGAAACATGCTGGCGCTGCCCGCCGAAAACACAGCTGAATTTGTCTCAGAGGTCACGATTCCGTCCGGAACACGATTCCAGATAGGTACAGCTGCAAACGCCTTTGGCCAGTCAGGGGGAGGTATTCAAATGCAGCTGCTCGAAGGGATTCCGCCTGCTTCTTTCGGTATAGGAGTGAAATTCTGATGTTGCAAAGTGCATTCGTCGAGGCAGGTCATATCAACTTGGTCGATGCGGAGGGCATGGTGAAACGAGTTGCACCACGGGGGCTTTTGGTCCTCGATGCATTGATGTTACCTCGCAATCGAGTCGTCGTTAGATGCCACCCACCCGGCGCAAGCAGTGCCGGTCGCGCCCATTTGTTCTGCCTGAACGAAAACGGGGATGAAGAATGGGCTCTTGATCCATTTCGCCTTGGGTTTGATGCTGCGACGCACATATCCGTCAGCAACGACATTCTGGATGTCGCCACCTGGAGCTGCTTCACCCTTGAGGTCGATCCTGATTCTGGGAAGGTGATTACTTCGACTTTTGTCAAATAGCAGTGCGGATGCAGTTGAGCAGAGCGCGCCCCATGTTCGGTGGTTGCTTGAGGCGGCGATGACGAACACGTCAACCCCTTACGGTCATTTCGAATCTAATCGCTTTGAAGTAACGACCGACCGGGGCACTGGCACGGTGCTCGTCGAAGACGTTCTAGATGTCGCGGGCGGGTGGAGCCCAGCGAGTGCCTCTCGCCGAATTTGCCGCGACTCTTGCCCGTTGCTCAGAACCAGCGCCACACCCTCCGCCCTAAACCCTGGCGTAAAAACTCGCCGTTTCCTTTTTTGATGCTTCTTGACCATGGATCACTCCTGGCGCATTCTCGCGCCTTCTGGGGTGTCCACCAAACCGGGGGATTTTCAATGAGGGCGGAGACATCTTTAACCGAGATAGTGTTACGGCCGCAGATCTGAGGGATCTTGCGTGGGAAGAGCTCCATCGTTCGAGGAGCGATGCTGAAAATTACGCCTTCGACCGCCTCAGGTAACGCTCCACCGAACTTTGGTGGAACCGGAAGAGAGACGCGTTCCGAGCACCGGTACTGGCGAGATCATCGCAAGCCCTGAAAGATGGCAAGATGGCAGCGGCGAGTTGGGGCAACTCCTCGCTCCGACTGAACAGAGGACTGTAAGTTCGAAGAACTGCGAACTAAACTAGGGCGTGCTCTTTCGAACAGAGGGGAATCGGCGCTAGACAGGCTCGAGTTCTCTGCGCCTGACGCAAAAGAAGCTTCAGGGCGTTCCATTGTTGCCCTGGTAACGAACTCAAAACAAGCGGACATCTGGTGCTACGACAGCAGCGCAAGGGGCTTCGGTGCAGGGAAAGCCGTGCGTCGACTGTGGGGAGGTTGCGTCCACACAAGTAGCTGACCATAAGGTTCCTTACACGGTACTCTGGCAGAATGAGCTGAGCTCCACCATCGCGTTGCGCGCGGACACTACAAGCACACTGAGCAGCGCTGGCCTGGAGCTACTGTGGCCTCGGGTAGCCGCTTTGGTGGTGCTGGCGCTAGTCGGCATCGGGGTCGCAGTTGTGGGCGTTCGCGAGATCTACCTGGTTCGGCGCAATTGGCGCAATTGGCAGCGTGTAGCACGCGCGCCCAGACCGATGTTTGTGGAGCTGGAGTCGAGCGAAGCAGTGCGCAGCTATGGTATCGCTACAGGCTCCACGAGCTACGCGTTTCGCGCACCCAACGGCGAAATCATCAAGCAAACATTGAGCAAGGCGTGGAAAGCGGTATTCGACGCCAGTGGAAGCAAGGTGCTGATAATCGCGGCTGAGGATTCGCCAAACGCCGAGCCCTTGCTGGTTGCGGACGATGGGTACCCATTCGCCCTCGCGTGTTCTCCATCCGAGCGCCATTTGAAGAACCGATCGAACGTGAGGATCTGAGAGACATTGGCGACAGAGGCTTTTGCAAGGCCGGTGCTGCGAATGCCAGCACTTGCACGCAATGCCAGCACTTGCTAGCATAACTCAATGGCGAGCCTCAGCGTCAGAAAACTAGACGATTCAACCATCGAACGGCTTCGCATACGCGCGGCCACACACGGTGTGTCTATGGAAGAGGAGGCGCGGCGCATTCTGCAGCAAGCGGTGGGGGGCCCCGAACGACTTGGTAAACTCGCTTTCGATTTGTTTGGCCGCCGGCACGGCGTTGATTTGCCGCGCGTCACTCGAGATCCCCACGAACCGCTGATCTTGGACGAATGACCCCGCGATGATGCTGCTCGACACCAACGTCCTATCAGAAGCCATGCGGAGCGCTCCTTCAAAGAAGGTGTTAGCTTGGCTTGATAGCAATGGAGCCACCGGGCTCTTCCTTTCAACGATAACGATCGCTGAAATCACATACGGGCTTAGTTGCTTGCCAGACGGCAAGCGGCGTAAAGACCTGGAATTTAGATTTCTTCGACTTCTAAAAGAAGGATTCACGGACCGCATCTTGCCCTTTGATGAAGCGTGCGCGCACGCCTACGGAGCGATCATGGGCTTACGAAAAAAAGAAGGGCTGCCCATGAGTGTTCTTGATGGACAAATTGCGGCGGTTGCCATCGCGAATGGCCACGCCTTGGCGACCCGAAATATTAAAGACTTCGAATCGTGTGGGCTGGATCTAGTGAACCCCTTCGCTCACGACCCCTAAGTCCGGCTCCCCGCAAAGAAATTAGCCAAATCCTGCCCGTATCGAGCTAGTCTCCGCCCGAATGTCGGGGACCACGCTAAGTCAGAACAAGCCTACCGCTGAATCCGTCCTGGAGACGCTGAGCCAACCGCGTTTGCTCGATCTGAGCAGGCTCCTCGGGGTTGCGGTGCGTAGCACTCGAGAGACGAAGCCGCGCTTGGTAAGGGCGCTTGCGAACGAACTGGGAGGAGACCTGCCACGAGCGCTGGTGGAGTTCGGCCGCGACGAACTGAGAAGCGTCTGCAGGGCTCACGGCGTTCCGGATTCTGCTCGATGGCGGGACGAATTGCGCCGGGGGGTGCTCGAAGCCGCCGGGCTTGATCCGTCTAAGTCGATTCCGCCGCCTGCCCATCCTCCTGGTGCCTTGCCCCAAGTGGGGCAGGTGGTACAGGCGAGGCAGCGACAGTGGTTGGTTGAAGGGATCGTTCCCGGCGATGGCGCTGAGTCAGCCCTCGTTCACCTAGTTTGCTTGGACGATGATGACCCCGGTCGCAGGCTTCAAGTGCTCTGGGACCTTGAGCTAGGTGCTCGGGTGGTGGCGCCTGAGGCTCACGGGTTAGGGAGCGCCTCCCGCTTAGATCCTCCGACACACTTTGGGGCATACCTGCACGCGCTCCGCTGGAGCGCGGTGAGCGCAGCCGATGCGACGCGGTTTCAGGCTCCTTTTCGTGCTGGAATCAAGATCATGAATCATCAGTTGACGCCGCTGATGAAGGCTCTCGAACTGCCGCGGGCGAACCTCTTCATCGCCGATGATGTGGGAAGCGCGCCTGGCCTTTTCTTGGCGCGCAGAGCTCCGTGTAGCGAGCCAGCTTCTGTCGATCACACCCACGACGGGCGCCGATTCAGGAGGTGGCTGGATTTCCCCTA
>CAZSUA010000361.1:0-5451 GCA_964609655.1 uncultured Polyangiaceae bacterium | reverse complement strand
CTTACCAGCCAAAATAGCGACTTCTGTTCGAGATCTGCGCGCCAATCCGTCCGGGCTGCAAAGCTTGGATCGCCCCAAGCGCTCAAGAATGCTATTCTTCGGAGTTCGTGCGCACGCGTTGGTTGCTTCCGTTGCTCTGCCTGGGTTCCCCAGCTCTCAGTTTCTGCGGGCACGCGGATCCGCCTGCCTACTTTGATCTCTCCACGGGCCAAGCAGGGGCAGCCATGGCTGCCCCAAGTGGCGGAATATTTCTTATCCCGGACGGGCCACCGGGTGTTGATGCCACCGGCTTCTGTGTGAACGACGTGTCACCCGTGCTGATCGAAGCACCCAATCTCTATTTCATTCTAGACCGCTCCGGCAGCATGCTGGAGCCGCTTCCTAATTCTAGCCTCAGCAAGTACCGTGCGGCCAAAGCTGCGATCGTCGACGTCTTGCGTAGCATCGGTCACCGCGTTCAATACGGCGCTACGATCTTTCCCTCCGTGAACAACCCAACCGGTTGCAACCCCGGCTCCGAGCTCCAAAGCCCCGTGCTCGGTGATCCGTACTCTTACACCAACGCCGGCAAAACAGGCCCAATTCTCTCGCTTTTTACCGACAAACTTGATCGCGTTGCGCCGCCTGCGAGTGGCAACGGTGGCACTCCAACGGCCGCAACACTCGCCGCGCTCGTCGAACCACTCGCTGCTCTCTCCGGCACCACCGTCGCTGTGCTGCTCACCGACGGTGCACCCAACTGCAACGCCTCTGCAACCTGCGATGCCAACGCCTGCATCGCCAACATCATCCTGGGGCCAGAAGCCTGCACACCATACGTCAACTGTTGCAGCCCCGATACTGGCAGCCCGGACGCGCCGCGTGGCTGTTTCGACAAAGACCCCACAGCAGCCGCCGTCAAAGCCCTTGCCGAGCGCGGCATTCGAACCTTCGTCGTCGGGATGCCCGGCAGCGAAGCCTTCTCCGATCTGCTCAACCAACTTGCCGAACTCGGCGGCACAGCGCGCTCCCTCCCCACTCGCTACTACCCCGTGAGCGACACCGACGCCCTCGGCACCGCACTCCTAGAAATTGGCTCTTCCGTCGCGAAAGTCTGCGATATCAAACTCTCGCAAACGCCCCCCGATCCCACACTGCTCAACGTCTTCCTCGACAACGACGTCATCGCCCAAAGCGAAACCAACGGCTGGGCATGGATCACCCCCACCGCCATTTCCCTGCGCGGTGAAGCCTGTGACCGCGTCAAGCTAGGCAACGTCCAACAAGTCCAAGTCGTCGCCGGCTGCCCCACTGTTATTCGCTGAGCACGCATTCGCGGCGTTACCCCAACACGCCTCCCCCAGGTCCATCAATCCGTTGGTTTGGGCCGCAACTTCCAACAATTTACAGCGGAGGCACGAAAGCTGTTCAGCTCCAAGAACCCAGCCGCCCAGCGCGCCCTCGCCTGGCAATGGCTCTTCCCCGCCACCCGCACCTATCGTGACCGCCAAACCGGCCTACGCCGTCGCCACCACCTCCACGAAACCGTCCTCCAGCGCGCCTTCAAAATCGCCGCTCTCGAAGCCCGCCTCACCAAGGACGCCACCTGCCATTCACTCCGCCACTCCTTCACCACCCACCTCCTAGAATCCGGCTACGACATTCGCATCATCCAAGAACTCCTCGGCCACAACGACGTCGCCACCACCATGATCTACACCCACGTCCTGAACCGCGGCCCCCTCGAATGATCGGCCCCTACGCCTGGCTTATACGGATCTGGGATGACAGCACGACCCCAAGGGAAAACCTGCATTTGTAGAGGGCGTTCGTAAATGGACGCAGGACCGGAGGGGGATATACGGATCTTCGACTGGTGGCTTATACGGAACTGTTGAAGTACAAGTTGGACGCGCGAAGGCCATTAAAGCTCGCTAAATCCGAGCGAACGCGAGCATCGCAGCCACTTGCCAAAGATGCTACCCTAATCCGATGCGACCAGTCGAAGCCCTTTATGAGAACGGAATGCTGCGACCGGCCAAACCGTTGAACTTGCGGCACGGTGAGCGCGTTGGGCTAATTGTCGTCCGTCACCCGGACAATGCACGATGGGATCTTCCACGCCTTGCGTCATTTCAACCTGAGGACCTCGATCTTGCGGAGGATGGCCTCGCCGATTGGACCGCCCAACTTGACCGAGAGGATCACGGTTGAGACGTGGGGATATCTGGTGGGCCAACCTTGGTTCACACCGACCAATGGAGCAAACCGGTCGCAGGCCCGTCGTTGTCTGGCAGAGCGACACTCTCAGCCGCGTCCTCCAATCAGTTCTGGTCGTGCCCTTAACCACCAATCTTGAGCGTGCTCGCCTCGCGGGTACTGCGCTCATTTCCGCCTCGATCGACGGATTGCCCACCGATTCGGTCGCCCTAGCTTTCCAGATGCGTGCCATTCCTAAGACCGCACTCGACACCAAAATTCGATCCCTCACCGACACAGAACTCGCCGAGCTTGAGCTAGCAACCGATGAAGCTCTCGGTCGAGTTGAACCCGACTAAACACTCGGCGTCCAACAAGCGCTTGCAGCAGACGAGTGCCGCCGGTCGCCTTTACAGGCTCCCTCTGGCTCTCGCAGCTGAAGCGCGGTACGTTGAGCGGACGAGATGCTAAACAGTCGAGCCGCGATGAGAGTACTTGCACTTACATTCATGACTTTCTGTCTGGTTGGATGCGGGGCGAGCACGGCGGGTAGTGAAGGCGGCGCCCCTGCACTCGTGGGAACCGGCGGCCAAGGCGGTGACGCTGCACTCGTAGGAACCGGTGGCGAAGGCGGTGACGCTGCACTCGTAGGAACGGGCGGCCAAGGCGGCGCAAGCCCACAAAGTTTTCCTTGCGAAGGCTATTGGACCTGTGGCGGCGTCGATGGACGTGTAGGCCTCATGCCCCAGGCAGACGGCTGCCTTCTGAGCGGACTCTCCGGCAGGAACCTTCTCTCGCCAGACGGCACAGTCACCGCCGACGGCGTGATCGTGGGCAAGGCGACTGGATTTCCTGCAAGCGTGATCGTCGCATACCCGGACGGTAGCCAATGGCTATTCTGCCGGAGGGCACCCATGTAGGCCGCTCAACAAGCGCTTGCAGCAGCAGACGAGCAGCGACGGTCGCCTTTGCAGGCTCCCTCTGGTTCTCGCAGCTGAAGCGCAGTACGTTGAGGGGACCGTTACGCAGCTCGAATCACCGGGAATACCACCAAGCGTTCGGGCATTCCTACGAGTTGTGCCAATCATTGCCGAACCCTTCGCGAGAAGACACTCCGTCTGGGCTGTTCGCTCGGCACTTGCTGTACCAGGCTGCTGGTTTGCGGTGGCAATTGCGCTGAGCAGCGGTCACCGCGGAGCGTACTACCCCCCATCGCGGCCCTTGGTGTTTCACTATCCGTGGTTAGAGGTCACGGCATCCGTCGTACTCATGACTGCTGAGCTCGTAGGCGTGGATCTTCTGCTGAACTCCCGCAGACTTCGGCCCGTCTGGATGAGGGCCTTGCCGACAGCGGTCGCCGCCCCGCCCCTTTCCTACTCCGCACTTCTCGCATCAATGCATGCACCCCCGCACGTCGGTATTCATCAAGCTTGGATCGTCGTCTTTAACATCATTCTCGCTATTTTTGCGATCACCTCCGGCCTGATTCACGCGGTCCACTTCGCATGTCCGCGGCTGTGGGCAATTGCTCCTCCCGATCGTTGACCGATAGCTGCCCAACAAGCCCAAGGGTTCCGAACGCGGAGGGCTCAAACCCTTCCCCCTGGGGCTGCTCAACAAGCGCTTGCAGCAGACGAGTGCCGTCGGTCGCCTTTACAGCCTCCCTCTGGCTCTCGCAGCTGAAGCGCGGTACGTTGGGCGGAAGGGAACCTCACGGTGGAGACGACACTCATCCTAATCAGGAGAGCCTCGCTAGGTGATGCTGACTCTCAATTTCGCCTCGGATATCGCCTCGCCTTCTGTCGCAACCCTGCATTGCGCGACCCAGCCAAAGCCTTTGCTTGTTGGCGCCTCGCCGCTCGTCAGCAACATGTCCGCGCCTGCTTCTTCCTTGCAACTTGCTTTGACTTCGGTTTGGGGACTCGCACCAATCATCCCAGCGCAATGCGGTGGTACCGGGCTGCGGCCGACGCTGGCCATGAGGTGGCTGCCTACAATCTCGCTTTGGGCCTGCGCGATGGCCATGGCGTGAAAAAGGATCTCCGAGCCTCAGCTCGCTGGTTTGCTTTCGCTGCCACGAAAGGCGATGCCGAAGCACAAAGTGATTTTGCTTTCTGCCTCCATGAAGGCCTTGGAGTCCGCCGCGACAGATCCGCTGCGGTTTCCTGGTACCGTCGAGCAGCACGCGCTGGTGTTGTGCGTGCTCAATTCAATCTAGGTCTCTGCTATCTCAACGCCGATGGCGTCCCTAAGAGCATGCGCAGAGCGACCCACTGGTTTAGCCTAGCTGCCGCAAAGCGACACGTGCGAGCCCGCGAACTACTCGTCACCATCAGACAACAACCCCGCTGAGCCGTCTAAACCCGATTCTTCCCCGCTGCCTCCAGCCAACAAGCGCTTGCAGCAGACGAGCGCCGACGGTCGCCTTTGCAGGCTCCCTCTGGCTCTCGCAGCTGAAGCGCGGTACGTTGGCAGGACCGAAGTGCGATAACCCCCCTGTTCGACCATTCGTCCTAAAATCTCGCCCGGAAATGCCCCCGGGCTTGTCTGGGCCTCAAGACACAGTACGGTTGACCAATGAGTTCGGACGAAATTCTTCCCGCTGCCTTGGCACTCCCCCTGCAAGACCGCGCGAAACTTGCTCGCCAAATCTTGCTGAGCCTCGACGAAGGCGAGGAAGCTGATGCCGCTGGCGAATGGCTTACCGAGATCAATCGCAGAGCCCAGCAAGTCGAGAATGGGACTGCCTCCCTTGTTGACTGGGATGTTGCACACACTCAAGTTCGGGCTGAACTCGCGTCGCGCAGGTGAAAGTTAGTCTAAAGACGGAGGCCCTCCAAGATCTTAGAGACAGCGCTGCTTGGTATGAGGATCGGGAACCCGGACTGGGTGAGGAATTTCTTGCCGAGGTTCAACGCAGCTTATCGCTGATCTCCAACACCCCTGAGGTTTGGCCCCTCTGGCCTGGTGCTCGCCGCGGTCAACGTTCGATTCACCGCTTTCTCTTGTCGCGCTTTCCATATGCTATTGCCTATCAGACGCTCGGTGACTCCCTCGTCATTCTCGCGATTGCACCTCATAGGAAACGCCCTCGATACTGGGCCGACAGAGCACGGTAGGCCAGCCAACAAGCGCTTGCCGCAGACGAGCGCCGTCGGTCGCCTTTACAGGCTCCCTCTGGCTCTCGCAGCTGAAGCGCGATACGTTGAGCGGAGCCTAAAACTGCTACGCCGCCCGTTTTCTTCGGCGTGGTTTGATAACAGCCAACCCAAT
>CAZSUA010000360.1:0-5455 GCA_964609655.1 uncultured Polyangiaceae bacterium | reverse complement strand
AGGTCGCTTCAATCGCACGGTGGTCACCACCAGCCTGGCATCCGCGGCTGTCTTTGGCGCCATCGTTCAAACTCCAGGCCTGAGTGGAGTCTTCGGCTGCCGCCCCATCGGCCCCATCGGTTGGGCACTTGCCGTCGGCTCCTCGGCAGGTGCCACAGCCGTTGGCGTGTATTTCCCGCAAGTCACCAACCAAGCCATCAAGTGGTGGCGCCTGAATCGCCGCATGTCACTCGCAGACGATCCGGACACGCAAGAACCCGAGCTCCATGGCATCCGCCACAGCATCGCCGCCATCGCGGGTGAGCTGAGCGCCAGTACCTCCGAAGCCTGAAGACTCGGGAGCTCCCAGAAGCCCCCTAGAAAACTCAAGCGAAATATAAAAAAGCCCAGATCATAAGACCCGGGCTTTTCCGCTCTTGAGAGCGACTGTCGGAACGCTATTATTCGCGAAGCTTGAACGACGCCTTCATCTTCACACCCGTCTCCATGCACACGCCCAGATAGCAAGGCTGCTCAACGCCATAATTCACGATATCCACGCCGAACTTTCCCTGCACCAAATAATCGCTGCCCATGCGCTTGGCTTGGTAATCGAACGAAACATCCTTCGTCTTGCCGTGCAGCGTCAGGGTGCCCTTCATGGTGCCCTTAGATGTCGCCTTATCCGCCGGCATCTTGATCTTGATCTTATCCACGACAAGCTTAACGTCGGGATATTTTTCTGTTTCCATGTATTTCTTGAGGTGCCTATCGCGCAGGCCGATCCCGGTGCTGAAGGTGCCCATTTTGGTGATGAGCGTCAGCTTACCGTCAGCATCCTTGACCTTAAGATCGTTGGTTTCTCCGTTGATCTTCATTCCCGCAGGTCCGAGCGCGAAGAACTGAACCTGAGCCGTTCCAATCTTCTTGAGTTCCCCGGCAGCACTGGCGACGAGGGCTGAGCTAACTGTGAACAGGACAACCGCAGCATTGAACAGACTTCTACGAGCAATCATAATGTTTTCCCTGTAGGGGTAGTGGTGAGCCTGGAGAAGATCCACCTACCATCCAGTGAGACGGTAGGCATCGAACGATAATTCAAGGAGCCCGCCCCGGCGGTGGACCGTGGGCACAAGCAAGAGAGCTGATGCGAGCCCTCTCGAGCTCCTAAAGCAGTATACGTCAGGCCTTCGGATTTCCTCCCCATTAGGCTTTCTCTCCGTGCTTTACCTTGCGGAATCGAATACGCGCGAGTCCTACCCCACCCACAAACACTCCAGCCAGCAGTGTGCCCCAGTTGCTGAAGGGGCTCTGGGGTGCGACATGTGCGCCGCAGCCATACATGGGACCACAGACGGGCTCGCCACCGAGATTGGGGTTGGAACCACTCTCAATGTCCACCACGTCATTGACTCCGTTTTTGTCGGCGTCTGCGGCAAGGCCCTTGGCGCGAATATTCTCGAGCGCGGCACCAATTGCCTCTGGTGAAAAATCCGGCGGCTGCACCGCTTGCGAGACGGCAACCCGCGCACCGGCAACCTGCGCACCAAAGGGACCTCCAAAGGTCGAGGACTCTCCAGGATTAGCGGTGTGGCAGAGAGTGCATTGCGGGACGCAAGAAAGCTTCAGGTGTTCCTTAACCTTGCCTGGAAAGGTTGCGGAAGCGTGTGCCGTGCCTGAAAACCCGAACGCGCACCCAAAGAGCGCGGCTGCGATGAGAGCTTTCATGAGGCTATGTCTATCGTTGATCATCGAGCAACTTCCTCACAGGTAAACATGCAATTGAGCCAGGATTGTGGTCGGATCCGTGCGGCGGAAGATGGCATCGACGCGAAGGGACATGTGAGAAAAGAAGTACCAGTCTGCGCCCGCCCAGAAGCCATAATTCGGCTTACCAGCACCCGGCACGATCAAGCTTGGAGCCGAGGCCGCCGTAGGTCGAGCGAACTTGTAGCCTTGATCGAGGATTTCTGCAGAACCGATCAGGTGCAGGCCCTGCGTCACTTCGTAGTCAGCCTGCAATAATCCAACATAGCCAAGATCTCGCCGGCTGTTAGTCAATAGGTTTGCTTCCCCAAACACCACGAGCGGCTCAGCCAGTGTCATGCGCCAGAACACTCCATTCACGGTGCGCGTATGTGCTGCTTGTTCGTTCGCTAGGCGATCATTGTCAGCAGTTGTCCAGAGGCTGCTCACGCCGAAAGCGTTCTGCTCATCGAGCATCCCTTCGAAGTATCCCGAGTACCCGCGCTCACGGTATTCATCCGGATTCACCTGGTAGTTGCCAGCAATGGCCATCACTTCCGCGCGAAGATTGTCCGCGTTGTACGCCAGAGCGACGCCGTGCTGCTGATCGGATTCGCGATCGGTGCGTGTAGTCTCTCGGACCCACATCACGTGCTCGGGGATACGAAGCCCAAAGGGAAGATTGATGCGGCCCGCTCGGAGCAGATACTTATTGCCCCCAAACTCGTAACCCAACCAATGGGTGCGGCTGATCAGATTCGTACCATCTTCCTGATTCCCTGTGATCTGTGCTGGGCGCCCATGCGGTGAACCCGCCGGCGCTCGCGTGATCCCGATCGACGCCTGCCCGCGGATATGCCCCAGCGTGAGCTGCCCGTAGACGTCTGCCATCATAGGGAAGAACTTGAGGTCAGAACTCTTCTTGAGAGCGGCCATTCGAAACCCACCGCCCATGAGCAACGAATCCGGAAGGGTGATGCCCCACAGGAAGGCACCTACGCCCAGCTCCGATTCATCGGACTCCACCGGGCCAGCTGCCGCCGCAGGAGCTGCTGCCTTCCCTGATGAATCCCCGCCAACGGCCCCAGTGCTCGAGCCGACAGAATCAAACGAATCAAATGAATCCGCATCCGATCCACTGCTGCTTACCGTGCTGCCCGAAGCAGAATTCGCGGCATCGCCATACGGCATCTTCAGCAGGAGCTCACCTTGCTGGCGACCGTAGGAAGTTAATAGCTCGCCGCCAGAAGGATCGGCGTGGCACGTCGGGCAGCCCCCATACCGATGCTTGATGAGCCAGGCATAGGCATGAGCATTCGAACTCAGCGTAAGGCTGGCGGCGGTGGTCGCGACTGCGACTAGAACTAAGCGCAAAAGGCCACGGAATAGCGCACGAACGCCGCGGATCTCGGCAGGCTTCATATCCCCAACTTGTGACGCGAATCGGTGCTCAAGTCAATTCCGGAAGGAACCCTAAGCTAGCGAAATCGCGGCAATCTTTGCACTGCTGCGCTGCGCATACCGAAGACGCGCGGGTCGGCTATCAGTGACACTTCCTCGTGCCAGCAATGATGGCTATTCCTCGTCAGACGAGGAGTTGGCTTCCTCCGCAGGTGCAGCTTCGTCACTAGCGGCGACAGCCTTCACCGAAACGTCCCCACCGGAGCCACCGAGCGCATACGAAACGCCAAGCCAACCTGAGACGTAATTATCCACTCCGCCTCCAGCTACACGCGCGTACTTAACGTCTTCCGGAAGCGAATTGGCTGCCCACGCGTAACGGGTGAAATCAACACCCACTTCAAGCGAAACAGGCCCTCCACCAAGCTCAAAAATGGGTAGTTCCCCCTTGAGGCTAGCATCCCAACCCTGGGCCGTCGCGCCCGGGAACCAGTTCGGATCCTGGAGCTCACCGGTTGCGCTCATCAGACGGGCCGCGAACCCAGCAGTAATTGCAAGCGGCTCTAGATTAACGGTACCTTCTGCACCGACCCGCAAGTACTTATAGTCAGTACTGGGAACCGTGATCTCGCTGGCGGTGCGCACTGGTGTTCCATTGCCAACCGGTATCACGTCTACGAAATCATTGTTCTCCGTGCCCACGTCAAACGCGTGCTCGCCGATCCCGCCAAAGGCTGCAACCTGATGCTTGCCGAGTGGCAATCGAACTTTCAAGCCCGCAAAGTAGCTGAAGCTGGCGGTTGAGATAACGTCTTCGCCGATGGCAGTGGTGGTTGCGATCGCATCCTTCTGATAATTCCCAACAAATCCGAAATAGGTAGGGATCCCCGTGGTGAAGTGAGCGCCTGGGTACCATTCTGCGCCAATGAAAAAACCCGGATATACGAGCGAATAGTTGGAAAGCGGATAGCGCGCACCGGACTCAGTCGTGTCCGTCGTTGATGTAACCGGTGCCACGGGGAACTCAGGGCCGCCGGTCTGCGGTGCAAGCTGGGACGCGTAGAAAGCATCCAACGGATCGGTGTACGCAAAGCTTCGCGAACGAGCTCTTCCGCCCACTTCCAATTTCAGCGGAGTAAGCCCGCCCGCCTTCTTCGGCTCTTCCTCCGCCGGAGGTATGGCTTCCTCGGAAGCAGGCTCTTCATCCTCCCCCGAACCCTTCTTGGTCTTCGCGGCGTTCTCATCCTCTTCAAGAACCACGGCTTCAGGAGCAATCGAACCATCCGCGGGGGCGGCCGCTTCAGCAGGCGCCGCGGCACCCATCCCCAGCACGCCCTGGAGCGCCGTTATCAAGGAACTCTGAACACTCTTCTTGAGCTTGGCCGCGCTCGCTCCCTCGAACTCCACGCCATCCATCTCAACGCCATCAGGGCCATGTACCTTCACCGTCAGCGAATAGCCCTTCCGCGTCTTTTTTACTTCACCGACGATAATAGCCTTCGTCTTATTCTTCTTCGCGAATCCCGCAAGCGCCTTATCATCCGAATCCTCTGCGATATTTTTCGACTTCCCGTCGTCCACCAGTGCAAACTGATCGGGAGCATCTTCAAGCGCGCCACTCAGCCATTGGCGGACGCTGAAGTGCATCGGACCCGTTACGGGTCCCACGGCAACCAGGCGAGGGCCTTCGTTCTCGGCCTTAGACGTGGTGGCTTTCTTTGGGGCTGCTAACGCTTCCTGATAGTTAGCTGTAGAGGCGGCTGACACGAGCAGTGCAATCAAGAGTGGTGTTCGGTATTTCATGGTACAGGCTAGCTAGGTTGAACCGTTGAGCTGCGGCGTAATGTCGCGGAGTTGAGGGGCGGAGAAGATGAGCCGTTGATCAACAGCTTCAATTCACAACTTACCGTTCGTCGCAATATTCATTATCCAATCCTGGATGCATTTCTTTGCGGTTGCGTCCTTCAATCCGCCGTCCGGCATCTGTCCGCCGCACGACGCGTCTTGAGTGCCGTTAACTTTCTTCAAGATCCAACTCTCAGCGGGCGTGGTCGAGTTAATCAGCAAGGCTGGCGTGGCTTGGCACCCTGGAATCTTCCCACCAACACCGTCTTCAAGAGAAGCGGGCTTGTCTAAGAATCGGCTCCATAGCGGAGCTGTCTTCATGTCAAAGGGCTTCCCAATAGCTACAACAGGACCCTGGTGGCAGGCGCTCAACGTGCAAGTCGCTAGGTGCTTGGGCATGTCGCATCCGGCCGGATAAAAGTCAGCGTCTGATTTCACTGACGCCCCGCCACCCGTTCCAACCCCACCCGTGCCAACCCCAGGC
>CAZSUA010000359.1:0-5457 GCA_964609655.1 uncultured Polyangiaceae bacterium | reverse complement strand
ATCCTGGAGAGCCCCAGCGCCCCCAGCGCCCCCAGCGCTCCCAGCACGAAAATCGGGGTCTCCGGCCGCGCCCGACGTACCCGCCCGACGAGCTCGGCATTGGCTCAAACGTGGTACCGGGCGAGAATTTCATCACCAGCTTGGATGTGCCGCCGAAACGGAAGGCACCAGCGCAACAGGCCTCGCGCGAAGAGCTCGAGTCGCAGATCACGGACCTCGAATCGCGCCTCGATCAAATGATTCGCGCCTCGGGCCCCAGCATTCTAGCCGTGCCGCCAGCTACGCCTGACACCCAGATTGCCCGAGCGGCGCTCGAAACGCCGCTCAAAGCAGTCCTTGAAACCCCGCCGTTCGACGCAATGCATCCGCTGGCTAACAACCCCTATTTCGAGCAACAGTGGGGCCGACGGGGCTTGGAAGAGCGCAGCGAGGATGTCGATGATTTTGGCTACGATCCGAGCTTTGAGCGAAAATTTGGAAAGCTCTTGGATTTTTTCCACCGGCGCTATTTTAGAGTTCGAGTCCGGGGCGTGGAGAGCCTGCCACGCCAAGGTCGAGGCATCGTGGTGGCCAACCACTCGGGGACCTTTCCCTTCGACGGCCTGGTGCTGCGCACCGCGGTGGCTCGGACGCAGCCCGAGAAACGCAAAGTGCGTTGGCTGACCGAGGATTTTGTGCATTATCTGCCCTTTGCGGGCGTGTTTTTTAATCGCATGGGGGCTGTGCGCGCTTGCCAGGAGAATGCCGAGCGCTTGCTGAAGCAAGACGAGCTCGTGGCCGTCTTCCCTGAAGGCGTCAAAGGCATCAAGAAGCTTTACGAAAAACGCTACACGTTGGAGCGCTTTGGGCGAGGTGGCTTCGTGCGCCTCGCACTGCGCACAGGCTCTCCGCTCGTGCCCTGTGCGATCATCGGGGCTGAGGAAAGCAATCCGATGCTGCACCGCTTGGATTACCTGCCGAAGCTGTTTGGCCTGCCCTATCTTCCGATCACAGCCACCTTTCCCTGGCTTGGCCCATTCGGCTTAGTGCCGGCGCCCACGCGTTGGACGATCCTGTTCGGTGAGCCTTTCAACTTTGATGGCTATGGCCCTGAGGCCGCGGACGATTTGGTGCTCGTCGGGCGCCTGAGCGATCGCGTGCAGCGCAGCATTGAAGAATTGATTGCCCAGGGGCTCCGCGAGCGCAAGAGCGTATGGCTCGGGTAGCCCGAGCGCACGGGGCCTTAGTCATAGATAAGCCGCTCGGCTGGACGAGCCACGATGTGGTGGCTAAAGCACGGGGAATTTACGGGCAACGGCGGGTGGGCCATGGCGGAACACTCGATCCCATGGCGAGCGGAGTGCTGATTCTCCTGCTCGGCGAAGCCACTAAGCTCTCCCCGTATGTCGCCGGTGCAACCAAAGTTTACGAGGCAACCCTGCACTTCGGCTACTCCACGGCGACTCTCGACGCCGACGGAGCAGAGACTGCACGTTCGGAGGTGCGCCCTGGCTGGTTAACACTTTCAGCGCTTGAAGGAGCGTTGGAAGCTGAGCGTCAACGCACCGAACAAGTGCCTCCCGCCTACAGTGCCATCAAGCTCGCGGGACAGAAGGCTTACGCCATGGCGCGCCGTGGTGAGGCGCCCGAACTTCTGCCGCGCCCTGTAGCTGTGCACGGACTTGAAATCTTGGATGTGAACGACAGCCAAGCACGCGTTCGATTGCGCGTGTCGAAGGGCTATTACGTACGTAGCTTCGCGCGCGATGTCTGTACCAGTCTCGGTATCGAAGGCCATCTGGGTGCACTCCGAAGAACGCAGAGTGGCCCCTTCCACCTCGAGCAGGCTCGAACTTGGCCGCTCATCGACGTGGCCCCTTTGATTGGGCTCTCCGAGCTTGCGAGATGCTGCCTGCCAAGTGCGGTGCTCTCCGACGAAGGCATCACCTTCACCGGGCATGGCAAGCCGCTGCTAGCGGCGCACTTTGTTCAGCTCCCTCAGGATGCGAATCAGGGTGAACCGTTCGCGTGGTTTAGCAACGCTGGTCAACTCCTCGCGATCGGATCTCACGTCGGCGAAGAGGTGTTTCGGGTGCTGCGGGGCTTTCGAGAACCTGGCGGCGTGCCTCAATCGGAGCACTTTACGGAATTACTTGCTTAATTTCGGGGTGTTGATACCCCAAATCCAGCGATGCCCCTTGCGGAGGGAGCACATTCGCGGCTAATCGTTGGGGCTACGAGGGCGGCTGAGCCGCCAAAGGCACTTAGAGTTGGATCCCTCTCCATTAGAACGCTTAATCGATATCAGTCTCGCCCTGCTGCCGGCCCTAGGCGGTGCGCTGCTTGCCGCTTCGAGTTCCACGCTGGCCTCAATGTCCAGCGCGCGCCGCTCGGCCCTCATCGATCGGCTTGATGGCGCTGCGCGGGGCGCTCTCCAGCGCTACAGCGAGCATCAAGCAGCAGTCGAGCTACGCTGGATGGTGTTGCGGGCCGGCGGCATCGCGCTGACAGCTCTTTTGTTGAATTCCGCCATGCCGCTGGGCTGGGCTCCGGCCATCCAAAAGCTGACATCCACGTCTGTTGCCCTCCTCGCCTTCGCTCTGCCGGCACACACGTTGCGGGCAATCTTTCTCCCGCGCGCCGATCTCGTCGCCCCGTGGCTCTTACGTTTCCTTCGCCCCTTCGAGCTAATTGCTCTTCCAGTATCTGCGCCCATCCGACTGATTGGGAATCTGGTTGCCCGGCAAGCTCCCGACGCCGAGCCCACACCCGATACGAGCGTGACCGAAGCCGAGATGGAAATGCTCGTCACCGAGGGCGAACAAGATGGCTCCTTAGCCCATGATCAGTCTCAAATGCTCCGAAATGTCCTGGATTTTAGGAGCATTACGGCCGGCGAAGTCATGGTGCCGCGCACCCAAGTGACCGCCTTCGATATTGACTCGCCAATCGAAGGCTTGCTCCTGCAAATCGCTGAGACTCAGCACTCACGCTACCCGATCTACCGAAACACTATCGACTCGGTGTTTGGCGTTCTGCACAGTAAGGATCTGCTCAACCAATCGATCCAGAAAAATGTCGCAGATCTGAAGCAGCTCAACTTGCGAGACATCGTGCGGACGCCGATAAGCTTCATCCCAGAAGGTCAGCTCGCCTCCGATGTGCTCCGAGACATGCGCGCCCAAGGGCATCACATGGCGGTCGTGATTGACGAGTTTGGGGGCACCAGCGGGATCGTAACGCTTGAAGACCTGCTAGAGCAGATCGTCGGTGATATTCGCGACGAGCACGATTCTGAAGAGCCCCCGATCGTTGATCTGGGCGAAGGGCGTTTGATGGTGGATGCGAGCATCTCGATAGCCGAGCTGAGCCGCTACCTGGGCGTCGAATTCCCCGACGACGGTGATTACAATTCGCTGGGCGGCTTTCTGATTGCCGCTTTTGGACGCGTGCCACGTGTGGACGCCAAAACGACGGCGCACGGGATGGATTTTCTTGTGCGAGAAGCAGACGAACGGCGCATTTCACAGGTTGAAATCGTGCGCCCGCTGGCGATGGCTATGTCCAAACCCCCCTCTTCTAAACCGTCCCGAATGACCGCTGCTTAGTTCAGCTACCGCCACCACCGCCCAGAGCGGACAGCGACTTCACGAGGTTCTCTCCGAGCTGCTTCAAGCCAATCTTCTCTGCGCCGGGCGTGTCATCGCCCTTGAGGCTCAGCTGGAGCTTGTAGAGCTCCGACTGTACTTTGCCGAGGACATCCGAAGGACACACCATGCTTTGTGTGGCAGGGTTGATTGGCAGCACAGACTGCATCTTCAGTTCTGTTTTAGAGACTCTATCCACCTTGGCGTCAGAGGCTCGCCCCTGCTCGTCCACGCGGCGTACGCTCATTTGCGCCGGCCAGGACTTCCCAGCTTCTTTCACGAGAAATGGCTCAGTGATCGGAGCCAGCTCGATCCACGGCCCGTCGGAGCCACTCGCCACAACTGCCCCCCAACGAACTTTGGGATTCTCGCGATCCCCGATCAGTTGCTCAAACGGACCTTTCTGAGCAGAGAGGATGGACTGAAGGGCCTCCTTGCGCTCATTGGCCTCCTCCGCTTGCTTCACGTAGGCCAGCACCGATTTGCGCAAATCGGCCTTAAACCGGCCAATACCGAGCGGAATATCGTCCGCCGAGAAGGCAATGTTCAGCTCGCCTAGCTTGCCCACGTCATCGGCAGGGAACTTCTGATTCTTGAAGCTAGTGCGGGCGGAATCCACGACCGCGCCAAGCTTCTCAACCGTTGTGGCAGCTTTCTTTAACTTCACGATGAGCACTTGGGCGTCGCCGAGCGCTGCATTCGAAAGAGCGCTGTTGGTGACGCGCCCCCCGACGAAGAAGCCGAAGCCAATTCCGAGCACGGCTGCGATCCCGACGAAGACGAGCATCTTGCGAGCCGTTTGCTTACGCCCGGCTTGGACCTCCTCCTCGTCCATCTCGATCCGCATCGGAGCGGGCGGTGCCGCCATCACGGGCTGCTGCATCGGAGCGGACGCGAACGGCCTGGAGCCCATCGGCGAGGGCGCCTGCGAATAAGGCACGGAACCCGCAGCCGGCGAGGACTGACCTGGCACGGAACCGAGCGCTGGCCCCACTCCGGGGCGGGCCATCCCGATCGGGGGTGGAATCGAGGCTGCTCCCGCTTGGGTCTGCACGCCACGTTTTCCGAGCCTGGCTTTTAGGTCAATCTTGGGCTTCAGTTCGTCAGACATTGTTCCTGTTCGGGTTTTAGGGCTCAAAGGACAGGAGCCGCGGCGCCGGGACACTAGCGGTCTCGCTTGCGCCGGGCAAGCTTCAAAAGCGGACCCACATCGGATCCATTCGCAATATCAAACGCGTGAAGTGCCAACCCAAGCAAAGCTCGCGTTGACCGACACGATGGCCGATGCCAGTCTGGCCCGCGTGGCTGCCAAAGTCGCTGTCGTCGATAACTACGATTCGTTCACGTACAACCTTGTGCAGTACATCGAAACGCTCGGTGGCGTGTGCGAAGTCTGGCTCAACGATAAGATCAGCGTTGAAGATCTGGAACTTCGCGCCCCGGCTGGAATCCTCTTGTCGCCCGGTCCTGGAGATCCGAACGACGCCGGCATCACCTTGGGTGCGATCCAACACTTCGCAGGCAAAGTCCCGATCTTCGGGGTCTGTCTGGGGCATCAGTCGATTGGCCAAGCCTATGGCGGCAAGGTGGTGCGGGCGCCGCGTCTGATGCACGGCAAGACGTCCCCGATTTTGCACGATGGCAAAGGCGTGTTTCAGGGGTTGCCCAATCCCTTCACGGCCACACGTTATCATTCGTTGATAGTGGACCGCGCGACGCTGCCGGCGTGTTTGGAAATCTCAGCAGAAACGGCAGAGGGCGAAATCATGGGGCTGCGACATCGCGAACTGCCGGTGGAAGGCGTTCAGTTCCATCCCGAGAGCATCCTGAC
>CAZSUA010000358.1:0-5458 GCA_964609655.1 uncultured Polyangiaceae bacterium | reverse complement strand
GGCCCGAAATCCGCAAGGCGCTGCTCATAGCCTGTGGGTTCGACATCGACGCGGCTGGCTAACAAGTGCTTTCAAGCGCTTGCAGCAGTCGAGCGCCGCCGGTCGCCTTCACAGGCTCCCTCTGGCTCTCGCAGCTGAAGCGCGGTACGTTGAACCGAGCAGCATCTCGCCCTTACCAGCCGTGAGACAACCCTGCGGACGGCGCTCATCGGAGATTCGCCATCCTTTAGCGTGGTTCCGACACCCCTGACGATCGTAAACGTCACTGCTATACTCGGCGAATGTCTCTGGCCCGCATCCTCGAAGAGGCCCTCATGCTTGATGAACCACAGCGCGCTCATCTCGTCCATGTTTTGGCAGCTAGCCTTGATGGTGTTGAGCTCAATGAAGATTGGGAACGTGAGATCCAACGTCGCATCGACGACCTGCAAAGTGGTCGAGTGAAGGCTGTGCCCGGTTCCGAGGTCTTCGCGCGTTTAGAGCGCCGTTTCCGTGCCCTCTAGTGCTTTCAGTTTCCATCCGGATGCTGAGGCAGAGCTTGAGGCGGCGGCGCAATAGTATGATGACCGCCTCTCGACGCGCTCTCCTCGGGCGTTTCCCATATGCCGTCGTGCCGCGAGCTGGACGATCACTCGATTGAAATTGTCGCAATCGCCCACTTCAAACCTTTCGAGGCTCCCTCTGGCTCTCGCAGCTGGAGCGCGGTACGTTGAGTGGAGGCGACATAACTGTCGAAATGTCGCAAATTCCTGGGCATATTTGTGTCGCCACTCCTTCTGCCACTTTCGATGCCGTCTTCCTCCATGCCGATGTGTTTTACATGGCAGCCGCTAGTGCCTTTCACATTGCACAGAACCAACCCTTCATCGATGGCAACAAGAGAGCCGGTCTAAACGCCGCGCTCCCTGGACAAACGGGGTCTCGCTGATCTCCTCCGCCAATTCTCTGCCTAACACTCAATCGACCAATGATTTTGCGGCGCCGGGCGCCCTCCAACAAGCGCTTACCAGCCAGCGCTCTGCTTTCGCTTGCTTCGCTCCATCACAACACCCTGGGTGCGCTCATGTTTTCCGCATCTGCTGATCTTTACGACCCGATCTACTCAGGCTTCAAGGACTATGCCACCGAAAGCGAGGTGGTCGCGGCAGCGATTCGCAGTCTGCACCCCGGCGCGCGAACGGTGCTGGATGTGGCGTACGGCACGGGGGAACACGCACGACTGCTAGCGGAAGTCCACGGCTTCGAGACTGAGGGGGACATGACGTCGTTTGAGTTGGCGCGAAGCTACGATGTAATCCTGTGTCTATTTAGCTCCATCGGCTATGTTCTAACGCTTGAGAAAGTCCGACGCACCTTCGACCGATTTCGCGAACACCTGACTGATGACGGTATTGTGCTGGTTGAACCTTGGTTCGTACCGGGAATGCTGCAGGCTGGACGTGTGGCAATCAAGACGGCAGAAACCACCGGAGGGAGCGTCGCTCGGATGAGTCATATCGAACTTGATGGCAAGCTTTCTCGTCAACGCTTTAAGTATCTGATCGGTCGGCCTGATGGCATTGAGCACGCCGTCGAGGTCCACGAGCTGGGGCTCTTCACAACAGAGGAGATGCTTGCGTGCTTTCACGAAGCGGGATTGCATGCGACATACGATCCCAAAGGTGCGACCGGGCGCGGGCTCTTTGTCGCGCGACGCAAAACAAGCGTGTCCGCCTAAAATAGCCCCGCGATTTGTAACTGCCTTCCCAGGATGAAATCATGACCTAATGACCCAACCCGCTTCTAGGATCCGCTTCGCAGCGAAACTCTTGCGGCCGAAGGCGACCGCGAAGGCCGTCTCCTGGACGTTTCTAATCCTACCCAAGGCCGCTAGTGCGAAGCTCCCCTCACGGAGCATGACGTCGGTTAACGGCACCCTCAACGGCTTCCCCTTTCAGGCCACGCTTGAGCCAGATGGCAAAGGAAGCCACTGGCTCAAAGTGGACAAGAAGATCCGCGAAAGCGCGGGCGCAGAAGCTGGCGACCTCGTCACGCTCGAGATCGCACCGGTGGCTGTCGAGCCCGAGCCCAAAATGCCGGATGATCTGCGTAAGGTTCTCGCGGCGTCTCCCCCGAAAGCGTCCGAGACGTGGTTGGACATCACGCCTCTCGCTCGCAGAGATTGGATTCACTGGATCACGTCCGCCAAGCGAGCCGAGACGCGCGCGAAGCGGATCGATGTGGCCATTTCGAAGTTATCAGCAGGGGATAGACGCCCTTGTTGCTTTGATCGATCTGGAATGTATAGCAAAAGCCTCAGCTGTCCTGTAGCCGATGACACATGAGGATCGCCCTCTACCATGGTTAGAACGCTCAAGACGCCAGCGAAGAGTCGCGCTCAGGCCAATATCATACAGTTCTTGGTCAAGGCAGATGACGATCCGAACGCACGAGACGCGGACGGCGCCACACCTCTGCACCGTGCCGTTCGCACACGTTGTGCTGACGCTGCGAGTGCGCTACTCGTCAATGGCGCCGATGCCCGCACGAGGAACAATTCCGGGTCAACTGCGCTGCACCTTGCCGTTCAGAATACCGGCAGAGGCGGCACCGGTGCGCCCGTGACCCAGGACCAACAGAGGCAGATCAGAGGACTACTTCTCGATCACGGCGCGCAGATTTCAGACCAAGATGCCAAGGGCCAATCCGTCGCAAACTGCTTAAAATCGGCCTGGATTCGCGAAATACTTGAACGCGCGCGAAGAGCAAACAGATGAACGACGTCTCCGTACGGCTCGCAATACCCCAAGACGCGGAGGAAGCCGTACAGGTCCTCCGGCAATCCATCACTCAAATCTGCGTTGTCGATCATCAGAACGATCCTCCTACGCTCGCTCGATGGCTTGAAAACAAGACTCCCCAGCACTTTCTAGGTTGGCTTGCCGATCCCGAATCGCGTCTCGTCGTCGCTTCTAGTCCTTCCGGCCTTCTTGGCGTGGGTGCCCTCCACCGTTCCGCCGTGATCCGTCTCTGCTATGTTCGACCCGACATCCCTCGCTCAGGTGTTGGGTCCTCTTTGCTCTCAGCTCTTGAGGCCTACGCGACGCAGTGGGGGCTCCCATCGCTTTCCCTTCAAAGCACGTTAACTGCTCGTTCGTTTTATGAACGCTGCGGCTACCATCCTAGCGGTGATGCCACTCCAGTGTTTGGCGTCTTGCGTGGCTTTCCCTACGCGAAAGCTATTTCATTATGATGACTCCACGCGCCCATTGGTGCTCCCTGAAGCCCGGCACGTACGTTGAGCTGACATGAGGTCGCAGTCATTGTGCAGCGTCTGGGTCCGGCTTTGTTGCGCACTCACCCGAATCTTCGACGACGCTCTCTAGCCTGTTACCTGACTCGTCTATCATAAACACGTCTCCCCCGCATTTTACCGCTTCGGTTTCAATGTAGCTCCACCGATCTGGGCTACATCCAACACAGACCTTAGCCCTGCAATTCGCAAACGGATATGCGGCGTCATATTGGGCGGGAATCGCAACGCCGCGATTCCTGTCTAAGGTAGCCGATCTTTGCGTTCGCTGCCTTAAACCTCGCGTACCCACCAAACATCTCGTCTGGATTGTTGTCCACCGTCTCCGCCTTACCAAACCTCCGGTTGCCGCTATCGACGTACACCCAGCCGTCTGTCGGGTGGGCAACGAGCGCGAGTCCTGTTTCAGAAAAGTAGTAGCTCGTTGAGTAACAGCAGGCACTCGGCAGATAAATGAACGGGATCACTACGCTCCCTTCCCTGTTCGTGCACCCCCATCCTGTCGGGTGCACCGAGCACACTAATCCCTGGCGTTCGTTCATTTCTCGCGCGACTCCTTCGTCTAGCGATTTCGTTTTTAGCCACCCACTTCCCTCAAGACCGTACGGATCCGGACAGCGCACCTGCTGTTGAGCATCCGCCCTCGCCGGTTTCTGCTCGGGCTGCGGAAACCTCTGTTCGGGCCGCGGTGGCGCCAAGTGCCGAGCTTGACAGCCGAACTCGCAAACCGCAACGAGCGCCGCAACTAGCAGTACCCACCTAGCTGGCGGCAAACGCCGCGAACCATTATCCATGTGCTCAATCCTAGCAAGCCCCACGTTCGAAAACTCACTGATTGTTGTTGGGACATATTGTCAGTGCCGCCTAATAAGTGCTTTCAAGCTTGGAGCAAGACCCACAACGACACGCATCGGGCAGGCTTGCATGCATTTCACAGTCACACGTCTTCGACGGAATACGCACGCGCCCAGCGCCGTTCTCAGAGTCGATGCGTTTTCTCTTCGTCGTTCCTTTTCTCGCACTGTCAGCCTGTGGGCTCATCGAGGAGCCCCCATCCGCCGATGGATCTTCATTCCCCGGCGGCGCAGGCGGCGATTCAAGCCAACCCCCTTTATCCGTAAAATGCGCACCACTATCCAAAGGTTCGCAGACTGGTGAGCTCGTACCTCCAGCTCCGCTCACCTCCCTTCGCGTGAAGGCTGACGGCTGTGATCCCTCGTTCGCGGGCGACGTCCAGTACTCCTGGACCGCTCCAGCCGCGGGTTGCTATACGATCTCAACGCTCGCTACGCGGCACGCGGCACCGGAGACGCTCAAGGTTACCCGCGATACGTGCGACGGGTCACCAGTTCCCACTCGCTCAGGGTGATCGCCTTGTCATTGCGTTCACGAAAACGGAACCTGACGCCGCGGGAGACTATTCACTTTCCATCGACGGCCCTTTCCCCATCGGCCCCTGCGCTCGGCCAAATCAGCCATGACGGACTCGCACTGGCATTCAAGACCAACTGCCGCGAATCGACAAGCTCACTAACCCTAAACGAGCCGAAAGATCGGAAGCTCTGGTCTGCACGTGAATCTGACGGGAACGATGTTGCTCATCTGGAACGGCAGTTAATTTCCCTTTGCACCCGACCAGTCGCCAAAATCATCGGCCCCGCCTTCATTGGCTACGGCCCGACGGGCACGCTCGATCTGAGTGATGCGCGGTTTGCGAGGCCCTTCTCATCGCACGCAGCGTTCGGGGAACTTCAGGCGGTATGCCAACCCGAGGAATGGGACCACGGTGGCCGCGAGCCGCATCTTGACCGAACTTTCGGGGTTGTTGACCCAGCCAACCAGCTGCTTGCGCTTGCCGGATACGAGGCTTGGAATGATTCAATTGCACACATTTCCATCGTCACCGATCCGCGCCAGCGAGGTCGCGGGCTTGGCAGAGCAGCGGTGGCCCTTGCGGCACAGCACGCTCTCGGTGCGGGCCTGCTACCTCAGTACAGAACGCTCAGCCAGAACACACCATCCATGAACATCGCCAAGCGGCTCGGCTTCATCGAATACGGGTTCTCTGTGTACGTCAGATTGCAGGCTGGCTAGTGACTCGGGGCGGTGCAAGAAAACTGTGACAGACGGCTATCTCAAAGTCGAACACCAGATAGTAAGCATGCT
>CAZSUA010000357.1:2156-5461 GCA_964609655.1 uncultured Polyangiaceae bacterium | reverse complement strand
GCCACGAGCAGGTTCCGAGAATTGTAGTCGTAGGCCGTAACGCCGCTCTCAGAGTCGGTCATGCCCGTCGCGTTGTTGTTCGAGTCATACGCGTAGCTTGTGATGCCACCTACTCGATCCCGGCAGCTTACATTGCGATTGCGTGCATCAAAGGTGCAGCTGCTCGCGCCAGCGATGGATACCGTGAGGGGGCTCTGGCTTGAACTTGGGTAAGCGTTGGGGCCACCCAAGGCTGCTACCCCTACGGCATCCACGGTTTGCACCACGTTCCCTTGAGCATCATACAGCGTGAACTCACTGTCGCCTTGCGTGTCCGTGCACACCGTCTGGCGATTCTGTGCATCGAACGCGCAATCCTGCCCCGTGAAATTAGGATCACGCACCTTCACGAGGTTGCCGTTCGCATCCACTGAAAGCTCCGTTACGTAGTCTTGCGCGTCGATGCTGCGCAGCGTGCGCCCGGCGCCGTCGGTGTGCACCGACCGCCGCTGATTCAACGCGTCGATGGTGGTCGTGACGAGGAGCCCATTGACTACCTGATCGTACAAGATTACCTCGGAGATCTGGCCGTCTCCCAGGATGGTAGCTACCTTGCGTGCGCCGCCGTCGTACAGCGTGACGGTGCTCTCGCCGTCCCCGTTGATGACCTGGATGCCGTAGCCATCAGCGCCCGCACCGAACGTGATCCCCCAAGTAGCCAGTTGGCTTAGCTGGGTCGAATATTGGGCATTGATGCCCGCGCTGTCTCCGAGGTTCTCGTCGTAGACGTAGCGAGTGGTGAGGCCATCGCCCACCGGGATGCCGCCTTCCCCTGCGATCGGGAGGTCCCCCGTGCCGAGGTTCGCGCGCGCATGATCCACGATGAAGCCTCGGGGCGCGAGCCAGCGCGTGCTGTGGGTGATGCGGTCCAACGCGTCGAAGCGGGTGGTGGTTTCGTTCTGCGTGCCGGCGTTGGTCGGATCGTGAAACGAGTAGCTTTCGCCCGCGGAGAGGTTCGCTACGATGGCGGTGTGCGTGCTATTCCCCTTGAAATCAGTGTTCGCGATGCTGCCGGAGAGGCCATCGCGATCAATACGCCCTTGCTCGCGGCCGCAGCACGCGTGCCACAAAGTGGTCGCGCCGTTGCCACGGAAATCAGTATGCTGCCGTTGCCTTCCATCAGGATAATACGTGAAGGACTCCGTGGCCGCGAGCGAACTGCCAGTGGCCTCAGTGCGGCTCGCGAGCAAGTTTCTCCCGTTGTAAGCCATGCGCTCCACATGAAGCGTTCCCTCGCTAAAGAATCGGGGATGGCGCACCTCGACCACGTTTCCCTGGGGATCGAATAGCCACTCGGTCTTCGCCGCAATGGCCGGAACGCTCGCCCCAGCAATACTTTGGGTGCGGCGCGCCTGCGAATCGTAGGCATGGGTGTGCTGGATCCCCCGGCCGTCGATCTCGGCGAGCGTCTGCCCCGCCGCATCATGCACCCTCTCGGTGATGAGATAACTGGCGTTGGCGTTGAGGTTCCGCGCGAGGCCCGCTAAATACAGATCCCGCGGGTCCGTGTAGCTCGTGGTGGTGCCAGCAGCATTCGCTGTGCCGCTCTGGGAGCTCCCTGGGACGCGCGCAGGCACCGTCAGCGCTCCTCCGCGCGTTTCCTGAACCGTGCGCGAGACACGATCATTGATGTCATAGAGGTAAAGAGTTCTCCGGCCGTACGGATCCGACTTCGATAGCACCCGATCGAACTCGTCATAAACCCAGCTTTCAATCAGGGTGCGCCCGGGCGCCACCTGACGGCGCTGTTCCTTGAGCCGGTTGACGTGATCGTACACGTAGTCCATCCGCTCGCCTCGCGCGACGACGCTCGCCGGAAGAGACGAACCTGCAAGGTACGTCGTGGCCGTGCGGATCTCCGAAGGGGTCCCAAAGGCTCGCTTCGCCTCGATCTCCCGCCCCACACCGTCATAAGCTAGCGCCTCAATGTTCCCATTCCGATCCTTCTTCTGAACGACGAGGTTGGCGTTGCTGCCAGTGCCAAATGTCCGAGTCTCCGTGCTGGTGTCAAAGTGCGTGGTCTGCACCCACCTGTCCCGCGAATCGTAGGCGTAGGTTGTCACCCGCCCACGTGGATCGGTCATGCTGGTGAACCTGCCAGCTGTATCGTAGGTGAACGCCGTCACAGGTCTCGCTCCGCCGACGGCGTCCGCTGCTTGGGTCTCCGAAGTCAGGAAGCCGGCTGCATTGTAGGCGTACCGCGTGTTGTGGAGCTCGGGCGTCGAGGTGCTGTACAAGGCGTCACGGGCCTCAACAACTTGACCCCGAGAGTTGTAAACATAGACCCACGTTCCTTGCGACGACGTATCAGCGCCGCGCGTTTCTTGCAGCAGGTTCCCCTTGGGATCGTAGACGCGGCGAATTCGACGCCCAATTCGATCCACCTGCTCAAGAGGCTGCGCAAACTGGTTGTACGTGGAGGTTTCGAGGCTGCCATCCGGGTACCTTGTCTGGAGCGGCTCTCCCGAAATGGGGTCCCTCGTGAACTCGGTGAGCCGCGAGAAGGCATCCCGGCGACTCGTGTTCCTTTGCAGCGAGTCGTAGGTCTGCTCGTTGATGCGCCGCTCGGACGTCCAGGTGCTCGGATCGGTGGTCCAGCTCCACGTGATCGCCCGGTCCACGCTGATGATGTCCCCGCCATCATAGGTGAGGAGCAGTAGACGATTGCCGCCCTCGTACACAAAGTCGCGTCCGTCGGCCGTCTCGCCGTTCCTATAGAAAAGCTCACCTGCCTTGTAGACCATGCGCACCCGCTCCGGGGGCTCGCTCACGACCGTGCCATCGGGGTACGTGTAGGTGCTCCGCGAAAAATGCACGACCTCCGCACGACTGCGCGCCTCGGCGGAGGCATCGAAGACTGTGTAGGTCGCCGTTTGCGAGGCCGTATTCACGCCTGTGCCGAAAGTGCTCAGGGTCCCATCAGGATGATTCACTCGAATTAGGCCCTGATAGGGACCGCCACCGGTGTCGAGAGCCCCGTATTGATAGGTGATGAACTGCGCGTTAGGCAGGTCGATGCGTTCAACCGCCCAAGAGCCCGAAACAGGAGTGCTTCGATACTGCACCGTGGCCTGGCGACCGTAGGCATCGGTGAGGATCTGCTTTTGCCACAAGCGCGTCCTGTCCCCGCTGAGAGATGCGGTCGTTGAGTTGGCGGCGTAGCGGTAGCTCAAGGAAATGCTGTTCCCATTGAGATCCGTCAGTGCCGTGAGCCGCCCATAGCGCCGCGGATTCTGAGAGTTTGGCAGATCATCGAGCGCGAAGAT
>CAZSUA010000357.1:0-2056 GCA_964609655.1 uncultured Polyangiaceae bacterium | reverse complement strand
CTCATCGTTCCTGCACGAGCTGGCGCTCGCCACGCGCGGGTAACAGCTCGCAAACACGCTGAACAAGAGGGCCAAGGCTAGGCCAAAAGTAGGCTTCTTCATCGCTCAATCTCCACCGTGAAGGTGGCCGAGCCACTCATCTCAGGCGACATCGCCACCACATCCACGAACCCCCGTGCGTCCTCCGTGGCTCGGAACACGGCCGTGGCCGTTCCAGTCTGATCGGCCTTCACTTCGACAATAATGGACCCGCCCACAAACTTCCCACCGTCCGCCGTCCGGAAAATCACAGACGCTCCAGCTGGGGCCATCGCCCTGAGAGGGACCTCTCCATTTTGCTTAACTCTTACCAATCCCGCATCACGCGGCCGGATGGGGGCAACTTCGACACCGGGATCCCTTGGACGCGAGAACGCTGCTTCGAGCTCGCCCATGCGGGAGCGACCACTAGGAGTAAGAATGTCGCGAGGGTTAGCGGGACCCACGAACGCAATCCTCGCGGAAGCATTTTCGGAAACCGACGCACTCGGAACGGCTTCGCTCGCGCAACCGAGGGTCAACACCATACCCGCTAGGGTAACCCCTACAACCCCACCAACACCGCTACACCGCAGAATATCTCCCCTGTATTTGCCCAGCATGTTCCCGCCTTTCATTAGGTTAACCGTCTTCTAGCTCGCACAAGATGCATGCGCAAGTGACAGTTTCGTTCGCTATCGGCGGAGAACTTGAGGCGCTGCTACACCAAGCCTCCCCGCATGTGACAATGTTTGATTGGCGTGGCCCCCTGTAACAGTGTAGTTGCCGCCTCAGTTGAGGCCCAGCTTAGGAAGCGAAAAGGCCTGCAGGCCGTGAATTGCAGTGAGACGTTCCGGGGAAAGATGGTTCAAAAACTGGCCACCGGACGCTCGAGCAGATTCGTGCCTCCAACGTGCTCAGCCGTTCTTTGCGGCTTCTCGCCCGCGAGTGCTACCCCCGTGGGCAACAAGCCCAGCGTCAGAACCTCAACCGAACCCAAACCTCACCTGCCCGATAGAAACCGGTGGTGGCGCTGGCGGAGGAGGTTGAGGAGCAAGGCCAAGCCTCTGCCCGGCTCCTGGCGCACGCGGTGGTATTTCGTGCGCAACATCTAATCCACGCGAAGCGCGGTTTGCTCGTCGATCCCGAGCATCAAATTGAGGCACTGCACGGCCGCTCCGGATGCCCCTTTACCCAAATTATCGAGGCGAGCGACAACCAAGAGCCGCTCCTCATTTCCAAACACGAACAGATCGAGTCGATTGGTATCGTTGCAGGCTGTGGGGTCGAGTGCGCCACCCTCTGGAGCATACCCGAGCGGCGCAACACGCACGAAAACCTCGTTCTTGTAGTGCTCCGAGAGCGCGGCGTGCACGGCTTTGGGTGTCGCGTGCGGCGCTAGCAGATGGCGATGCAACGGAACCGAGACCAGCATACCTTTGTAAAGGTTCACAATCACGGGTTCAAAAATCGGCGCGCGCACGAGATCGCAGATCGACTGCATTTCCGGCAGATGCTTGTGTGCGAGCTCCAAAGCGTAAGGACGTGCCGCCATGCCCTCTGTGACCGTTTGGTAGGCCTCAATCGTTTTGCGACCTCCCCCGCTAAAGCCCGTCAAGGAATGCACCACCATCGGGTAATCTTTCGGCACCAGCCCGGCGGCAATCAACGGATAACACGCGAGCAGGAAGCCCGTCGCGTGGCAGCCAGGCACTGCGACGCGCAACGCTCGGGCGATCTCAGCGCGCTGCTCCTCCCGAAGCTCCGGAAGACCATAGGCCCAGCCCGGCAAAATCCGATGAGCCGTACTCGGATCAATCACGCGCGTGGTGCTGTTCTCGATCATGGCCACCGCTTGGCGTGCCGCGTCGTCAGGGAGGCACGTGATCAAGAAATCCGCTTGATTGATCAGAGTGCGCCGGGCCTGCTCATCTTTGCGAAGGCCGGGTTCAATCTCGAGCACTTCAATATCAGAACGCTCGCTCAAACGCTCGTGGATCTGAAGCCCCGTCGTGCCTTCCTGCCCGTCGATGAACAC
>CAZSUA010000356.1:0-5462 GCA_964609655.1 uncultured Polyangiaceae bacterium | reverse complement strand
TCACATAGTCGAGCGCGTAGTGGGGTATCTCGAGTTGGTCCAACAACGCGGGCACATCCGGTGTTTCCATGAAGCCGAAATGAGCCACCACACGTCGAAAGCCGCCCGACAAATCTTCGAGTGTGGCGCGCTCAGACTGCGGAACACGTGCGACCTTTTCGGTGACGATGGTGAGCAAGACCACATGTTCGTGCACCACTCGATTGTGCAAAAAGTTATGTAGCAAGGCTGGAGGGGTGCCCTCAGCGCTCCCGTTCATAAAGACCGCCATGCCAGGGACGCGAGTCGCGCGTTCGACCCGCATGAGCTCGAGAAAATCTTCAAGCGGCACCATGCGTTCGCGAAAGCGTTCGTTGAGGATGTCGCGGCCGCGACGCCACGTCGTGAACAGCGTGAATACGACGGCGCCAACCACGAGCGGAAACCAGCCGCCATCCTTGACTTTCGCGAGATTGGCGCTCGCGAATACGGATTCGGGCAGAAGAAAACACAGCGTTACCGCAACGGCCGGGAACACGCCCCACCCCCACAGGCGTCGCGCCACCACATAGGCTAAAAGAGTGGTGATAAGCATGTCCAACGTCACCGCGACGCCGTAGGCAGCAGCCAGTGCACTTGAGGAGCGGAAGCCCAAGACGACGGAGATCGTCGAGAGCATCAGCAACCAATTGATAACTGGCACATAGATCTGGCCCATGTGGGCGGCGGAAGTGTGGCTGATCGTAACGCGGGGAAAATACCCCAACATCATCGCCTGCCGCGCCAGGGAAAAGGAGCCGGTGATGAGCGCTTGCGAGGCGATCACCGTGGCGAGAGTGGCCAAGACCACCATTGGAATCAGGCCCCAAGCCGGCACCATTCGGTAGAACGGGTTCTCAACGGCGCTGGGGTCTCGCAACAACAGCGCGCCCTGGCCAAAGTAATTGAGCATCAAACCCGGCAGCGCGACGAGAAACCAGCTCACCCGCACCGGGCGAGCCCCGAAATGTCCCAGGTCTGCGTACAAGGCTTCACCACCGGTTACCGCCAAAAAAACAGAACCGAGCACGATAAATCCTCGGTGCCCCGACGTTGCCAAGAAGGACCAGGCATGGCTCGGATCCATGGCCTGAAGCACCTGAGGCGAGAGCGAAATTTGATGGGCACCGACCAGAGCGATGGCCCCGAACCAGACGATCATCACGGGTCCGAATACAGCCCCGACGCTGCCTGTTCCGCGTTTCTGGACGTAAAATAAGCAGAACAAGATCAAGACGGCGAGCGGCACGACGAACGCGTCGAAATCCGGTGTCACAATCTTAATGCCTTCGAGCGCCCCAAGCACCGAAATAGCGGGGGTGATGATGCCGTCCCCAAAGAGGAGGGACGCACCCACGAGGCCGAGCACAATCGCCACGCGGTACGTTCCCTCGCGCAATCCCTTAACGTTCGTAACCAGCGCCATCAACGCCAAGATGCCGCCTTCCCCTTGATTGTCAGCACGTAATACGTACGCCACGTACTTGACGGAGATGATGACCATCAGTGCCCAAAAAATTAAGGACAAGACGCCCAGCACATTCGCCTTAGTCACGTCGACACCGTGGGCGCCGTGCAAGCATTCGCGGAAGGCATACAGGGGACTCGTGCCGATATCTCCGAACACGACTCCGAGCGCCCCGAGCGAGAGCGCGGCTAGCTTTCGCCCGTGGGCGTTAGGACTTGATCCTTTGTCACTCATGGCGAGACTAATTGGTGGTCGACTTCTTGGTTCGCATCGCCCGAAACGCCTCAAAAACGGCAGGCAATAGAGAAATCACCACAATAGCGACAATCACGATGTGAAAGTTCTTTTTGATGGCAGGGATTTGCCCAAACCAAAAGCCTGCGACAAGAAAACTCACTACCCACGCGATGCCTCCCACCACGTTAAAAACGAAAAAGCGGCGGTAGGGCATTTCGGCAAAGCCAGCCACGAACGGGGCAAATGTCCTAAGAATTGGCGCAAAGCGCGCAAAGACAATGGCTCGGCCTCCATAACGTTCGTAGAAACCCTTCGTCCGATTCAGGTGCACCGGATTGATAAAGCGGTACTCCCCCGCGAAGGCCTTCTTGCCGAAATGATGGCCGATGCGATAGTTCACGGCGTCGCCCAAGATCGCCGCCACGATCAACAGTGGCATCATGACGCCGATGTTCATCGAAGAGCCCTCGATGGCGCAGATGGCGCCAATCGCGAACAAGAGCGAATCTCCAGGCAAGAACGGCGTGACCACCAGACCCGTTTCGCAGAAGATGACCAAAAACAAAACGACGTAGAGCCAAGGCCCGAGCGCCGCAGACCAATCCGAAAGGTGCGCGTCCAAGTGGAGCACGACGTCCAGTACTGTTTCTAGCATGTGTTTTGGCTCCTCTCTAACCCGGTCGGTCCCGGGCTACAAGAGGAGCTAAAAGAGGCCTGATTTCCGGGAAAACGTCAACGGGTGAGCACGTGCACTTCTCGGGCTGGAACCGGAAGCGCCATTCCTTCTCGGTCGAATCGTTCCTTGATCGCACGGGTGAGGTCCATCTTGGTGTCTGCAAAGTCACACGCCTTGGTGTGAACCTGACACATTAGATTCACGGCTACCGGGCCAAGGTCGTTCACGTTGATGACGGGCGCGGGATCCAAGAGCACACGCCGATCGAGCTCCACGGTCTCGCGCAGGGCGGCGAGCGCCGTGCCGATGTTTTCGGCGTAGCCAATGCCGACGACAATCTGCACTCGGCGTATGTCAGCGCGCGAAAAATTCTCGATCTTCGCCGCGCGCACTTTGGAGTTGGGCAGCACCAGCGGTACCCCTTCTAGACTGATCAGCCGTGTTTCAAAAACATCAATGGCTGTTACCTGACCCTGGGTCGTGTCGATGCTCACCGTATCGCCCACGTCAAACGGCCGCAGCACCAAGAGCACGATGCCTGAAGCAACATCGCTCAGTGTGTCCTTGAGCGCCAAACCCACAGCAAGACCCGCCGCGCCGAGAACAGCTAAGACACTCGAGGTGTCCACCCCAAATTTCCCCAAAACGGCAACGACGGTCACAGCTATCACTAGCCAATGCAGGATTCGACCCACGAACGGAATGAGCGTGGGATCCACACGCGTGGGATGCGCTGCGTAGCGGGCGAGGGAGCGCTTGAGGTAGTGCGCCAACACCCAGCCCAAGAGGAGGGTGCCAAGGGCGAGGAGGATGCGGATCCCCCACGCCGCGACTTCTTTGCTGAGGAGATCGGTAACGAAATGTGGCATGGCGTGCTTTCGGTCGTGCAGGCTTGCTGGGTTCCTACGCCGCCTTATATTGCTGAAAGTCCCATGTTTTTCGACCCAGTCTATTTCCTGTTTTTGGTGCCGGGCCTATTGTTGAGCTTCTGGGCCCAGTTCAAGGTGAAAAGCACGTTCAAGAAGTACGCAGAGGTGCCCTCGGCGCGAGGTCTTTCGGGTGCTGAGGCAGCCGCGGAGCTCATCCGGCATCGAGGGGTGTCGGGCGTGCGCATTGAAGAGGTGTCGGGGTTCCTTTCCGATCACTACGATCCCGCACAGCGAGTGCTCCGTCTTTCGCCGGACGTGTACCATGGGCGCTCGCTTTCCGCGCTCGGTGTGGCGGCGCACGAGGCGGGCCACGCTATCCAGCACGCCAAGGCATACGGGCCGCTCAAGCTCAGGTCTTATCTAGTAAAGCCTGCCAATTTCGGGTCAAGTTTTGGTTTGGTGATCGCCTCGGTCGGGTTCGCGCTGCAAGCGACGTCGATGGTGATGGTGGGCGTTGTTCTGTTCTCAGCGGCAGTGTTGTTCACTCTCGTGACGCTGCCGGTGGAGTTCGACGCGTCGCGCAGGGCTGTCGTTGCCTTGAAGGAGCTTGGCATCGTGACGGCGCGCGAGGCTCAGGGTTCAGCCGCAGTGCTCAATGCGGCCGCGTTGACGTACGTGGCAGCTGCCGTAAGCGCCATTCTTCAACTGCTCTACTTCCTTTTTAGGGCTGGGCTGATGGGTGGGCGCCGCGAGGAGTGATAGCTTGTGGCCAGAGGCACCCGCTAGGGGTTCTGGAGGAGTTTCACTAAGAAGGCCGTGCCATTCACGGGATCTAGATGCGTGCCCAACATATCGATTCCAAGATTCTCAGTCGCCCCAACAACATACAGTGAATAGTTTGAGTCTACCGCGAGCGCGCTGATCGCACTGGGTCCAGCGTCGTAAACCTGCGACCAACGGTGCGCACCGCCGGAGGCAAGGCTCACTAAGAATAGACCATCGGAGATGCTCCGGCTGCCTCCGCCATAATTGATAGTGCCCATCTGATCGCCCGCGACATAGATATTGCCATCCTTGTCCGCCGCGATTGCACTTGCTTGGTCAGCGCCGTTTGAGCCGAACCCAACGGACCAGCGGTGCGCCAAGGTGCTAGTGAAGCTGGCGACGAAGATGTCGAGATCCCCTTTGGTGGTGAGCGTTGCGCCGCCGAAGTTGATTGAGTTTCTGAAGTAGCCAGTGATGTAAATGTTGCCTGCGCCATCGCTGACCGCGTCGGTGATAGCGTCGTCGCCCGCCGCACCGAAGGTGGCGACTGTGGAGTAAACGCCGCCGAGCGTGTACGTGGCGATTGCGGCGTTGAAGGGCGCGCTGTACGTGCGTCCGAACGCGTAGGTGGCCGTGGTGCTTTCGATCGCTTGAAACCAGTGGTAATTCGGACGAGTGCTAGCAGCGAGCAAGGTCCCGGCGCTGCTGAACATGGCCAAGTAGCCCGAGCCGACGCTCGCGTTGAGCACTGTGCCGTCCACGTTGAGGTTCGTCTCATGTGCCCCGAACATCAAAACGTTTCCCGACGCTCCCACAGCGACACCCTCGGTATTGGCATCGGCAAGGGTGGCAGTACTGAGCAGGGCCCTCTTCATCCAGACTGCTTGTCCATTGGCGTCCATGACACCGACGGCAGCACCACCGGTGGTACCAGTGGCTACTTGGATGCCGTTGAGCGTCAATGTTCCCTGCTCGATGCTGATCGCAAATGCCGTACCCGATCCCGTGCTCGCCAGACCCATCGTGGCGTCATTGCGCGCGAGTGTTGGATGCGTGGACCAGCGGTGCGCACCGCTCGAATTGTAGCTCGCAAAGAATCCGTCCGAGCCTTGGTTGCCCGAGCTGATATTGCCGGCACCAAAGTTGGCGGTGCCGTCAAATATGCCGCCAATTTGAACATTGTTGCTGGAGTCAACACACACGGTGGTTGTCAGATCATCAAGCGAACCACTGCCCCTGATCTGGCGACTAGCGGCGACCGAGGAAGGAGCGTTTGCAGGCGCTCCTCCGGTTGAGGCTCCTCCCGTTGAGCTGCCTCCGGTCGAGCTGCCTCCCGTTGCATCGCCTCCGGTTCCGGCACCTCCGGTCGAGCTGCCTCCGGTCGAGCTGCCTCCGGTCGAGCTGCCTCCGGTCGAGCTGCCTCCGGTCG
>CAZSUA010000355.1:0-5467 GCA_964609655.1 uncultured Polyangiaceae bacterium | reverse complement strand
TCCGGTGAACCCGGTGAAGCCCCGGAAACCCCTGAAAACTTGGCAAATCGCGCTAGAGGGCGCGACAACGGCGGGGCAGTCTTCAGATTTTCGGAGGTTCGCTAATGTTTCGTGGCCGCGTAAGACATGTCCATTTCGTCGGAGTGGGCGGGATTGGCATGAGTGGGCTGGCGGAGATCTTGCGAACCCTCGAATTTGACGTGTCGGGCTCGGATTTGCGCGAAGGAGAAAACGCACGTGGGCTCCGACGGCTGGGGGTTCGGATTGATATCGGGCACAGCGCAGCGAACGTACGTGGCTCCGATGTGGTGGTTTATTCGAGTGCCATCACCGCCGAGAACCCGGAGCTTGTGGAAGCTCGCGAAATCGGCATCCCCGTGATCACGCGGGCCGAAATGTTGGCTGAGCTCATGCGGGTTAAATACGGCATTGCGGTTGCCGGTTCGCACGGAAAGACGACGACCACCTCGCTCGTTGCAACGGTGTTGCGCGAAGCGGGTCTCGATCCCACGGTGGTGGTCGGAGGACGAATGGCCTCGTTGGGCAGCAACGCCAGGCTGGGTGCGGGTGATTTGCTCGTCGCAGAAGCAGACGAGAGCGATGGTTCCTTTCTACGCTTGGCACCAACGATTGCAGTGGTTACCAACATCGATCCCGAGCATTTGGACTTTTACGGGACTTACTCCGTGTTGAAGGACGCGTTCGTCGAGTTTATCGAGAAAGTTCCGTTCTACGGCCTTGCCGTGCTCTGTCTGGATCATCCGGCGGTCCAGGAAATCCTGCCCCGGATTGGACGTCGACACGTGACCTACGGCCTGTCCCCTCAGGCTCACTACTGGGCAAAAAATATTCGTTTCGAGGGCACCGTGACAGCCTTCACGGCGCACCACAGGGATGAGGAACTCGGCGAATTCGCGGTTCGCATGCCCGGCGAGCACAATGTGCTCAACACGCTGGCCGCGATTGCCGTGGCCGATGAGCTGGAAGTTCCGTTCGATGTGGTGCGGCATGCGTTGGCGACGTTCCACGGCGTGGCGCGACGCTTTACGGTGGTTGGCAAGGTCGAAGGCGTCACGCTCATCGATGACTACGGACATCATCCCGCAGAGGTGCGGGCCACGTTGGCGGCTGCGCGCAATGCCTACAATGGTCGCGTGTTGGTGGCATTTCAGCCGCATCGTTTCACGCGCACGCAGCTCCTGTTTGAAGACTTCACACGCGCGTTTAATCAGGCGGATCTGCTCTGGCTGACCGACATTTATCCCGCTGGTGAGAAGCCGATTCCTGGTATCACTTCGGAAACGCTCGTCCACGGTGTCACGGAACACGGTCATCAGCGTGCTCGTTATGCCCCCGATCGCAGCCAGCTCGCTGCCGCGATCGCGGCCCAGGCTCGGCCGGGTGACGTGGTGATCGCGCTTGGGGCCGGCGACATCAACAAGATCCTGGAGGCAGTTGCTGCCCAGTTGATGGCGCGCGCAGCCAAGTTGGAACCCCAATGAAGGCACGCTTCGCGCACGGGCACACCGTGGAGGCTCCGGCAGAGCAGGGGTTCGTCGACGGCGAAACTCCGAAGCCGGGTCGAGCTCGAATCGGGGCGGATACTGAAAAAGCCCTACATCCCCTGTGGTTATTGGCGAAAATCTTGGTGGGTTTGGCGTTGGTCGTGGGTGCGGCCGGGGCGGTAGCTTGGGGCGCCTACCGCTACGCTCTCACCACACCCCGATTTGCACTCCAGCACTTTGAGTTAGTCGGAGCTCGACGCTCGACAGCCCCGAAGTTAGCGGAGCTTGCCGGTATGTCGATTGGCCAGAACTTGCTCGGGCTAGACCTCGATGCCAGCGAGAGCAAGATCGCCGCTGACCCCTGGATACGTCGGGTGCGTCTCACTCGAAAGTTGCCGAGCACACTCCTCATCGAGATCGAAGAGAATGAGGCCTCTGCGATCGCTTTGCTTTCTGATTCGGCATTCCTCGTGACCCGGGAGGGCGTGCCGTTCAAACCGCTGAAGCCAGAGGATCCAAGCGATCTACCGCTGATTTCCGGGGTGAGCGCCGAAGATGTAGCCAAAGATAGGCCGACGGCCATGGCCCGCTTAGCAACGGGCGTGGAGATCCTGCGCCAGTACGAACGGCTGCAAATGAGCAAGATCCACCCGGCCCAAGAGGTACACCTAGAGCTGTCAGGCAAGGTGAGGCTCACCGTCGGCGACGCGGGTATCACGCTTGAGCTGGGGAGCGGCTCGTTCCGACGCAAGTTGCTGATGGCTGAGCGCGTGACTGGCCAGCTCAGAAGTCAGAATCGCACGCCCGGAATCCTATTTCTTGACAACGAAGCACACACCGAGCGCGTTGTCGTGAGGATGAAGTGAGTTTTTCCTCGAAAGTCCTGTGAAAATTTGGCCCGAATCGACCCTGCGTGGCAGCGTCAAACGAGCCTGATCGAACTAGCGAACGCTAATTGCAGTCTGCGAGCAGGTATCAGGAGTGACGTAAACCAGATGACCTACCAGAGCAGCCCCCAGATTGTCGTCGGCCTCGACCTCGGAACCACCAAGGTGACCGCGGTTGTAGGTGAAGTGGATTCAGACGGCATCACGATCTTGGGTGTCGGTAATGTGCCTTGCCGGGGCCTGCGCAAAGGCGTGGTCAGCAACATCGAATGGACGGTGAGGTCCATCCGTGAGGCGGTCGAAGCGGCTCAGACGATGGCCGGAGTCGAGATTGACACGGTGTACGCCGGGATCGCGGGCAGCCACATTCGGAGTCAATCGTCCGATGGCGTTTGCGCTATCTCCGGTCGGGAAGTCACTCAGGCGGACCTCGAGCGTGTGCTTGAGGGCGCGCGTGCCATTCCGGTGGATGCCGATCGCATGATCCTCCACGCGTTGCCGCGCGAGTACTTGGTGGACAATCAAGACGGCATTCGAGATCCGATCGGGATGAGCGGCGTGCGGCTTCAGGTTCGGGTGAATCTTGTGACCGCTGCAACTTCGTGCGTTCAAAACGTCATTCGCTGTGTTGAGCGGGCTGGGCTTCGAGTGGCGGATGTGGTGCTGGAGCCTCTGGCCAGCGCGAACGCTGTGTTGAGTGAGGATGAAAAAGAGATCGGCGTTGCTGTCATCGATATCGGCGGTGGCACCACGGATCTGTTGCTGTACGCGGATGGCGGGATTGCCCACACCAGCGTGATCCCAGCTGGCGGCAACAACATCACGGGCGATGTGGCCGCGGGCCTGCGCACACCCATGGCCGAGGCCGAGCGGCTCAAGCGCAATCATGGCTGTGCACTCGGTCGCATGATTGCCGACGACGAAGAAATCGAGGTGCCTGGTGTCGGCGGGCATGGTCCACACCGCGCCGCACGTCGACTCCTGAGCGACATCATCGAGCCCCGTGTCGAGGAGATTTTCAGCGAAGCGCGGCGTCGAATGGAAGAAACGGGCCTGCTCGAGCAGATCAGTTCAGGTTGCGTTCTCACCGGTGGCGCCACCCTGATGGAGGGGATGGTTGAATGCGCGGAGGAGATCCTCGGCATGCCGGTTCGTCTCGGGTTTCCGATTGGCATCAAGGGCATTGTGCAGCTGGTGCACGGCCCGCAATATGCCACGGGAGTTGGCCTCGTCCGTTACGGGGCGCAACAGTTGCGAGATGCACAGGCGCGGGGCGAGCAACAACAGCACGCGGCGCCCACGGCAGCTCGGGTGGCCTCAGGGCAGGGGAATGGACTTTGGAGCTGGCTCCGAGACGCTTTCTAAGCGCGGGTGGCACCAACGAAGGTAACAGAGCAGAGACAAGAGCAACCAAGATGACAAATTCTGAGGGAAGGCAGCCCTTCAGAGTTTTCCGAAAGAACTGATCGGGAGAGGCACGCATTATGAGTTTTTCAATCGAATTCGCCGAGGAATCACAGCAATACCAAGCACGCATCAAGGTGATTGGAGTGGGCGGTTCTGGCGGCAACGCCATCAACACGATGATTCACTTTGGCCTCGAAGGTGTCGAGTTCCTCAGCGTCAACACAGATGCTCAGGCATTGAACTCCAACTCGGCGGCTGAACGCCTCTCGATTGGTTCCAATGTCACGCGCGGTCTCGGCGCGGGCGCGGATCCTGAGCGCGGTCGCAAGGCAGCGCTTGAAGACGTTGCGCGGCTCAAGGAAATGATTGAAGGCGCCGACATGGTGTTCGTCACCGCTGGCATGGGTGGCGGCACAGGCACCGGAGCCGCTCCGATCATTGCCCAGATCGCTCGCGAATCAGGCGCACTCACCGTGGGTGTCGTCACCAAGCCGTTCGCCTTTGAGGGTCGTCAACGCAATCGGCGGGCTGAGCTTGGTCTTCTGGCGCTGGCCGAACACGTCGACACGCTGATCACCATCCCCAACGACAAACTGCTCGCGCTCGGCGACGACGAACTCACCTTCATGGAAGCCTTCAGAAAGGCCGACGAAGTTCTGTACCAAGCCGTGCGTGGTATCAGCGATCTCATCACCCAGGATGGCATCGTGAACGTCGATTTCGCCGATGTGCGCACCGTCATGGCCAACATGGGCCGTGCACTCATGGGCTCGGGTTGCGCCAAAGGCGAAGGCCGCGCACGCCTGGCAGCTGAGCAGGCTGTTCAGTCGCCGTTACTGGATAACATCTCAGTGCATGGCGCCACCGGTGTCCTCATCAACATTGTTGGCGGCCCAGACATGAAGATGCGCGAAATCCAAGAAGCCGCGTCGCTGATTCAAGAACAAGCCCACGAAGATGCCAACATCATCTTCGGTGCCAGCATCCACGAGTCGATGGGCGACACCCTGAAAGTTACCGTCATCGCCACCGGTTTTGACCAGGAACATCGCGCAGAGCCCGTCGCCGTACTTCGTGACACGATGCCCACCGCCGATCGCAACGCGCTCCGTGAAATCGCCGCGAGTCGCTCCATCGGTCGTCCCGAATTGCCGCGCGAGGGCGTCTCTGGCTATCCTCGACGTCCGCCTTCAGCCCAGCCGCTCACACAACCGGCCCAGGCTCGCGAGAGTTCAGTCCCCGTCAAGCGCGTGGTGTTCCCCGCCACCGTCGATCACGAGTGGGACATCCCCGCGTTTCAACGCCGCCAAAACGGCGCCTGAGTCCAGTCCAAAGTCCAAGTTAGGCAAGAGCGCGCCGGGCAACCGACGCGCTTTTTCTATTGGTGTTGACCAGCTCACCGGGACGCTAACTTGTCGTGGTGCCCGCCCCGCTGCCGCCAAAAGCGGCAGCCGCCCCTCCCAAGCATCGCCCCGTCCCTGCCGGGCCGCTGCGGGCGGGGCACCCGGAAAGCGGAGGCTCTCTCCTCACACCCGGCGAAACCAAGGCAGACGGGCAAGCGGGGCGGAAATCAATCGCTTGCAGGGCCCCTCGAAAAGTTCACCGTCAGCGCTACGCCATTTCCCGTGCGGAAAAATCACATCGCGCTCAATAGCACCAGCAGCTAAC
>CAZSUA010000354.1:1289-5495 GCA_964609655.1 uncultured Polyangiaceae bacterium | reverse complement strand
AGACTCGGTGCTCGAGGAATACGAGGAGGAAGCAAGCGCATGAAGGATCTTGGGGAATCGGTTCAATTATCCGCAACGGACGTGGCAAATCTTTCTGCGTGTCGCCACTTGGTGACGCTGGAGGTGGACGCACTTCGCGGAAAGCGCGTGCGCCCGAACACCTACAGTGCCGTCACGACTCGCCTCATCAAGCTCGGCGAGGATCACGAGCACAGGTATCTCGAGACGCTCAAGGCCCAGGGGAAGACGGTCGAAGAGGTTCCTCCCAAGCTTTCGGACGATAACAGTGCGGCGCGCACGCTCGATGCGATGAAGCGCGGCATTGATGTCATTTATCAAGGCGTTTTGCGTGGAGAGGGGTGGTTCGGGCGAACGGACTTTCTTGTTCGGGTAGAGACACCCAGCGATCTCGGGCAGCATTCGTACGAGGTGTTTGATACCAAGGTGTCGCTTGAAGCGAAGGGCGGCGCTCTCATCCAGCTTTGCCTCTACTCGCAGCTTCTCACTGAGGCGCAGGGGCTTCTGCCGGAGTCGATGTACATTGTGCTGGGCGATGACACCGAGCAACGCTTTTCAACGAGGAGCTTGCAGGCCTACTTCCGTCGCGTTGCATCCGACGTGAAGAGCGCCGTGTCGTCTGCGGCAGTGGAAACGTACCCCGCCCCGATTGCGCATTGCGATGTTTGCCACTGGGCGGGGTCTTGCGAGAAGCAGCTTCGCGACGACGACGATCTCAGTCTCGTGGCTGGCCTCACGTCGCGACATCGAGAACAGCTCCGTGAGGCGGGTATCACGACGCTCAAGGCGCTAGCGGCACTTCCGCGGACGAAGGCAATCGAGAATGTGGCCCCCGCGTCGCTTGACCGCATTCGGGAGCAAGCGCGGATTCAGAGCGCAGGTCGCGCCGAGGGGCGAGTCCTCTATGAGCTTCTGGAGGAGACAGACGAGGCCCGTGGTCTCCTCATTCTGCCCAAGCCCTCGCCAGGTGATTTGTTCGTGGACATCGAGGGCGATCCACTCGTCCTTGAGGGAGGAATTGAATATCTCATCGGTGTGACGGAGGCAGGCCCGTCGCGCGGCAAGTTCACTGCGTTTTGGGGAACCGACCGCGCCAAAGAGAAGGGCGCTTTCGAAGCCTTCATGCTGTTCGTCAAAGAACGCCGCGCCCAAGATCCGAACCTGCACCTGTATCACTACGCGCCCTACGAGCCCGCGGCGTTCAAGCGCCTCGCGGCGAGGCACAACACCTTCGAACTGGAGCTCGACGAGCTTCTCCGCAGCAAAGTCTTCGTAGATCTCTACCGAGTGGTTCGGCAGGGGCTCCGCGCCTCGGTGGAGAGCTACTCTATCAAGAAGCTGGAGACCCTGTACGGGTTCTCAAGGAAGGCGAGCCTTCGAGACGCGGGCTCGTGCCTCGTTGCCATGGCAATATGGTTTGACAGACGAACGACTGAAATCCCCGAGCCCGAACTCATCAGCACCATCGCCGCGTACAACGAGGATGACTGCGCGTCGACGTTGGCGTTGCGCGATTGGCTAGAAGAGAGGCGTACCGAGCTCGAGACTAAAACGGGAAAGTGTTTCGACAGGCCGAAGCCAGGAGAAGCTGCTTCCGAGGAACACGCCCAGCGCGTCGCCGAGGTCGAAGCGCTGGAGCGAGAGCTCATTGGGGCCATGCCGGAGGACGCGAGCGCACGCTCTGCCGAGCAGCAGGGGCAGTGGCTCCTTGCGCAACTCCTTGATTGGCATCGTCGGGAGGACAAGTCCGCGTGGGGGGAATTCTTTCGCCAGCGCGATCTTTCCGATGAAGATCTCGTCGAAGAGTCTGCACCCCTCGGCGGCCTCGTTTACGAGGGCGAGGTCGGCAAGGAGAAGAAATCAAGCCTCCACCGCTATCGTTTTCCACCGCAAGAGTTCGGAATTGCGCTCGCCCGCGACCTTGCTGATCCACGATCTGGCGAGAGCGCGGGGACGCTGCATATCCTCGACGACGAGGGTTGCACCATCACGCTGAAACGCGGTCCCAGTTTCGCGCAAAAGCCGCATCCGAGCGCGCTGATCGCGAAGGACATTGTTAACACCCCCGAGCAGAAAGCCAGCCTGATGCGGCTCGGGCAATGGGTTGCAAAGAACGGAATGAACTCCCAGGACAGCAACCATCGCACCGAACGCGCGCTTCTCATGCGCACGCCTCCAGTAGTTCCGCCGGGGGCGCGCATTCAGGACGCGAAGACCGCAGAAGAGATGGTCGAGATTGGAAAACGCCTCGCGCTTGCGATCGATAACTCGGTATTGCCTGTCCAGGGGCCTCCGGGCGCTGGGAAGACGCACCTCGGTGCGGAGATGATTGTCGCGCTCGCTATGGCGGGCAAGCGCGTGGGCATCGTCGCTAACAGTCACGCGGTCATCGGAAAACTCCTCAACGAAGCGTGCAAAGTGGCGGAAAACAAGCGGTTCCGGCTCAACTGCATTCAGAAGACCGACGCGGTTGAGCCTGTTCATGACTTCGTAGCCAACGCGAAAAACAACTCGGACATCGTCGAAGGGCTCGAAGCCGGTGCTAACGTCGCAGCGGGCACGACGTGGCTATGGTCCCGAGAGGAGATGAAGGGTGCGGTCGATGTGCTCTTTGTGGACGAGGCGGGTCAGATCTCGCTGGCCAATGTCATCGCGTGCGCTCAAGCTGCCAACGGACTCGTTCTGCTCGGTGATCCCCAGCAACTCGAGCAGCCGCTCAAGGGCGTACATCCCCCCGGTGCCGAGGTCTCGGCGCTCGGGCACGTACTCGGAGGCCACGCGACGCTCGACGCCAACGCTGGGATCTTTCTCGGGGAGACGTGGCGGATGCACCCAGCGGTCTGCTCATACATCTCAGAAGCCTTCTATGAGGCGAAGCTCAGCTCGCGCTCCAACCTCGGCGCGCAGAAGATCAACGCAACGGGGGTCTTCGGTGGTGTTGGATTACGCCTGCTCGACGTCGATCATCAAGGCAACACGAACGACTCAATAGAAGAGGCCAAACTCATTGGAAAACTCGTGACCGAGCTGCTGTCGTCGGGCGCAACGTGGACGAACAAGGACGGGATGGACGCACGTCTGACTCCCGAGGATGTGCTCGTCATCACGCCGTACAACGCGCAGGTGGCCGAGCTTCGGAAGCACTTGCCTGGCGGCGTGCCCGTGGGAACGGTCGACAAGTTCCAGGGACAGGAGGCTCCGATCGCGATCTACTCGCTTGCCACGTCGTCCGCAGAAGACGCTCCGCGTGGCATGGAGTTTCTCTACAGCAAGAACCGACTCAACGTGGCGATCTCGCGGGCTCGCTGCGTCTCAGTGGTTGTCGCCAGCCCGGCGCTCTTTCGCGTTCAGTGCAAGACACCAAGACAGATGGAGTTGGCGAATGCGTTCTGCCGGTTTTGGGAGCTTGCGGAGGGGAGCGGATGAGTTTGACCTCTACATGACTCCGAGCACGCAGATTGTAGAAGCTAAGACCAGCGGCTCGCAAGCGAGCCCGGGTAGCGTCACCGCTCTGGCCAGGATGCCAAGAGCTCTGCGGCGCGGCGCACGACTCGTTCACGTAGCTCGCTACGGATCGACGAGGCCGGTGCATCGCTTGAGCGAGATTGCATATTTAATGAGTTGAGCTTTTCGAATACTGGAAGCATTGCGCGCTCTGGATTGCGAAAGAACTCGGTGCCGCGGATTCGAGCAAAGCGCCAACCAAGGCGTTCAAGTGTGGACTGGCGTGCTAGATCTTCATTCAGGTTATCAATCGTGTGCCAACGATCCCCGTCGCATTCGACCGCGAGGCGTTGATTCCCATCGAGCACGACCAGATCGATACGGTAGTGACCGACACGCCACTGATTGCGCACATCATAACCTGCGGCGATTAGTCGACGTTGGACCTGTTTTTCAAACTCGGATTCGGCACGCTCCTCTCCGCGTCGGATAGCCTCTGATAGAGCCTTTGGATTTATGGCGTGATCAATCAGCCGACGTCGTAAGTCTCCTGGCTTGAGGTCGACTGTGGGGTCGAGGGAATGGACCACCCACATTTGGTCACGCGCACGGCTCGCAGCGACATTGAATCGTTGCTTGTACATGTCCTCGGTGCGAAGTCGGAGAGGCCCTCCTTTTGGCGCATCAACCATGGAGAGCCACATTACGTCGCGCTCGTCACCCTGAAACTGTGCGGCATTGCCA
>CAZSUA010000354.1:731-1279 GCA_964609655.1 uncultured Polyangiaceae bacterium | reverse complement strand
GCCACAGACGATACGTCGGTGATCGTGCTCGCGCGGCGGCATCCGTTTGCGAAGTATCTTGTCGATATGCGCTGGCTGTTCCTCGCCGACTAGCTACACGACTCCGAATGTCTTCCCTGCGTATTCGGGCTGCTCTGCAGCCGCCATTAGCAACCCAACGACTGTTCTGGCTTCTGCGTGATTGGTCTTGTCCGCAACAGCTCCAGGCACGAAGTGGTTTACCACGTGGGGCAGAAGCGCGCTTGCTGAGGGATCGCGTAGTGGCTGGACTTCACCGTCATAGGAAAGCATGTTGCTGAAGTTGATGATGTCCGGCACACACCGAAAGTGCTCGACCAAGCGGATGACCCCACCAAACGACTGGCGAGCTAAGTCATACACCGATTGACGCCCATCATAGAGATGGCCGTTTGGAATGTTGGTTAGGTGCTCAACGATCAGTTTGTCAACGAACGATTGATCCTGGCCAACTGCAATCGGACTGACCTGTTCGTGATCACCGACAACCACGACCTTCTTTGCCATCTGAAGCGCGATCAGTCCAAGAA
>CAZSUA010000354.1:0-721 GCA_964609655.1 uncultured Polyangiaceae bacterium | reverse complement strand
GGCTTCATCAATGATGACAACATCGAACCTGACTTTGGCGGGATCGAAGTTCTGGACGACGCGAGACAATGGCATTACCCACACTGGCACCGCGTCAGCGGCTTGCGCCATGAGTCGAGCGGCTTCTCGTCGGAGTTTGGGAGCGCGCTTTCCGGTCCCCTTGCCAATTCGCCTGACTGTGTCGAGCCACCCAATGAGCGCCTGTCGTTGGGTGAGGGAAGTGCGTCGTGACTGACTTTCCCAAGCGGCGCGGTCTATGAGTTGTGCGGTGAGTTCTCGAAGGTCCCGCTGCGCTCGTTCGAGTTCAGTTTGGACCTCGACAAGCGACGCCTGGTCACGGCGTGTGAGTTCATCTTTCAACTGTCTCCAGATCCAAGCCTCAGTGATTCGCTCCGGAGCTGTCGTGTTGCGATGAAGTCCGTCACGATTCGTGATTGCAAGCCCCCACGCGGGTGCAGCAGAGGATAGTCGTTTCAAAAGAGCGGCACGCGCCCGCGCAGTAGACTGCGCTTGGCCAAGGGTGGTGAGTCTGCGGTGGGCGGTTGCATAGGCTTCTGCGCTGACGAGCTGCACAGCTTGGATCATCTGTGTAACACACGCCTGTCTTTGCGTGATCGCGCTGGCATGCAGTTCAAGGCGCTTCACCACACCATTGATGTGTTGGTTACTGTCAGCCCATTTAGCTGCGTTTGCTCGCGCTACAAGGGCTTCAACGATTGAC
>CAZSUA010000353.1:0-5504 GCA_964609655.1 uncultured Polyangiaceae bacterium | reverse complement strand
CACCACCGGTTTTGTTTGGGCAGCTGAGGTTTGGGTTCTGTTGAGGGTCTGAAGCCGGGCTCTTGTTGCTCTCGGGGGGTGCTTCCTTTGCTGGAAGTGAGCACCTCAGTGCGGAGATCTATTTGCGCGTGCATAACGTGGGCTCTTGGCCCCCAATTGAGTCGGGTTCACCACTCCTTGAGCTTCGGTGACGTGGTTCGGAGGGTGTAGAGCGCCTTCGGCTGGATGGCCTGCTCTTGCTTCTGCTCCTGCTCCTCCTTCCGATCAATTTTGCACTTCGAATGTCTTATGCTCACCGTACTCATCAAGAGCTGCCGCCTCGAGCTAGAGATGGCGCCACCTGATCCCGCCAAGGTCAATGTGATCATCGACGGGACGACGCTCGCTCAAAGTGGCGCAGACGGCTGGGATTTTGACAACACCACGACCCCGCCTGGAATCGTCGTGAAGGGCGCTACCTGCAAGGCTTTGGAACAGATGGGCGCCGAGAAAGTTACGGTTCAGTTCGGTTGTCCCACGATGGTGGTCCGATAGGCTAAGCTAGGACGCCCAAAAAGATCCCGCGGACTGATGGGAAGCTTCTCGTTAACGGCGCACTTGAAACGCCGGCACTGCGTAGCGCCGAAACTGCGTTGGTGTCTGCCGAAACGCCTTGCGAAAAGCAACCTGCAGTTGCAAGATGTCACCAAAACCGCTCCGTTCGGCAACTTCCTCTACCGCAAGTTCGGTTTTCACCAGCAAACACCGGGCTTCTTCGAGCCTAAAACGCAGCCATGCTTGCACGGGTGACAGCCCGGTGGATTCGCGAAATTTTCTCTCAAACGTTCGGCGTGAGCAGGGAAGCGAGGTGATGATCTGGTGCATGCAATCCGGATCTGAGTGGTGATCGAGCAGGAGCATCAGTGCGCGAGCGACCATTAGATCCTTGGCCCCGATGGCATCCGTGGAACGTCGATCCACAACACGGATGGGCTGAACAAAAATGGCTCGTGCGTTCTTGTTCTGTGTCATCAGTTCATTGAGCAGCTCCGCGGCCACGTAACCCATCCGTTCCCCAGCGATTTGGACACTGCTCAGGGGAGGGTCAGCCAGACTACACACCGCGACGTCATTATCCACTCCGAGGATTGCCACTTCATCGGGTACGACAATGCTGAGCTCTCGGCAGTGTTCGGCGACGGATAGAGCCGCGTTGTCGGATCTACAGAAGATGGCTATAGGCTTTGGTAACCCGCTCAGCCACGCTCGGAGCGCCTCACTGGCCTTGCGTACCGAAGGTTCGCTCGAACGCGTGTGGGCAGGGTGTCCGGGGTCTGCCTCCGCCACAAGACACGAGCGCCCTCGCTCGCGCAATGTGGCATCGAAGCCCTCGATGCGCGGATCGATGCTATCTCTGGGCTGTGCGTAGTAGCCGAAGTGCTGATAGCCTCGGTTCACAAAATGGTCGGCTGCCATTTGCCCAATCGCACGATCATCGTTGTCGACACTCGCGATACGTGGACTGTTCAGCGCGGAGGTCATGTGCACTGCAGGTATCTCTGAACGTTCGATGAGAGCGAGACCTTGGGCGTCGAGGTGTTTGGCCAAAATCCCGTCCACTCCGAGTTGCAGGAGGCGTTCCACACCGGCGGCAGTTGGCTGCTCCCACTTAAGGACCCACTCCGAAGAGGGGCGGGCGTAAGTGGCAATACCACTTAGGAGCATTTCGCTTGGGCTGCCGCGCCGATCTATGGCCAAGCCGATCCGCATGGCTAGAGAGCTTAACTCAGATGTCGCGAATATCCGCATTCGTACCAGGCAAAACTTTCGAGAGGCACCGGAAAAGCCATCGCTTTAGGTTCCCGAGTGTCGCCATTCCATATGTCACGGTCGCCACCTGTGCTTGTCGAGGCGGGAACACCACCGTAGATTGAGCAGCGTGCACCACCGAACTCGCGACTTTGAGCGAGGTTGCGGCGGAGCGTCTCCCTAACGGAAGGCTACCCCATGCGGATTCTAATGTTTTGGCTGGTCGGTATCACAGTGGGCTGCTCCGCGAACGCTGGCGGTGGTCGTGCGGGTCAGTCCGGTGGCTCTGCTATAACTCCAACTTCGGTACCAGGCGGTCTAAGCTCGGCGCCAGCCGGCGCTGGCACATTGGGGCCATTGGGATCGCCCAGCACAGTTCCTACCGGACCGGTGGTGATTCCCGCGGGAGCCGTGGTGGGTCCCACGATGTTGCGGCGTCTCACCAACGTCGAATATCGAAACACCGTTCAGAGCCTGTTGAGTTCGACGACCGCGCCCACCGAGGAACTACTCAGTGATTCATTGACGGACGGCTTCGACAACTTCAGCGCATCGCTCACGGTTCCGCCGGCGGCTGGCACCGCCTACGCCGCTCTTTCCGCCACTGAAGCGCTGAAATCCTTCAGCGTGCCCGCCTGCGCAGCCCCGATGACAGAAACGGAGTGCGCCCAAAGTTTCATTGTAAGTTTCGGCAAGCGGGCTTTCCGACGCCCGTTAACGCCCGAAGACGTGACGGCCTACGCAGGGCTCTACGCTGAGCAGCGCACGCGAGCGGACTACGCAGCTGGCTTGCGCCAAGTGGTGCAAACCATGTTGCAATCGCCTTACTTGTTGTACCGCTTTGAGCTGGGCAGCGCCTCTTCCGGCCCACAACGCGCACTCACACCTTATGAGATCGCCACCCAGCTTGCGTTCCTACTGACAGCTTCGACGCCTGACGATGCGTTGATCGCTGCGGCAGACGGCAATCTACTAACGACGCCTGTTGAGCTCGAACAGCAGGCCAGGCGCCTCTTGAGCCTACCCTCGGCGAGGCTGGCGATTCAGCGATTTGTACAAAGCTTTGCGGACATTCAAGGGCTCGACCTGTTGACCAAAGATGCCGCGATATACCCGGCGTACACACCACAATTGCGGTCGGCGATGCAGCTCGAAACGGGTCGTTTCATTGAGTCAGTGCTGTGGGAAGGTGATGGCGCTTACAGCTCATTATTAACGGCACCATTCTCGTTTGTGAACGCGGATCTCGCACCATTCTATGGGCTGCCTGACCCTGGGCGGGGGGCAGAGCTTGTGAAGACGACGCTCAATCCCACTGAGCGCCAGGGCCTTTTGACACAAGCATCACTTTTGGCAGCTCATTCGAAGCCGGGCGAGTCCTCGCCAGTGAAACGGGGCAAGTTCATCCGCGTCGGCCTGCTTTGCCAAAAGCTTCCGGCGCCGCCGCCGAATGTGCCCAAAATCCAGCCACCCCAACCCAATCTCACGACACGCGAAAGGTTCGCGCAGCACTCATCGGATCCAGCGTGTTCCGGCTGCCATTCCCTCATTGATCCGTTGGGATTTGGGCTTGAAAACTACGACGGCATCGGCCAATTTCGGGCTGCCGAAAATGGAAAAGCTGTGGACGCCTCGGGCGCGATCACGGGCACACTCGATATCGACGGCAAGTTTACGGGTGGGATTGAGCTTGCGAGCAAACTCGCCACCAGTCTGGAGGCCAAGCAATGCCTCAGCCTCAAGGCTTATCGCTGGGCTTTTGGGCGGGCGGAGATCGACGGCGAACGTGCCATTTTGAACAGCATGACCGAACCGTTGGCACCAGCCGGGCTTGATATTCGAGAGCTCATGATCGCTATCGCCAAGTCGAACAACATCCTCTTTCGCACCTTCCACTGAGCTCTCAGTTTACCCAAGAAAGGAAGTCTCGTATGTCGCAAGGCCTCATGAAGCGTCGTTCGCTGATGAAGCAGCTAGGCGCCGCTGCATTTCTCGGAGTGCCGGTTTTCCGCTCCGCCTTCGCCGAAGCGCAAGCGAGCGCACCGCTCCGGCTCGTAGTGTTCCACTTTCCAAGCGGCGTCAGTATGCAGAGTCTGGGCGCAGATAATGCCATCGACGGCTCAACCTGGAACTACAACGAGATCCTCGCGCCGCTGAAAGATCTCCAGTCGGACGTGCTGCTGTTCAACAAGGTCAGCATGCCAACCGCAGACTTGGTCACGACGATCAATGAGCTTGAGGGCCACGGTGCCGGCATGCGCACGATGCTCACCGGCAACACCAATCAGGCTGAAAACAGCTACGGTGACGCCACCTCCATCGATCAAATGCTGGCCAATGCTGTGGGTACTCGGACTCAGTTCGGATCCCTTCAGCTCGGCGTGATGACCAACACGAACGGGACGCGTTTCGCTCGCCGGATGTGCTACAATAACGGCACCTTCATCGAACCCGTTGAAGACGCGCAGGCCACGTTTTCTCGGCTATTTCCGAATGCTATGGGGCCAGCCTTGCCGATTGGGAGCATGACCGCCGATCCGCAGGTTACCGCTGAGCTCCTCGCGCAGCACGCGGCTGGGAAGAGTCGACTCGATCAGCTCCGAGCCGAAGTCACGGCGATCAAGAGCATCGCAGGCGCAGACGAGCAGTCTAAGCTCGACCTGCACCTGACCGCACTCCGTGAGCTTGAAAACTCACTTCCGAAAGTAGATGCCGGCGGGGGCGCTGTGTACCAAGGGGTTAGCTGTCAGCCGCCCAACGTCGCGAATGCACCGGGCGCGAGGGGGACGCTGCCTTTGAATGCGTCTGCGGACTACATGGCGGATCTTGGCCCGGTGATGCAAGATCTCTTGTACCAGGCGATCAACTGCGACCTCACGCGCATCGCCACCTTCCAATGGATGTCCACGGGGGACAACGCGATCTATCCGTTCCTCGGCGTAGATCAGACACACCATTCGCTCGAACACGGCTGGGGTGAAAGCGCGGCCATGAAGGGTATGTACGACAAGATCCAAAGCTATCTTTTGAACCAGATGGCAAATTTCATCAAGCGGCTGAAGGCCACTCCTGAAGGCGCAGGCAGCATGCTCGACAACACCGCGGTGCTAATCTGCTCGGAGATGTGGGGCAGCCACGGTCACGAAGAGTTCATCGCACTCGTCGCTGGCAAAGCTGGCGGAGCGATCCGCACGGGCCGAACGTTGGACGGCGGCGGTCGTCCGCACAGCGATCTCTTGCTCGCTTTGGTCAACGCGGTGGGCTTGAACGTGACAACGCTCGGAGATCCGAAGTTCCTGACAGGTCCGCTCAACTTGGCGTGACGTGGAGGACCCGAGCTGGGATGGATGAGATGAAGAAGTTTCGCTGCGGTCGGGATGCTCAGATTGCCGCCTCTCTGGTTCTAGTCCTCGGCGGCTGCTCCGGTGAACGAGCGGATGCTATCAACAATGTCGGAGGCCCAAGCATGGATCCCACCGTTGGCATGGTGCCCGCCGTTGGCATGGATCCCAAACCCGCGCCAAGCAGTCCGTCACCAGCTCCCAGCACTTCAACGCCGAGTGCATCGACGTCGGGGCCTCTGCCTCAGTCACTCCGAACCTGCATGCCGAGCGCTGTGACCACGCTCACCAGCCCACAAATGAGCTCCGAAGGGGACGGTAAACGAACGATAGGCGACAAAGGTTACGTCGTAACGCCAGAGTTCACGGTGAACC
>CAZSUA010000352.1:0-5507 GCA_964609655.1 uncultured Polyangiaceae bacterium | reverse complement strand
CCTCAAGCCCGCCAACATATTTTTGACGCGGCTTCGCGAAGATGACGATTTTCTCGTAAAACTCCTCGACTTCGGGGTAGCCAAGGCCTGCCTTGAGGAAGAAGACGATACGTCGCCAAGCGGGTCTCTCGTTGGCACCTTGAGCTACATGAGCCCTGAGCAAATCCTGGGGGAGCCCCAGCTTGATGGCCGAGCTGATCTGTGGGCTGTTGGCGTTCTCACTTACCGCATGGCGACGGGCCGAACTCCCTTTTCGTTTGGCGAACGCGCTGACCTTGTGGCTCGCATCCTGGGCGCGGCGCCGCCGCTTGCTTCTGAAGTGGAGCCTTCCATTCCGAAGTCGTTTGATGCCTGGGTGGAGCGCGCGCTAGCCAAGCGGCCTATCGACCGATTTGCCGACGCCAAGCAAATGGCCCGCGCCTTGGAGTGGAGTCTCGGCCTGGAGTCGTTGGAGGTTCAACGTCCCACTGCTCGGCTGACCGAACAGAATCCGGTTTCGAGCAACCAACTGCCAACCAACCAACTTTTAGAAGAAGCCCGGCATACGGATCCGGGGCACACCGAGAGCGAGTCGCGTTCGCGTGGGGCCCAAGAGCCGAATGCGTTCACGCCCGCCATTCCGGCATCTCCGCACATCGCATTCCAGCTGAACGGCCCAGAATCTGTGCTTGTGTCGGTGACCTCGACCATCATGCGTCCGAAGCGATCGAGGCCCGGAAACGCCCGCTTCATCCTTTTGACCGCATTCGCGGTGCTGGCAACAACACTGGGGGGGGCTCGCTCTGGGGCCGATAATTCCCATGCCGCTTCGCCCTCTCCCTCGGCCGGGGACGGCTCGCTGCCTCCTGCAGCGTCGGCCTTAGCCACAAGCACCACAGTCGCCACCACCACAGTCGCGGCAGGCTCCACCACTTCACGCAGACCTGCCAGCCAACCTGACCCGAAAGACTGCGCGGAGGAGGCGCACCAGAAGCCCTCCCCAAAGAAACTTAGCCCAAAGAAACTTAGCCCAAAGAAACTTAGCCCAAAGAAACTTAACGAGATGGCCACGGGGACCAGGTCGCGGTCAAACGTCCAATCGAACTCCATGGCGCTGTGGGATTCGGACCTGAGCTACTAACAGAGGCACCTAAGATGCTGCGCGCTCTTCGGCCCCTCGGCGTTTTTGTTCTGACGCTCCTCACCGCCAGTCTGGCTTCGGCGAAGCCGTCGGAGGCAGCCCGCCAAGTCTTCTTGCGGGGGGTGCAGCAGATGCAAGATGGTGAATGCAGGCTAACACCAGTGCGAGATGTAGACTTATGCAAGAAGGCTGCGCTAAGCTTCCGAGCGGCGCTAATTTTGGACCCGCAAGGCCTTGGCGCGCTCAAGAACCTGGCGCGCGTTCAGGAAAGTCTGGGGCGCCTGAGAGCTGCCCGGCAGGCTCTCGCAACTCTTGCCGACCTTTCCGCAAAGGATCCTGATCCAGCGCGCCGTCTCTGGGCGAAACTGGCGGAAGCAGGCCGGCAAAGCCTCGACCAGCGCATTCCAAGACTGATCATCGACCTTCCGCGCAGTCAGAACACCGAGCGAACTTATCGCGTCGCCATTGACGACTACTCGTTCCACGCCGAGCTTCCGGGTAAGCCGATCGAGCTCGATGCCGGAACGTATCAGGTGTCTGTCAGCCAATCGGGTCACCAGGTTCTGGGCGGAACCGTGACGCTCCGCGAAGGGGAGACCGTACGGCTTGTGGTGGCATCCTTTTCTGTGCACTTTCCTTCTAAGCCCCTGTCGGCATCTATGTCGGAGAAACTAGATGCTGGATTCTTTGCCCAGCCAGTCGCTCCGCTTGCGTTAACGGCGGTTGGGGCAGCAAGCATGGTCTTCGGTCTTGGCTTTGGCTATGTTGCGCTTGAGCGGCGAAATGATGGGTGCCACGCTGAATCCCACGCGTGTGCTCCGGGCGTGCTCGAGCGAGCTCGGAGCTCCGCGCACGCATCCACGGTCTTAAGCGTCGCGGGCGGCACACTGCTTGCATCCGGCCTTACTTGGTACATGCTGCAATCCAAGAGCGTAGAAACCCTCCGCGTCACCCTGGAACCCGGCGCCACTGCCGCCTACCTCAAGCTTCACGGTACCGTATGGTGAACGCCTCGGCTTGGGCGGGGCGGTCGGGGGTCACCAACCAAGGAGAGCTGCTGGATCCTACCGCCACCGAGCACGTTGATGCTGACGCGGAGTCAGAGCAACCCGGGCACTACTTTCTCTTGGTGTCGCACGCCAGCGCGCTTGAGACGTACCCACTCGAACCGGGAGCGGAAGTTATTATCGGCAGAGGTGAAGGCGCAACGGTCCGGGTGGACGAGAAGCGAATCTCGCGCCGCCACGCCCGCATATTTCGGCATGGAAACAGCGTGTTTGTCGAAGATTTGCAGAGTCGCAACGGGACGCGTTTGAATGGACGCGTGATAGGGAATCGCGAGTTCCTTGGAGGCGGCGATCGCGTTCAAGTTGGCTCCGTAGACGCGGTCCTGGCTGTGGTACGCCAGGTTCAGCGGGTGGAAGGTGGCTTGCCCACCCCTCCCGAGCTCGACAACATTGTGGTGGCCGATCGGGAGATGCGCCGCGTCTTTTCAGTTTGCCAACGCCTGGGTCAGTCAACCACTGCGGTGTTAATCTTGGGCGAAACGGGAGTCGGCAAAGAGGTGGTCGCGCACGCCATTCATCGCGGTGGGCCGCGTCGCCGCGCGCCGCTCGTGCACCTGAACTGCGCCGCGACCCCGGATAATCTGCTCGAAAGCGAACTATTCGGCTATGAGCATGGTGCGTTCACAGGCGCTGATCGGCAGAAGTTGGGCTACGTCGAAAGTGCCAACGGGGGCACCCTGTTTCTGGACGAAATCGGAGAGATGCCACCAGCTCTACAAGCAAAGCTACTGAAGTTCCTAGAAGACGGAACCATTTGCAGGCTCGGATCGGTGCGCCCCATTGCGCTCGATGTGCGTGTGATTGCCGCCACGCATCGCCCACTTGAAGCGGACATCGCATCAGGGCGATTCAGACAGGACCTCTACTATCGCCTTGCCGGGTTTACGCTGCATGTTCCCCCATTAAGGGAGCGGCCAAGTGAGGTATTGCCCCTCGCTCAAATGTTCTTGCGGAACCTCGCCGAGCGTGAGCAACGGCGCCCCCCCGTACTCTCAAGCGCGGTCGCCTTAGCGTTTCAAAAACACTCATGGCCAGGAAATGTACGCGAGCTGCGAAACGCGGTAAGCCACGCGCTCGTCTTGGCTGAGACTCAGGTTGAGTTGATGCACCTGCCGCCGAGCCTTGCCAAATTTCAGTCCGGTGCAGCCCTGCCCAAAGCGGAGCTGAACGTTCAGCTAGAAGCGCTGGAACAAGCCACGCTTGCTCAGGCACTAGCTGAAGAATCCGGCAATCGAACCCGCGCGGCGCGACGCCTCGGGATCTCCCGACGCGCGCTCATCTACAAGATCGAGAAGTTCGGGCTGTAGGGCGAGGTTTTCGCCCGTCATCCCTCAGATTGCCGGCTTAGCCAGCGCCGCGGGGAGGCATCAGCGTAGGAATCGTTTGTCGGCGGTTTCTGCGATAGACACGAAAATCGTTGTCCATTGTGAGCACAATCGGCCGAGTTTCGAGTTCGGTCATTCTAACCAGGCAAGCGTCGGCTAATGACATTGGCACGTCGGAAAACTTTTTCATCAAAGCGCGGATTGCGTCAATTTCGTTGGCGAGGCGGAAATCGCACTTGATGACGCTGCGAGCTATCAACGCGAGCACGGCGTCCCGGCCGCCCTCAAAGTCACGGAGCAGAAAGCAAGCCTCGGAAATAACGGCTTCGCACGTCCAGAGGGGTGGCTCGATGGTGTCCAGCACTGCGCTGACCCACGCGTGCTGGCGATCTCGCTTGTTGAGAAGCGCTACCAGAGGCCCGGTATCGAGAACAACTGTTGTCACTTTCCGTAGCCGAATAGGTGCTTCGGGTTGGTGGATAAATCTGACGGACCTTCGATCGAACCAACGAGATCCTTTGCAGCTTCAGTCACCGACTTGCGTTTGCTTTTTGCCAGAGCTTCCAAGGCTTCTCGAACGAGAGCAGAGCGGCTCGACTTTCGCACGCGGGCCAATTCATCAAGCTCCCGGTCGAGCTTTTCTGAAAGCTTGAACGACACCGTCTTCATCGGGCCAGCCATGGTAATACCTTGTACGCAGAATAGTACTACGGAGGCTGATCGTCGAGCAAGCCAGCGGTGGAGCTTGGCAAGGCGGGCCAAACTAATATACTGAACGGCCACCGTGACAGATACCGACAACACGCTCACTGAACTCAATGCACCCACCCAGGCCAGCGAAGAAGCGCTCGGGGAGGGCGGCGTAACTGTTGAAGATCCGCTGGAGGTAGCTCGCACGGAACAGGCGCGCCTAAAAGATCAGCTGCTGCGAGTGGCGGCCGATTTTGATAATTTCAGGAAACGCTCACGCCGCGATATCGTAGATGCGGAGCGTAGGGTTCGAGAAGATCAGCTGAGAGAGCTCTTGCCGGTCTTCGACAATCTGGAGCGCGCCGCGGCTCACGCCGAGTCTGCCACCGATGTGAAGGCGCTCTTGGATGGGATCCACATGGTGTTGCGCCAGTTCCAGGACACGCTCGGCAAATTGGGAGTGGAGCGCTTGGACGCGGTTGGGCAGTCCTTCGATCCGGCGATGCACGAAGCTATTTCTCATATCGAAACCGCGAACTTCGAGCCAGGCGCTGTCGCGGCTGAAGCCCAGGCGGGCTATCGAATGAATGAGCGGGTGATTCGGCCGGCGCTGGTGGTGGTGGCCAAGGCTCCCGCGGCCGCGGCCCCGAGCGCCCCTGGAATCGAGACGGACGCGTAATCGATTATGGGAAAGGTGATTGGCATCGACTTGGGGACGACGAATTCATGCGTCGCTGTCGTGGTGGGGATCCAAGGTTCCGGGGAGCCGGAGGTCAAGGTGATCCCCAACCTGGAGGGAGCCCGCACCACGCCTTCTGTTGTTGCCCTGTCAGCGAAGGGCGAGCGCCTGGTTGGCCAGGTCGCGAAGCGCCAAGCCACCACTAATCCCGCCAACACCATCCATGCCGTTAAGCGGTTGATGGGCAGGAAATTTGCGGATGCGGATGTGACGCACCAGGCGGGGATTGTTTCGTATCAGGTGATCGCTCACGAAAATGGCGACGCTTGGGTGAGTTTGAATGGCAAGCCCATGTCGCCGCCCGAAGTATCATCGGTGGTGCTGGCTTCGCTGAAGGAGATTGCTGAGCGTTACCTGGGTGAGACTGTAACTGAGGCCATCATTACGGTGCCCGCTTATTTCGACGATGCCCAACGCCAGGCAACCAAGGATGCTGGCACGGTGGCAGGCCTTGATGTGAAGCGCATCATCAACGAGCCAACTGCGGCCGCCATCGCCTACGGCTTGGATAAAGCGAAGGCCGAGAGGGTAGCTGTTTTTGACCTCGGTGGTGGCACGTTTGATAT
>CAZSUA010000351.1:5099-5513 GCA_964609655.1 uncultured Polyangiaceae bacterium | reverse complement strand
GGGCGTTTGAAGGGCGCGCGTGTGCTGGCTGATTTTGCACTGGCGGGCCAGAAGCTGGGTCAAAACGCCGGGGCACTGGCAGCGCTCACTTTGGCCAGCGGACAAATGGCGCAGCTTGGCCCGAACTTCCGCCAGCGAGTTTATTTGGAAGCGGGAGCGCTCTCCATCTTGGAGAACAGGCTCTCGCAGGCCACGGGTCTTTTGGATCTTGCGCGCCGTGAACCCGGAGCTATTGAGCAGCGAGCGTTGGCCCGGGCGCTCCTCGCGACAGCGCTGGAAATTCAAGGAAAGACAGCGCAGGCGGCGAGTGTTCGCGCAGAGATCGCTGATATTTGGGCGCTGGTGGCGGGGCCGCTCACGCCACGCGTGCTGCCTCCAGTGCCGCTCATTGGGCGGCGTCAGCCTTATATTCAG
>CAZSUA010000351.1:0-5089 GCA_964609655.1 uncultured Polyangiaceae bacterium | reverse complement strand
CGGCCTTAGCGAGTGCGGTCTCGGCGGTGCTGCTGTTTAAGGCTGATCCGAAAGAATCCCAGGTATTGTTTCGCGCGCTGAAAGATGATCCCGCAGCGAGCCAGGTGTTGCGGAACTTTGCAGCTGTGAAGTTGGGCTCGCGGTGAGGGCTGGTTCTCGCGCTGGTTCTCGCGCTGGTTCTCGCTGTCCGCGAGCCTTGCGTCGGCGCTGGCTCTCGCTCTCGATCGCGACGTTAATCAGTACTCTCTGTGCCACATGGAACGCGCACGCCGATTCGAGCTTTTGGGATGAAGTTCGCGACGAGCGCACCCGGGTTCGCGCGGCAGCGCGGCGCCTCGTGGTCCGCTACGCGGCTGAGCCAGAATTACGGGAAGTGATGGCTGCTTGCCTGACAGCCCTGCCGTTTGCGACGGCCGAGCTCAAGTACCTCTGCGGAGCCAGGATGGGTCGGGGTCCAGGCGAGCAAAAACAGCGAGCCTTCGAGCTCTTGCAGCAGGCCCTCGGGGAGGAACCCGAGAGTTCGTGGGCCGGCAAAGCCTGGTACGAGTTGGGGGTGGTTGAGGCCGAGCTGGGAAAGAGCGAGGTGGTGGCCGAGGCGTTCTCGCAGGCGCTCGCTCAGCTCTGGCAGCCTGCTTTCCGCGCACGGGCCTACTACAATCGAGGCTTAGCCTACCTAACGCAGGCAGAGCTCACAGACGCCGCGTCAGATTTTCGGCGAGCGATCCTGATCACGAGCAGCGGCGACGTGCGCCGCTTGGCGCAGTTTGCTCTCGGTGTCGCGCTCGAGCGCCAAGGAGATTTGGCGTCTGCGCTCTCATCGTTCCAGGACGGACTGCAGAGCCCCGCGGGGACGCCCCTCGCTGCGAGGCAAGAGAGCCTGCGCTTGGCTACGTTTGCTCTGATCCCAAGCTACGAGCAACACTATTATGCTGCGTTGGCCGCGATGGCGGCCGCCGATCAGTTGCCTAGAGTCGAGGAGAAACTGAGAGCGTACGAGCAAGCGATCCAGGAATGGAACGGCTATTTGGACCAGGGCCTAACCTTGGCTGCGGCCTGGCTGGAACACGCCGAAGCCAATCGAGCACGCTGTATTGCTAAACGCAACGAACTTCTGCGAGAGAAATCGCGGTCGTTGCGCTTAGGCGGCACTTTTTAGAGGTGTTTCGCGCAGGATTTTGCTGGCCCCGTCAGCATCGGCCACGGCAAAGAAGACAGGCCTCAAGTCAGTGCTCCGTTGGAGTTCCCCGAACGCGCCGCTCAGCGCCAAGGCGCGTGCGCGTGGCCCATCCAGCACGATGAACACGTTGCTCAAACCTTCGCCGAGTGGGGCGTCAATCACATCGACGATCTTTCTGCGGTCGAGGTGCAGCTCCTCATCAGCACGTTGGATGAGCACGCGTTTGTTGGTGATCAGGTACTGCGTTTGGCGCAGCAAACGCCCGGAGCGAATCAGGGCGTCATAGACCAGATAGCCAGCGATGGAGAGTAGGAGGCCGACGGTAACCGCGAGCGCTACCGCTACCGTGAGCATCGTCCACGAATACACGGGCAACCCGCCTTCGTGCAGGCGCGCTAGCGCGTGTGAACCATTCACAACCAGACGGTGGGCAGCGGCCGCCAGGAACGCACACACGAATAGCAACATCCATTCTCGATGCCCATGTGGCAAATAGGCGCGCCATTGCGGGCGTGGCGTAGCCGACCAGAGTACGCGCTCGTCTTGATCCATACGCTGGCCGAGCGGGCGAGCACCCAGGCCAATCGGAGCAACGCTCTCTTCTCCACGCACGATAGCCCAAACGCGATCGGGGCAATTCACGCCCGTGAGGCGCAGCCGAAGGCGGCGCCTGAGTGCACCCGTGGGCACCGCTCGCACCAATTCGAGATCCCCCATCCCGGGATGATGCGCGTCCCAAAAGATGCGCGCGAAGCTAATGGAAGAACGTTCGATGCTTCGGCGAAAGGGGCCGCGCCGCCAGATGACCTGATGCTCCGTGACGACATACTCCACCTTGGCAAACCAGATCTTCGGACCTTGGAGGCTGCCGATGGCGCATGTTCCACACCACAACGAAAACGCGAACATGGCGGTCGGCGATTTTTCGAGCACCAGCACTAGGATGAAGGCAAAGGCCAGCGAAATGGCGCACGTGAGGAACAGCAGGATCGCGAACGCACGCAGAATTGGGGGCGTCACGAGAACACTGGGCGTGCCTGACCAGACGATCTTCTGATGAAACAGCGAGTCTCGCGTGGGCATAGTGGCGGAGTTTCGTCTAGAACGGGCGCTCGGCGCTCGACGATAAGTATGGGTACTTAGCCCAGTGTCCGCCAGTATCGATCCTGGCTCACGCTGCGGCCCCGGCTAAGGCGAGGGGGAAACGAAGATGATTTCAACGCGTTCGTTGCGTTTTGAGGCTCCGGGCTCGCTTTGTGGTGCCACGGGAAGCGTGCTTCCAGCGGCATCTAGCGTGACATTGTCGGCTCCGGCTGCGTTGAGCGCCTGCAGCACTATCCCACCATCGCGCGGCTTCCCCGCCGCTGTGTGCAGAACCACAAGCACAGGGAATTCTGGATGCGTTTTGGCAACGCGCCCAAGCGCCGCCAGTTTCTCGCCGGCTTCAGCGGCCAGCAGATTGCCGCTAGAGAACACTTCCCTTAGCGTGACCACCACGCCTCGATCATCACGAAACGGGCCAAATTTAGCTTCGCTCAGCTCGGTGAGCAGCCCTTCCGCCGCAAAACCTTGGGGATTCAGGCGCAACTTGGGGCGCCGCACTTCGCTCAGCAGTTGCAGGCATCGGGCGCGCACACGCCGAGCCTGATCGATGGGTGCCGGTGCAGCGACCTGCTCCAGCCGCGCCACTTCGTCGAGATCCGCCTTGGGAGCGTCGGGGTGGACCGGATCGAGCAAGCGGGCTGAAACGCAGAGCAACCTCGCTTGAGTGAGCAGGGCTTGAGCGGCTTTTAGGCGTGCTCTTTCGCGTTCCGGCGTAGCAGGCTCACTTTTCGGCGGCGGCAGTGCATCGCGAACCACTTTAGCGCGCGCCTCAAGATCGAGTACCTCCGCCTCCAATTGCAGAGCGTTTTGGTCGAGCGACAAGCCCTCTTTCTGCGCCCCGAACAGCGCCGAGCTCGCGGTCGAACTACGACCGATCGCTGCTGTTAACCGAGCTAAGACTACGGCGTGTTCGTAAGCTGCGATCGCCTGCTCGCTCAGGAGGTCCGACTGTGCCATATCGCCAGCTTCGTAGGCTTTTTGGGCTTGTTGCCAGAGATCTTCGGCCTCCAAGAAAGCTTGCGGCGCTCCCTTTTCGGAGGCCTGGACGCGCGGCGCTAGGCGTGTGGCGTCCGCCTGGGAGAGCAAAGCCGGGCGGGGCGATGCAGCACACCCAAATACGAATAGGAGAGCACTCGCCAACCATCCCCATCGCTTCATGGACTCACCTTACTCGACGGCTTTGAAGGCTTTGAAGGCTTGGAAGGCTTGGAAGGCTTGGAACTCGGCAGCGCTGAAGGCTCGGACTCCACTTCCGTGAGGTGAGCCTGCGCACGGTTCTTACGCGCCAGCGTTTCTTCGATGAGCGCTCGGGCTCGGATGGTTTTCTTCTGCGCCGCGGCAAGCTCAGCCTCTAGCTGGTTGGCTTGTGCTTCGAGCGCAATGGCTCGCAACAGGTCCCGGGCAGAGGTGGCGAGGCGCAGGGCTAGCGATTCTAACAGCGTGGCGCGTGCGGCCTGCTGTTGAACGCTGGCGGCCGTCGCTCGCTCAAGAGCTTTCCTGGCCCTCCGCGTGTAGTCCGCGGCAAGCTTTGCTTGGGGCTCTTTGGACAATGTGGCGAGGAGTGCCTCTGCCTGCTGCCCGGGGGCGGGGGGAGGCTCGGCGTGGGCAAGCCTTGGCCCTACGACGACACACAGCGCGAGCGAAAGTCTTGCGATAGTGAGCTTGGCGTTCACGATGGGCAGCAACCAAGCCACGCGCCGCGTCCAAGGTCAAGGCTCTCGTCCTCGACTTAGCTTCGCGCTATACGAGGGCGCTTAAAGGAGCCTCAATATGACAGCACGCCGCGCTACTTGGGACGAGTATTTCATGGCGATTGCCCGAGAGGTGGCGACCCGTTCCACCTGCGATCGAAAGCACGTTGGCGCGGTGATTGTACGGGATCGAACCATCCTGGCCACCGGCTACAACGGCTCCATTCGAGGCCTGGCGCACTGCGACGACGAAGGCCATCTCATGGAGGATGGCCATTGTGTCCGCACCGTGCACGCGGAGGCGAACGCGATCGTGCAAGCAGCGCGAAATGGGATCCGGTTGGAGGGGAGCGATATCTACGTGACGGCTTCACCTTGTTTTCGCTGCTTTCAGCTGATCGCCAACTCAGGTCTCGGGCGGATTGTTTTTGCAGAATTCTATCGAGATGAGCGCATCTTCAAGTTTGCTGGCGAGCTCAATATTGCGCTGGCCCATCTGCCCAAGGGTGCCGAAGTGGCACAAGTCCTCACGTACGAGGCGAAAGAGCCCTGAGCGTGGATGCTCTTCGAATTGCGGTGTTGGCAGGGGGGCCTTCTGCGGAGGCCGCCGTGAGTCGTGTGTCGGCGAGTGCTGTAGCGGGTGCGCTCGCGCGAAGCGGTCACTCGGTTCAGATCATCGAAGTCACCGAGAAGCTGCCTTGGGCGCTGGCAGCCGCGGGGCAAGCGGCGTTTGACGTGGTTTTTCCGGCGTTGCATGGGCGTCTCGGTGAAGACGGCTCCGTCCAAGGATTGCTGGAAGTATTGGGCCTTCCGTACGTTGGCTCGGGAGTTTTGGGCAGCGCTGTGGCCGCGTACAAGCCGTTTGCGAAGGCTCAGTTTGAGAGGCTGGGCGTGCCGCAGGCACCTGGGTTGGTCGTGGAGGCGGGCCAGCCGTTTGCTGCCAATATCGAAAAAATCTGGAGTACGCTCGGTAAGTCCGTGGTGATCAAGCCGGCGTCGGGTGGGTCCTCGATCGGTGTGAGTCGCCTTTCCGAAGCCGACACGGTTCCGGTGTTTGAGGCGGCGTTAGTTGCTGCGTTTCTGATTGAGCAGCGGGTGCTTGTTGAGCGGCGTGAGT
>CAZSUA010000350.1:1862-5530 GCA_964609655.1 uncultured Polyangiaceae bacterium | reverse complement strand
ACGCGTATTTCTGCCAGCTTGCCGGCCGTGATCGTAACAAAAAAGCCCTGCTTTAGTTCAGAGGCAAGGCGGTCAAATTGTTTGTCGGCACCGCCAGCGGTTGACGTGAACCGGGGACTGGTGAAGCGACAGTAGAGTTGCGCTGAGTCAGCTTGAGGCAGTGCAACAACACCAACGGCGAGCCCGGAGGCGAGGTCAAAAGCCACCATTGGGTCCTGTCCTTCAACCCCAAGCGTGCTGGCTAAGTGAATCGAGTAGTTGTACTCGTCATGGAGGGTCCACGTGGGTGCGATGGCATCGACAGGTGTCGGGGACACGTGTGCAATTGTTTCAGAACTGTTTCTAGCCTGAAAACCGCGGATTTCTGGGGTCTTGTCGCAACCCAGCAGCGCGGCCAAAGCCAGAAAGAAACCTATTCTCTTATTATGCGTTGACCCACGCCCCGCATTTCTCATCGTCATCCCCATAGTGCGTCTGGCAGACCAAATCCAGAAGCCGCGACCGAACGTTGTTTTGTCACGAACAAGCAACTGGTAGGCCCCGGGGGGTATGCCTGAGCAATGTCGCCTCCCGCCAGCAACCTTGCAACGAGCCTGCGTGAGCCACTGGAATCTGCGGCCCTCGTGTCGTAGGCTCACGGCCATGAAGTGGCTAGGGCTCCTGTGTTTACTCTTGGTCGTTCCAGCTTGCAGTGACGGCGGCAGCGGCGGCTCAGGTTCTGGTGGCGGTGGCGCTGGGGCAACCGGTGGCAAAGGAACTGGCGGTGCACCTTCGGCAGGTGGCGGGAAATCTATTGGGGGAAGCGGCCCCACGGGTGGCTCCACTGGGAAGGCTCGGGGCGCTATTTCGCTGCACATCACCAAACCAGCGGGCTGTTCCTTGATGGACCAGTGGCAGGATTTTCCGGTCATTCCTGGTGGGCATGCTGTGACGGCGGCAGGGGCGACGAGGTTGCTGGAGGATGGCGCGATCGAGAATGGGGAAGCGGCCCGCGTGACCTGCTCCTTGCTTGGGGCTGCGCCGCCTTACGCATTCATGGCACAATTGCACATCGGCCAGAGCCCTGCTGAGCGTCAACTCGGGTTTGGCGCCCATATCACGATTGGTACGGCCGCTACCGGAAGTCTCCTCCTAGCCGGTCCGGACCTTTCGGAGGCGTATGGGGTGGGTTTGCCAGATCTGTGCTCGTTCACAGCTACCAGTATTGACCTCGCTTCCCGCAAGGTGGCCGGTCAGTTCGTGTGTGGGACCCTGGAGGGGAATGACTCCAAGGAGAAATGTAAAGCTGGGGAGAGTTTTTTCGTCTTCGAAAACTGCGATCGCTAGTGCGAGCAAATGCCCCGGATCAGGCCGACGCATGGCCTGTTAGCTTGGCATGCTAAGCCTTGGACGCCGCCTCCCGCACATGCGGGTTCACATGCTGGGCGGCAATCAAGTGGTCCACTTCATCCCCTGGCATCAGGCGGATTCTGGCAGACCAAATCCAGAAGCAGTGAACGAACGTTGTTATGTCACGCACAAGCCACCGATACGCCCCACCCTAGGGTTGCCATTGCGTGAGCCTTCGTGGTACCGGGTTATTGCCCTAGGGGAGTGCCGGGGAGGACTATCGAAATGAACATAAGCGACCATCTTCGCAGATTTCTTGTCACGTTTGTGGGCCTTCTTGTGGGCGTTGGGTGCAGCAGCGCGCCTTAGGCTTCGAAGCAGAACACGCAAGGGGCAGGGCTAACAGCGGGGCAAACAAAAGTGGTTCCCATCCTTGAATGCGTGAGGTCTCTCCCCTCGGGATTTGCCGCTCAGTTGGGTTACGACAACACGAGCGGCGCCACGCAGTCCCTCGTCGTGGGCGCCAACAACGGGTTTGGCTTGCCTGAGCCTGAAGATGACTTGGGGCAGCCAATTTCATTCGCTGCAGGGCGCCAGCGCAACGTTTTTCAGGTTCCGTTCACAACTTCGATTTCGTACACGTTAGGGCAGACGACCGTCACAGCTACGTCGGGCAGCGTTCGCTGCGGCGCCTCTCAACCTCCGCCCCGTGAGACGTTTGAGTTCCATTATCCCCAGGGTGTGGCGCTGGAAAGCATCGTTCTTGGGCAAGAAGAGGCCCTTCTGCTTCAGTCGGACGCTCGAGTCCTACCGACGAGTGCCGGAGTATTTGTCACCGCATTTGGAAACGCAGACATTCGAGCTCGCGCACAGCTGGGTAGCCTCGTTGCTAAAGCGCAAGTTACCGTCGCCAGGTACAGCACGCTTGCAGGCAGTTTGCGTTCAGAGGTTAAGCCTAGCGTCTCTCCGTACGCCACGGTTAAAGGCGGTATTTCTCTCGGCCCCGTCACTCCGCGGAGCCTGAATTTTGGAATTGAAAAGCGGCTCGGCGGAAGTTCAGGCTATATCGGCGTCCCGAAGAACGGTCGCCTAACGCTGCCGCCGGGCTCCTACGGAAGCTTGGAGGTTTTCGACAACGCGGAGCTCACGCTTCAAAGTGGCCGCTACCATTTCGGGTACTTCCGCGTCTCTCCTTTGGGTAAGGTGTCGGTGACGCCCGGCGGGGGCTCGACCACTCTGATCGTGGACCATGTGCTCAAATCGAGGGGCACGGTGAGCCAGCCTGATGGCCCAAAGGGTCGGCTTCTTGTTCTTGTTGGTAGCACCTCGGACGCGGGTGAGTTGGTTATCGGTGGTCAGTTTTCTGGCATGGCGGTCGCCCCCTACACCGACGTGCAAGTTCTCGCGAATGCCCGAATTACAGGGGGCATTCTCTCGAATTCGCTCAACGTGGGACCCTCCGCAACGATTACCCAGCGGCCTTTTGAATGGGTCGGGATTCTCGGGCTCCGGCGGGACACCGACGGCGACGGCACAGTTGACCCCGAAGATGCGTGCGTGCTCGACCCGAAAAAGACCGATCCGCTGCTGTGCGGTTGCGCAAAGGCAGAGACGGACACTGACGGCGACGGAGTTCCAGATTGTTTGGACTCGTGCCCTCACGACGCAAACAACACGAGTGCTGGGCCGTGTGGTTGCGCCGATCAACAGAACCTGCAGCGTGCTGGAAAGTCCTGCGTCGTCGAGGCTTGCAGTGGCAGCCGCCAAGAAGCAACCTGCAACGCGCAAGGGCAATGCGGCGCGCCCAACTGCGCACCGCTTCCTGGGGGAAGCTGCACTTACAAGGTGTTTAGGGACAGCCTTTACTGGTTCTGCAACGGCGCCAAGACTTGGGACGATGCCAACAGTCTCTGCAATGCCGAGCCCGGGCGTTCGCTGATCAAAATAGACGATCGGATCGAGGATCTGTGGCTTTCAAGTGTGGCCGCGCTCCCCGCGTGGCTGGGTGGCAACACCAAAGCCAACCCCGAAGAGTGGCGGTGGGCCGCGCACGGCGAGCCGTCCGGCAAACCGTTTTGGGTTCAGGGCCTGCCGATCCCAGGGAGATTCACCAAGTGGGCGCCAGAGCGTCCGCAATTTGAGTCGTGCCTCGCCATCATGGCGGACGGAACGTGGTCGGATCAGCCGTGTACCAGCACCGGTCAACGCAGCTTTGTTTGCGAACAACCCATAAGGAACCTGCCCGCAACGTTGCCGCCGCTCGATAAGTGCAACTTTTATCCGGGAATACCTTGTGGACAGACTTCCGCGCTTCCGGCTGAAAGCACGTGCGTTGAGGA
>CAZSUA010000350.1:0-1762 GCA_964609655.1 uncultured Polyangiaceae bacterium | reverse complement strand
TGCCCAATCGGGTTCACGTGCGGGCGAACCTATGAGTGCGCGGCGCTTGATGCTTCCTTCAAGACAAAGAGATGCAGCAGCGCGACCGAATGTGCCCTCGGCCAATCTTGTAGCTCGCGCCTCGGAGTATGCATCGATCCAACCAAACACAGCCAGTGTGACTTCAAACAAGGCGAAAAATGCGTAGGTATTTGTTCCGGTAGGTTTGCCTGCGGGCAGCCAGAGCCCGGCTGTGCTGGCGTTGATGACGGGGCAAACCTGTTCCAATGCTCCGACACCCTCGTCTGTTCCCACCTGCCCCCCCCCGTCAACACCGATCCGCGAACTGACCCCAACTCTAACTTAACAGCTCAGGTATTCCCTCCCGACACGTTCTTCCCGCGACCGGTCGAAAAGCCTTCTGAGTATACATCCGCCAAGCCTCCAGGGTGTGGCGGTACCGGGGAGCCCGCGTGCAGCTTCCCGGTCGGTGAACACCCCTGGTGCAAGTACAAGGTTGATCCGAGCGAAGCACCCGGTGTAAGAAATGTTTCTGACGCTGCTCCTGCGTTCGGGGACAAGAAGGGTAGCAGCGGGAGGCTGGGGCCCATCAGTTTCGATTTCGATCCGAATCTGGAGTTGAACTACGACATTTCTGAGCCGCTTTCGTTGGGGGACGCCAAGTTCAAAGTTAAGGCTCAAGCTTCCGCCACCGCCACCGTAGGGTTCAAGCTGCTGGGAGTCGGGGGCGATGTCACTCTCATTGACGCACTCGCGCGCCTTGAGATGGATCGCTGCGGGCTTGCCGCTGATGCCCATCTGATCTTGTTGGGGAAGGACTTCTTGCCCTCGCTGATGGGAAACAATGCGCGTCTATTAGATGATTTAGACACCAGTGCTGCCGCCCGGGCAAGATGCGAGGAGGGCATCCAGAAGGTTTCCCAGCTAGTCAATCGCGCCCAGAAAGCGCTTCGCGACACGCAGGAGCTGATTCGACAGGAAAAGGAACTTGTCGGAAACGGGAGGCGCTTTGCTGGAGACTTCTGCCAAAAAGTGATCGGGGATGGAAAGGCTCTTCCGCCGGACTTCCCAACTGCCGATGCGCCGTTTACTGGTTGCGGCCTGCTATCCCCTGAGGACACGATCAACCTGTTTGTTCGGTACTACGAGCAGGAGGTGGGGAAGCTGATCGCGGGCCAATCGGCGCTGCTAACTGACTCCGTTCCCTCTCTGCCAGGGCTCGAGATTCCGTTCTTGGAAGGCGGCACTAACGGACCAGGCAACCGTCGCGAGTCCAATCAGGTCGCGAACGTCTCGTTCTTCATCGGTCCGATTCCGATGAACCTAACCATCGACGTGTTTATCGAATACGGCTTGAATGGGGCCTTTACTTTCGCGCTAACCCCGAAAGCCTTGTTGACCGCGTATCAGAGCAACACGCAAGAGCCGATCGCGAAAGTCGACGTGTCGCTAACACCCACTGCGAGCTCTGGGGTGACGCTGTTTCTTGGCGCCGGGTTCGATTTCGGTGCGGTGAGCGCCAAGGTTGGTCTTTCAGGCACGGTGGCCTTAGGTCGTCTGGAAATCCCGCTTTACGCGGGCGCAGGCATTGGGGTGCAATCAGAGGTGGATGCACGACCGCTTCCCTCGGATCTAACCGGCATGATTCCCAGCGCTGACCTCATCTTTCCGCCGGGAGTGCCCAAGAAGTATCGACTTGATGCGTTCTACAAGGTGGGAGCCAGCGTCGGGATTCATGAAATCTTGCACGGGGAGCTCGCCG
>CAZSUA010000349.1:0-5558 GCA_964609655.1 uncultured Polyangiaceae bacterium | reverse complement strand
TCCAAAGGCTCTTGTAGACGAGGGGATCGGTGAAAAGCTCGCGATAATTCTCGGTGCCGATATAGACCGGGGGTAGAAGAACTGAGTAATCGCAGAGAGCATAGATGAGGGCGGAGGCGATCGGGTACAGCAGAAAAGTGCCGATGCCGATGAGCCAAGGCGCACAAAACAACAGGCCCAGCTTAAGATTTCTCTTTTCAAGCGGCGTCATGGGCGGCGCTCTCGGCGGAGCCAGGCCCGACGCTCCCGATCAACGGCGCTTTGCATTCTCAGCTCAACGTCTCGCAGCGCCTCCTCGGGTGTTCGTGCCAAGTGTTCCATAGCATCGTAAGCGGCTACCATCTCGCGCCCATACTCCTTCCAGACGCCAGTTTGTGGAGCCGCGAAAGCCGTGGGGCTGAGGCCCAGCTGTCGGAAGAGAGAAATTTTGGGGTTCGAATGCGCTTTTTGGAAGGCGTGGCTCTCCGTGGCTCTAGGGGTGAACTTGTGCTGGCCAAGACAGAGCAGCTCAAGCCCTTCTTGGCTGGTGGCGTACTTCAGGAACTCTAACGCCTCTTCGGGACGTTTCGCGCCTTTGGGGATCACCAGGACATCGGCTTCCACCATCGAATGATTGGCAAGATCCGGGCGATCTGCGGGAAAAGGGAAAGGAGCGGCGGACCACTGCATGCCCGGCGCAAAGCGTTCGATGAAATTGTGCATCCAGACACCCTGGAGCTGCATGGCCACCTGCCCCGAGAGGAACGCATTTTGCGCACTCGCAAATTTCCCGAAGCCCGAGCGAAACTTTCGCAAGATATCCACGCCGAGCTGCTGCGAATAGCTCTGCATCCAGCTGTACGCTCGCAGGTTCTCGGGCGCCGCAGCGGTCACGCGCGACCCAGCGAGCAACTTGCCCCCAAAGTATCCGCCCCAATGCCCTAACCACTCACGCGGTCCGCCCGGCAGAAATCCAACTTGCAGCAGGCGTTTTCGCGTCGCCGGCACCTCGTTGAGATAACCTGAACGGATCCCCACGCCGCCGCCCGGCAGCCGGACCTCCCAGCGTGTCAGGCGTTCGGCAAATGCATCCAATTCTTCGATGGTGACCGGCGCGCGATCCGGGTTGAGTCCGGCTTCGGCGAACAGACGCGGGTTGAAGTGGAGCGCCAACGAGACAGGGGCCGTGGGAGCCGCCCACATTTTCTCCTTGAATTGGCACAAATCCCAGTACACAGGCACGAAATCTACTCGTTCGATGCCCGCGTGCTGGAACGGAAGCGTGAGGTCCAGAAGGGCTCCTTTTTGAGCATAGGCCGGGAGCAAGCTGCTGTAGATCCCGGCGATGTCCGGTGGATCGCCGCCGGCTATCGCCACCAGCAGCTTCTCATCGATGCGAGAGATAGTGACGCGTTCCACTTGGATGGGGCGGTAGTGTGGCTCGGCTTGCGCCCTTGCCAGTTCTTTTTCGTTGAAGGCTTGCACCACGCGCGCGATGGCTTCACCTTCGAAGTTGGTCCATTTTTCCCAATAGACAATCGTGCGTGGGCCCTTGAGGCTGGGCTGAGCGTTGCACGCCGATGCCAGAGCCAACGCGAGCAACGAACGGCGGCCTTGGTTATGCCCGACTGCGTGCCTGAGCTTCCGCACGCCTAGAGATCTTTGCAGCAGCGAAACCCGGTCGAATAATCGTGATACGTCGGTTCGTGGGCCATGGTTACGAAGGTGCAACCTTCGCCGTGTTCACTCAAGGTGCTGTAAAAACCGCCCATAAAAACCCCTCTCCCTCGGTGGTGCGGGACGAGCGCCTTGCGGATTTCCGGCTTGAGCCCGAGCGCTTTGGCCACCGCGGGGCCCGCCTCCCCGTCGACCCATTCGTGGAGATTGCCGACCATGTCGTGGACGCCGTAGTCGCTCTCACAAGCCTCGAACGCGCCAGTGTTGGCGAGCCAACCCTCCGTTTGGTTGAGCGTCGGGTTGTTGAAGTGCTCATCGTAGCGCCAGGCGCGCGCGTTTTTGCCAAACCGGCGGCTGAGCAAGTGCGGGCGGGCCACGTTGCAGGAGCCCTTAGTGAACTTCTCTCCATAGGGGTAAGTAGTGCGGTGGGTGCCGCCGCACGCCTGATACCATTCTGAAACGGAACACAAGCGCTTGCCCGCGTTGGAGCACGCCGCTTTAGATTCTTCGCGGCTGATGTAGCCCTGCGGCTTTACGGAGGGTGAACTCTGCGCTTGATAGCGGTTGCCGGCACGCGGGCGCTCAAAATACGGAAAGGGCCGGGAGCCTCCCGTCTTAGTACGCACTACCAGATGGGCCTCCCAGCGATCCACACACGCACTGCCCACTTGGGCCATCTCCTTGGGGCATTCGGCGCCACGCACACTTGGACGCGGCAGCTGCTTCCCTCGCACTTGCGTTAGCTTCGCGAGCGCGTGTTGGTCTTCCCCGGCGCGTGCATTGGCACAGCCGAATGACGAAAGTGCGGCGGCTGCTAACGCAAACCAGGCACCGCAATCTCCGAGACCTAAAGTGTTTCCTGGCACCCTCTTCATCATTGTCACACGACGACCCGTCGCGCTGCCAGGGGGGTTGAGTGAACGGGGGGAAGTAAACGCAGCCCCCTAATACGCGCAGATGCCACTGTCATGCGTTGGCGCTCATCTTCCCACCTGCACGCGTGCACCCGAGTGCCTCACCAAGTAATCGTGGGGGTGCTGGTCGATCGAGCTTCACCGAGCGCGGTTAGAGCTCTATCCTTATTGGAGTCCTTCTTTTTTTGCCACACATGTAGGTGCGACATCGTGACCCGTGGGCGCGGCTCATCCATTCCAGACTTCAAGGCGTCGACACCTCTCGTTAAGGGCGAGTTGGTTGCGAACAAGTATCGATTGGTAAGGCAGATCGGCGAAGGTGCAATGGGGGCAGTTTGGATCGCCAAGAATGAAGTCTTGGATGTGGATATCGCTATCAAGTTCATGCGAATCGACAACCCGCGCGCCGATCCCTCGAACATGGCCAAACGCCTGCTGCAAGAGGCACGGGCTGCGGCGCGTTTGGGCCATCCGGCGATCGTGCGCGTCTTCGACTTTGGCCAGATGGACGACAACACACCGTTCATCGTCATGGAGTTACTCAAAGGGGAGCCCCTTTCGGCGCTCCTCAATCGCGAAGGCAAGCTGGAGGTGACGCGCGCGTTGCAGATGATGTTGCCCATCGCGGATGCGCTCGCGACCGCACACGGCCGAGGCATTATTCATCGCGACATCAAGCCCGAGAATATCTTCATCGCGAGTGATGAGTATGGGCGCCTCCAACCCAAAATCGTGGATTTTGGAATCGCGCGTTTTTCAGAGGGTTCCGGCACGCTCACGCGCTCGGGTGCGCTGCTAGGCACACCAGATTATATGTCACCCGAACAGGCTCGCGGTGAACCAGATATTGATCATCGGGCCGATGTTTGGGCGTTGTGCGTGGTGCTCTATGAGCTGATGTCCGGTTGTCGCCCGTTCGGGCAGGATGGCGGCAACTACCTGGCGGTGTTGCGCGCCATCGTTCACGATCCGGTGCGTCCCATTCTCGAGTTTGATGTGGGCGATAAAGCGCTCTGGGTGATCATTGAGCGGGGTTTGCGTAAACGCCGGCAGGAGCGCTGGGATACGATGCGAGTCTTCGGGGAGTCGCTCGCGCTCTGGCTGTATGAGCGGGGCATTCGTGAGGATGCGTTCGGCGCGTCACTGAAGACGGGCTGGCTCCAGGCGGGCATCGATGGCGTGAAGATCGACACCTCGTCGATGATGCCGGACGGCAGCTCCGAGGCGATGAAGGTGATTCGGGAGCTCGACGAGTTGTTGACCCCCGCGAGTGTCTCGAAGATGGCGACTCGAGTCTTAGGCCCACCGGGTCGCGCTCCGGTAGGAAACATGCTGCCGCCCACTCTCGTGGACGAGGGGTTGGGCCCCCTGAGCGAGCGATCGCCGCTCCCGCCGACTCGCGGAGTCCAGCGCCTCCAACATCGGGTTCCGCTATTGTTGGCTCTCGCCGGTACTGGCGTAGCGGTTGCCGCAGTTGCTGTCCTGGTTCTGGTCCTCTGGGTGCCATCCCATTTGGCTGCACGCTCTGAGTTACCCGTTATTGCAGAGCCAGCTGCGAAGCCCAGGAATTCGCCAGCGGCTGCCTCAAGCACTCAAGCGCAGAACGTTGGCGAGGCTCCTTCCGCCTCAACCCCACCGATCTCGGCCTCGCCTCCAGATCCCGGAGCCGATGCGAGCGCACAACTCCCCGCTCGCACCGTTGCCGCACCCAGGAAACCGGCGCCGCGGCCAAGCCATACTTTACGCAAGAAACCGCAAAAGAAGCCAGGGTCCTTTGATTTAGGGTTTTAGGTGCCGCTTCATAGTCTTGAACATGCCCGCGTTGTCGCTCCGGATTGGCCGCTTCTTTTGCCGGAGCCGTTGGCGCGTGCTCGCGCTGGCGATCGGTCTGGCGCTCGGGCGCGTTTCGCCAGCGCTTGCCGTCGAGGTTGAAGAAGGCGCTCGCACCAAAGCAAGATCTCTTGCGCAAGAGGCGCTCGGCCACATGCACGCCGAAGAGTGGCAGCAGGCTCAGACACTCCTCGCGGAAGCGTATGCGCTCATGCCCGCCCCAACGCTCGCCTTGCTGGAAGCTCGAGCCTTCGAGCGAATGGGGCGCCTCCTTGACGCTCAATCTTGGTATCAGAGAGCTAGCGAGACAGAGCTTGGGGCGGACGTTCCGGAAGCTTTCAACGCAGCGCGGGAAGAGGCAGCCCGCGAGTTGCCACTCCTCGACGCACGCATTCCCAGGCTAACGTTGCTTGTGCAGGGCCCTGGTGCAACCGATCCAACCCTTCAGCTCTATGTCGGCGCTCGACTCCTCACGGCCGGTGAGCGCTCAAAGCCCGTGTTGGTCGATCCTGGCGAGCAGCGCATCCGTGTGCTGGTCTCCAAACAGGTACTCGTTTCAACGTCACTCGCCGTTGTTGAGAGGGACCAAAAGGTCGTATATTTGGGCATTTCTGCGGTACTGCCGCCGCTTCAACCCAAAGCTCCCGTTGTCCGGGATCGGGGCGACGATGCGCGCCGCACCGCCGGCTGGGTTGCGTTCGGTGTGGGCGGCGCTGGGCTCGGGTTTGGTGCGGTTACGGGATTCATGATGTTGCATGCTCAAGGGAAACTGGAGGATCAATGCGGGATAAGCTGTCCGGCTTCCGCCGCCGATGATCTCGCCAGGTTTCGAACTACGCGCACCCTCAGCAGTGTCGGCTACGGCGTTGGTTTGGTAGGGGTAGCGGTGGGCGCGTACTTGTTGCTGAGTGGGGAGGAAAAGAAGGTTTCCGTTTCGGAAGATGTTGGCGTTTGGTCGAATGGCAACGTGCTGGGCGTGCGAGGAGCCTTTTGATGCGAGTGAACTACTGGCTTGGGTTGCTCGCCGTCGCTCTGGCGCTCCCCGGTTGTCCAATTCTGGTGCAGGACAACTACAAGCTCGACATGAGCTTGGATGTCCCCGTGTTGGGGGGCCAAGCGGGGCAATCGCCAGCACTCGGCGGGCGGGCTTCAGTGGGG
>CAZSUA010000348.1:0-5577 GCA_964609655.1 uncultured Polyangiaceae bacterium | reverse complement strand
CGATCCTCAGGAGCCGAGGAGATGCGCTTGAGAACGGCGTCTGGGAGGTTTCTAAACTTGAGGGTGAGCAGCTTGACGAGAACGCTTCGTAAACCTTCAGCCTTGCCCTTGGCCTCGCCCCTGGCCTCGCCCTCTTCTCTGGCGAGTTGGAGGCCGGCTTCGTAGTTCCAGATCGCGACCTCGCGGTCTCTGGCAATGCGCTGAGCGACTGGATCAGCGGAGAGCCTATCGAGGGCTAGCTTGGCGGCATTGATGTCGGAGTCTGCCATGGCGAGTTGCTCAAGTTGTTCGTCGGAGGAAGCGCTGAAGAAGCGTCCCCACTTTAGCACAGGCGAGGAGGGGTGGAGTGTCTCTTCCAGGGGAAGCTTGGGGAGTTCGAGAGTGTGGAGCTCGAAGTGCGGAGAAAACTCGATCAGGTCGTGGATTTCCAAGGCCTTGAAGATTTGTAACTTCTCGCCGGACCCCGCAAATCTTGTTCACGGTTGCAGGTTCTTAGCTCCTTTCATCCTGGGAACGGGAGCGTTGCCGGCCTGGCCTATGGGGTAGATCCCGACATGCGGGACGCGAACACGATCGGGGCGGACAAGTACTTCCATTGCATGGCAAACTGCGAGGCGGCAGCACGAGGGAGAACGCACGTGGCAGAAAGAATTTCGGATACTCGGAAGTGGGTTGATGAGAACCTGAAGGGTGATCCTGATCAGGCGGCAAATCATCACGGCAGTAACCGCGGAGCAGACGATGAGTACCAGTGCCAGCAAACTTGCTCCCCGTATCGCCCCAATGGGCTCAGGCCAAAGTACTGATATCGTCCTTTCATCGGAGAACAATCTCGCCCCGCGGACTCATCGTAGCGGTGGTTGTCTTTCTTGCTTTGCTGGTCAGTGCGCTGTGGTTTCGCCGTCAGGTACCAATTGACCGGTGTCTCGATTCCGGTGGCCGCTGGGATGGTGGCGAGTGTGAGGGCGAATCGTTGCAGTAAGTTGGGAACATTTCCGCTTGCTGAAGGCATACAAACGCCGCCGTCCGTAAATGCTGCCTGTTGCGCGCCTATTTACCCTCGTGCGCGGCAGGAAAAGCTCGCCCGTGAGGAAGGTGGACAACCTGAAGTCACAAACGGGAGCTTCTCCGGATTTCTAGGACACCCAGCGAGGACATCAACGCGCCGCAGATTTTACCTAAGTGCTGAGGGCAGGCGTGAAGGGTTGGACTCGGGCTGGGGGGTCAGGATCTCCCGGTTGCCGCCTCGGTCCCGGCCGTCTAAAGTTCCGAAGAAGCGAGGTGCCAACGTGGCCGAGACCCAAATCTCCGCGTACATTTCTGAGTCCACCAAAGAACAGGTCGAGCGTTACGTTGAGGCTCACGGCATCACAAGAGGGTACCTCCTCGAACAGGCGCTACTGCATCACCTGCAAGCGCTGCGTGAATTGCCAGCCGATTTGGTCATCCCGCCTCGCTTATCCGTAACAGCCAAGTCCTTCGAAACGCTTGCCGGGCTCGTGAAGACGCCACGCCGAAGAACCCGTGCACTTCGCGACTTAATGGCCGGTAAGATTGTCGATGGGGAGCCTTGAAGCCTGGGTGCGTTAGAGTTGACACCGCGGGGTTGCCAAAATGATGGACTCGGATGATCGAGCATTCCGGTTCATAAATGCTCGAAATGCTATTGATGAATTCGATGTGCTGGGTGAGGAAGCCGTCCTTCTCAAGGTTCGATCCGAACTGAAAAGTCTGGTCGAAGAGGGAGACATGGAGGCGTGTGAAGTGTTGGGCACGTACCTGTCGGTGCTTCGTGGTGACCACGTTGAAGAGGCAGTCCGATTGCTTTCGTTGGCAGCCGATTCTGGCCGAGGGGCGGCGGCCCACAATCTTGGAACCCTATATTTCCCACTTGATAAGAGCCTGAGCAGGAAGGCGTACGAACGCGCGTACGAATTGGGGACCGAGCAACAGATCTGCTCAGACCCTCTTTGGTGGAAGCGTATCAACAGCGACGATTCGCGCGCCCCATCACAATCCCCGCCAATTTCTGATGCACCGCCGGCATCGGCACCCCAGCCAGCGCCTTGGGCAGACACCACCGAGTCTCAAGTCTACTCTTCACTTCACCGTTCTTCTCCGTTTCCCGAACGGTGCAGTCGTAAACATCAAGCGTGATCCGGTAGCGCGTCACGCTGTGTTGCAGCCTGGAAGCGTGCTCGCCCAACACCAGCTTTAAGCCAAGCTGTTCCTTGCCCAGTCGCGAAAGCGCATGCCTGGGGCTTTCCGCGGGCTCTAATTCAATATTGGGGAACTGCCACATTCCGGCCCAGCGGGGGGCGGAATCGGGGACTTTGTACACGAGATAACGTCCGCGTTTGACGATGAACGCTGCCAGCATCGCGACCTGGGTCGGAGGTTGTCGCTTGGGGAGCTCCGGTAGGATCTGAGTGAGTCCGCGCCGAGCGGCTTCGCACGATCCGCGAACGGGGCAGGTGAGGCACAGGGGCTTTTGCGGCGTGCACACCGTTGCGCCCAACTCCATCAGTGCTTGATTGAAATCGCGGGCGTGCCCCTTCACGATCAGTTGAGCGGCGAGCTCCCAGATTCTTGATTTTAACGGAGCGCGTGAGGGGTCGCCGTGAAGGCCGAAGAGGCGCGTTATGACGCGTACGACATTGCCGTCCACTAACGGCACTTCTTGATTGAACGCGATACTTGCAATTGCGCCTGCTGAGTAAGGGCCGATGCCCGGCAGTCGCAACAGTTCGTCAACGCTTTCTGGCAAGGCTCCGCCATGCTTCTCCGCCACCGCCTGCGCTCCGGCTAACAGGCGACGTGCGCGCGAGTAGTAGCCAAGCCCCTGCCAGAGCAGCAGCACCTCCGATTCGCTCGCAGCGGCCAGCGCTGCGATGTCCGGGAAACGCGCGAGCCAGCGTGCGTAGTAGGGGCGCACGGTTTCCACCTGCGTTTGCTGCAGCATCACTTCGCTCACCCAAATCGCGTACGGGTCCCGGGTCTGGCGCCACGGAAGATCACGACGGTGGGCGCGATACCACGGCAAAAGCGCGGCGCCGATCGCGCGCGTTTGGTTTGGCGGCTGGTTTGCTAGGGAGGAGCCCTTGGTTTCGGAGCGAGCCATGGATGTGACAAAAGTCGGTTGGCGGGTCGGTGTGCGGATGTCGGCAGAGCTTGAGCTTGTTCCCGAGCGCCGCTCCATGACAAGATCCCCATTTCCCAAAGATGTCAGAGATCCGCGTCTTCCCTTTAGAATCCATCCGCACCGACGGGTGGTTTGAAAGGATCGGGGACAGCATCGGCAGCTTCCAGGCTCTGTGCGATATCGTGGGCGCGCATTTCTTTGCCTTCGCGATGATCACGGGCGCCCGCATCACCGCTCTCACGGTGGATCGCAGAAATCCAGACAACACCCTCGTGGATTTCGCGGTGGGTGGCGATGATGCTGATAGCTTGCAAGCGGATCCACAGCGCTTGACGCTCGGGGAGTTCCGCAAAAGGCTCGTGACTGCACTCGTCGTCGAGGATGAGTTGGGAGCGGCTCCCGTGCGCGCAACAGACACCGAGGCGCTCCAACGCCACATTGGTGTGCGCTATCTTTTGCTGGCGCCTATTTATGGGTACAGCCTGGTTGAGCTCACGATTGGGCCAACTGGCGCCCACATTCGCGTGCTGCACGATGGCGTGGAAGAGCTCCATCCGCTGATAGCGTTTAGAGGCCGTCTACGCGCCCATGTGCGCGAAGAATTATCGCGCGCTCAGCGCTCCGCAAGTGCGATCGATCTCACACGCGTGGGCGAAGCGGAGAAGGCTGCTCGCGAGGGCGAGCACGTGAGGGTGCTGGAATTATTGGGCTCTTGGCCTGCCCCGCTCGCGATTTTCCTCCGCACGCCCGAGGGCCAGCAGCTCAGCGCGGAGACGCGAGCCACCATCGCCCGTGGCCTTGGCCTTCTGGGAAGCGGCTGCATTGCGCTCGATGAGGTCAACAAGGGCGAGGAAATTCTCCGGCTTGCGATCCAGTATGCAGGTGATGGGCCTGAGGCCGCGGACATTTATCGGCGTCTGGGGCTGTCGATCATCCACGATGATCGCCCTGGGGAAGCGATCGGTCCGCTCCGGCGTGCGGCGAACTTGGGCTCACCGGCCGAAGCGGTTTGGCCAATTTTGGCCGATGCTTTTGCAGCGCGCGGCCGAAACTTGGCAGCTTTGGCAGCCGTGTTGGAGGCTGCAGCAGGGGGTGTACCTCCTGAACTCCTGGAGGCGGCCAAGGCTCGCGCGGAGGCAGCTCTCGGCCAGCCACTCCAAGCCTGGCAGGCGCTACTTTCGGTGCAGTCCAAACCACTGAACTAAAACACAACCGTTCAGGTTGGGCGCATTGACAGAGGCCGCAGGCGGGGACTAGATACGGTCGCGTTTTAACGGAAATTCCAAAGGTTTCGCTCACATGTCACTCGTAGAGCTGTATCTGCCGATGGGCATCATGTTCGTCATCGCGATAGCGATCTGCTCGGGCATGTTTTTTGGCGGTCAATTTATAGGCCCCAAGAATCCAACCCCTGAAAAGATGATGCCGTTCGAATGCGGCAATGATAGCGAGGGCGGCGGGGGTGCGAGGCTCAGCGTCAAGTTTTACTTGTCCGCCATCTTGTTCGTTGTTTTCGATATTGAAGTAGTTTTCATGTACCCGTGGGCCATTCTCTTCAAGGGGCTTGGCTGGACAGGTTTTCTGACCATGTTTGGGTTTGTTGCCGCGCTGCTGATTGCGCTGGCCTATTGCTGGAAAAAAGGAGCGCTCGAATGGGAGAGCTGAAGCGAAGCACTCAGGTGATTGAAGCCGGTGAGGGCGCGGCCTTTGCCACCACGAAGCTTGAGGCGATGCTCGCTTGGGCACAGAAGTACTCGCTCTTCATGTACCCCTTCGTCACGGCGTGCTGCGGGATGGAATTCATGTCGGTTTCGAGCCCGCGCTACGATTTCTCGCGCTTTGGTTCCGAGGCCCCGCGTTTTTCGCCACGGCAGTCAGATTTGTTGTGGGTTGTGGGCACCATCACGCAGCGTCAAGCGCCCATTTTGAAGCGCATTTATGAGCAAATGGCGGAGCCCAAATGGGTGCTCGCGTTTGGGACCTGTGCTTCATGTGGCGGCTTCTACGACAATTACGCGTGCGTGGCCGGTGTCGATAAGATCATCCCGTGCGATGTGTATGTGCCCGGTTGCCCGCCCCGCCCCGAAGGAGTTCTCGACGGATTGATGCTCCTTCAAGACAAGATTCAAAGCGGCGATCGCCGACCCAGCATTGTGAAGCCCCGGCATGATCCAGCGGTCGATCAGGGCCTCGGGTTGATCGACCTCAAGCGAGCTGTGAAAGCCTAACTTTCGGGGCCCAAAGAACACATCATGGCTCAAGCACTCATCGATCTCATCAAGCGCCAATTCCCAACGGCAGTGTTGGAAACCCATTCGCAGCACGGCGACGACACGCTAGTGCTCAACGCCTTGGCCTGGAAGGCAGTGGCTGAATTCCTGTTTTCCTCGCCGGATGCCGCGATGAACATGCTGGTAGACCTCACGGTAGTGGAT
>CAZSUA010000347.1:0-5644 GCA_964609655.1 uncultured Polyangiaceae bacterium | reverse complement strand
GATCATTCCCTCGGCCACCTTGACCCCCGGCTCCCCCGGCAGCCGCACAGCCGTTGTCAGCGAGAGCATCGCAATCTTCATCTTGCCCGTTTCCGCAGACCTCGGGCACGCAACGTTCGACCCCGGCGAATGTTCGCGTTAGGAGCGTGCGCACACCGGGATTGAGCACAGTGGCTCCGAACGTTAACCCGATATCGCAAAAATGATCAGCGTCGGAGCCCCCAATTTGGCTGATCGCGCCCACCCAGCTTTCAGCACTCCCGAACAAGATGGGCCCCCCGGAATCCCCAAAGCAGGCGCTTCGCCCCTGCAACTGAATGATACCGTTAGTTGGATCAAATCCTGTAATCATTGCGGTGGCAGAGCGTCGGGTACCATTCGTGCCTAGAGTGAGTGAAGAGAGCCCAAACCCCACCATCACAAAACTCTGTCCCGATTGGGCAGCATAGTCCCAGGCAATGCTCTGAATGTGTGTTCCTTCAGGAACTGGAGCCGTTAAGCGGAGCACGGAAACATCTTGCCCCGCGGCTACCGCTGTGTTCACTGCACCTTCCACGGGAGCTCCGACCCAATCCAGCGAGCGCACGTTCCGGAAGACGAATGCTTCCTCGCTGGTCCCAAATCCCACGCGGAAGCCAGCAGCCGCCAACACCTGATCGCCCTCCGGGCGGGCCGCGAACGCACAATGCAGAGTCGTCACGATCAACTCGGGGTGCACCACAGTTCCACTGCACACAAAGGACTGAGACGGGTGCGTGAGCCACACGACGCCGCGCTCCTGGGGCGCGAGATCGCCATCGATCAAAGCCGCGGAAGCTTCCGAGTTGGAGCGACGAGCTGGAGGCTGCTGTGACGTCTCAGACGGCGTAGAGCACGCCAACAGGCTGAGCCCCGTGCCGATGAGCGTGCGGCGAAAGCGACCGACTTTCGTCCAGCGTCCAGTCGGGTGCAGCGGCTTCACGGCGCGCATAGCCTAGCATCAGTTGGTTCCTAAGAGTTCGCTCTTGCAGGAGAGTACGAGGACAAATAGGCTGCGGGCGTGCTGAGACGTTGGTGCTTGTGGGTGTTCGTGGCACTGTTCACTCCAGGTTGCGGGGACGACATGCCGATGGCGTGTCCAGTCGGCAACTGCACGCCGCAGGTGAAGCTGAAGCTCGGCCAGACTTGCAACGCGGATGTGAATTGCCAAGCACCGGCCTTTTGCCTCAACCAAGCGTCTGATCGGTTCTTCGGCGGAGGCAGCGCGCTCGGCGTGTGCGTTGCGGATTGCAGCAGCGACGCGAGCGCTTGTTCCCAATTCGCGAGTGCCGAGTGCGTGCCCGTATCGACGGAGGACAGCGGAGCCGCGCTCTGCTTTGAAGCCTGCAGCTTTGGGAAAGAAAGCGCGGATAAGTGCCAGAATCGCGACAATCTCGTCTGCGATCGACTACCCGGGCAGAGTGCCAATCAGGGCTTCTGCCGTCCGATCTGTGAATTGGATTCAGATTGCGGAACACGCAAGTGTGATCGGCTCCACGGCGTCTGCGTGGAGAATGCGCCGAGCACCAGCGAATTCGGCAAAACTTGCGATATCCAGGCAGCCGCACCCAGTTGTGGCGGCATTTGCCTTAGATTAACGTCTGATTATGCTGTTTGCTCCCACCGTTGCAAGTTCGGCCAAGGCATGGATTGCCAGACGGCGAGCAGCGCCGCAGGTTCCTGTGTTTTCCCGGCTGTTTCTGGCACTCTCGACGATACCGGCTTTTGCGGCCAACTCTGTAATTGCAATACGGAATGCAGCCACGCTCAAGCGGTGTGTGATCCCTTTGGTAATATTGATTTAGAGCAAACGTTCGGGAAAAAGGGTGTGTGCGCACCGCCCGCTTTAGCCCAGGTTCCGGCCGGGATTACGCAGTGTTTGTAGGGTGAATGCCAGTGGGCGGGGGGTGGCTCAGTTCGGTGTGAACGGCTGGGTTTGGGTCAAGAATCAGCGGCCCAGAGAGCCAGACGAAGTACGGCAGATTTTGCTAGGTAGAGAAAACTGCCGCGGCAGATTTTGACAGGGTGTGAAATCTGCCGTAGCCTGAACGGGTGAAATCGCCAAAAACTCGCTATCTGACAGCTCAGGTTAAGGCGGACCTCGAACGCAAGATGGTGTTCTTGGCGGGGGCGCGCCAAGTTGGGAAAACAACCTTGGCGAAAGGTCTCTCGGGTGGAAGCCGCGGGTACTTGAACTGGGACGCTGCCGAAGATCGCCAAGCCATCCTGACTCGACAGCTCCCCGTATCGCCACTCTGGGTTTTCGACGAAATCCACAAGCATCGTGCTTGGCGTGGGTTTTTGAAGGGCCTCTACGACAAGCGCGCGGCGCGCCAAAAGATCTTGGTCACGGGTAGTGCCCGGCTCGATCTCTATCGCTACGGCGGTGATTCGCTTCAAGGGCGCTATCACCTCTTGCGTCTGCATCCGTTGAGCGTTGCCGAACTGAAGCTCAAGTCTGACGCAGACTTTAAGAGTTTGTTGCGTTTAGGCGGATTCCCAGAGCCATTTTTTGGCGGCTCGGAAGTTGAAGCACGGCGCTGGTCTCGAGAGTATCGGTCGCGGTTAGTGCGCGATGATATTGCTAGCCTGGAGCCGATATCCGATCTTGGAAATTTGGAGCTGTTGATCCTGAGATTGCCAGATTTGGTGGGCTCCCCGCTTTCGATCAACGCCCTGCGCGAAGATCTCCAAGTTAGCCACAGAACACTGGAGAACTGGGTGAGCGTGTTGGAACGCATGTACGCGGTATTTCGAGTGCCCCCTTTTGGCACTGCACGTCTCCGAGCCGTGAAGAAAGAGCAGAAGCACTATCACCTCGATTGGAGTTTAGTAGCCAATGAAGGCGCCCGCTTCGAAAACCTGGTGGCATGCCACCTGCAGAAATGGATCCATTTTCTGGAAGACACTCAGGGGCGAGACGTCGAGTTGCGCTACTTCCGTGACCGAGACGGTCGCGAGGTAGATTTTGTGGTGACCGAGGGCAAGAAGCCCATCTTGCTCGTCGAGGTGAAGCTCTCAGACACGAATCCAGATCGCAGCCTACGTTATCTTGTGTCTAAGTTTCCTGGCGTTCCAGCCTTTCAACTGACGGCGCAGAACCTGAAGGACTTCGTCACGCCCGAAGGAATTCGAGTGTGTTCGGCGCTGACATTCTTACGGACGTTGATTTAGGCTGAAGCGCGGGAGAGAGTCGGGGTGGACGACTACGAAGCCACGCGACGCATTCGCTCGCGCCCTGGTAGCTTCAGGTTTGGTGACTGTCCAGGCCAGGTGCAGCTGCGGAGCCCGTTGCTCAGTTCGGTGTGAAAGGCAGTGTTATCAGAGGCAAAGGTCGAATGCCGACGATCAGATCGGAATTGGGGCGATTTTGGAGTTGGCCGCTCGCATCGATCCAGGTGGTAGCCAGAGCTGGCGAGTAGCGGCGAGGAAGCAGCGCTAGAAGGGGAGAGACTTGATCGCCTGTGCGCGGGGTGTTGACGATCAGGGGCAGCTCTTGAAGCGGCGTGAGCACGCCGGGCGTGAGGGCGGACCAGCCGAGCTCTTGGAAGAAAGGCTCTTGGCCCAAGCTGGAATTGAGGGGACTCTCGGTTTCCCAAGCGACGTAAACGTGGCCTTGACTGAACGCCACCGAGGGGCGTTTGCGATTAAGATCGTTCACGTCGGCGTAAGGTGAGGTGAGTGGCAAGATCGCCGTGGTCAAGACTGAGCCGGGCGCGGCTGTGTCGAGAATCGCATATCGGATCTCGCTCGCCGTTAGCAGCGGGCCGCCCGCGGAGAGCACGAGTAGCAGATGGGAAGCATCCAACTGGGTGAGGCTGGGCCGATCACCCACAGGGCCCGGGGGAAAGATTTCCGTTTCCCAGGCCAGATTGCCAGCCGAGACGCGGACACGCTCGCCTGTGTCCAAGCTCACACGCCACGCAGCCGCCCAGCTTCCGGAGAATGCAGCCAGGCTTACTGAGGTCTCGAAATCTGCGGTTGCTACCAAAGGTTGCTCGGGCGCTAGCGGGGCTAGATCGAGCGAAAATCGCCGATATTTCAGGTTGAGACTGTCCTGCCACGCCACCATGAGCTCTTGGCCCAGCGCGAGGATCGCCGGCAGCTCCTGTGCCCCATTCGCGAAGGCGTGCGCCATGGTCACCGCAGACAAGACTGGCGTCGCTGTCACATCAATGGTGCGGAGCAAAATGTCGCCCGTGCCGCTCGGCTTGCCCACCCACGCTACGGCGTATCGGCTTCCCGACAGCGCTGCAACTGCAGGATCAGCTTGTGCGGTGACGGAGCTGCCGAGCGAAACTTCAACAGGCGCCAAACGCGTGCCGCTCGCGTCGAAGGCTGCCAGAAACAACGCAGGCTGAGCGATACCTTGCACGTACGCCACAGCGAAACCATCGGGAGCACCGCTGATAGCCTGCTGACCACCTTGCAGCTTCCGAGAGAAATCGGAGCTGGTACCCACCTGTTCCACACCGAGCACACTTTGGACACGACAATCAGCACTGCAGGCATCCACAGCAGGCGCAGGGTTCAGATCGTCGCACTCTTCGAGCACGGGATCTCGAATGCCATCGCCGCAGAATACGGAGACGGGAGCAAGCTCCTCTGGGGCACCACCGGTTCCACTTCCAGCTATCGGCGCGCCGCCGGTGCCGCCGCCAGAGCCCCCACTCGCTTGAGCACCACCGCTCGGGGAAACAGCCTCGCCGCCGGTGCCGCCGCCAGCTGGGGCGCCCCCAAAAACAGCCGAAATGCCGCCGGAATTCGCTGATCCTGAAACGCCAGTTGAGCCTCCTACCGACGAGCTACCAGGAGCGCCGGAACCGCCAGGAGCGCCGGAACCGCCCGCGTTTTTAATATCCGGGAATGATGGATGGAATGATGATTTCTTGTCGGATGTGAACAGGCCACAGCCTGGGAGGAGCGATGCCAGAGCGATGGCGAGTGCAAGGTAACGGCGAATGGCGAGGAGGCCGCGGGGCTGGCGTGTGACAAAATTCGAGCCGCGCACCATGGGACGGCTGGACCATCTCGCGGAGGAGACGAAAGAGCAAGCGTCTCGATAGTGCGACTTGGGGGGGCGGTTTTGGGAGTTTGCCGACGTCTACGGCGCCTGGTTAGGGGTTTACCCTTGGTTTACCCTTGGTTTAGGCGTGCGGTTTCGGGTGGCGCGATAAGAGTGTTCTTGCAGTCGAATGTGTCCGTTCGGAAACAGACTCGTGCGGTGATGTTTGCGTTCGTCAGGCAGTTGAGCTGATGGCCAAGTTTGTGGTGACCCTAGGGTTGACAGACTGAGATCCAATCAAGTACGTCGGCGGATGAACAGGGCAGGCAGAGAGACCTGACGTTGGTTTTTATGTGGACTGAGCGAAACAGCACCTTGCGCGGAATGAGCGCGGTCGGACTTGCTTTCCTGCTGAATAGTTGCGGTGGCGATACGCAGATTATCCAGGTTGTGCAGCCCATGGGGGGCACGGGTGGTGTCCCGGGCACGGGCGGCGCTGGCAACATCGGAAAGCCAACAATGGTTGGTACTGGTGGAAATTCGCTCACGCCCGTGAGCGGTGGTGCTCCCACTAGTAACTTCGGTGGCACGGGCGTGAGCGAATTTCCACCAGTACCAACC
>CAZSUA010000346.1:0-5676 GCA_964609655.1 uncultured Polyangiaceae bacterium | reverse complement strand
CGAGAAGTTCAGCGCGAAGCTGCACGTCTTGGCTGAGCAGGCCATACATCACCACAAGGAAGAGGAAGAGCACTTATTTCCCAAGGTGCGGAAGCTCCTTGACCACGACGTTTTGGTGGCGCTGGCGGGCGAAATGGAAGACCGCATGAAAGAGCTCGTGGCCCAATCCGCCCGCAAACAAATTTCCGATCAAACGGACGACTCAACCTCACTGGCCTAGCGCACTGACTTAGGGTCTGTGTCCCTCTGGGGCGAAATGCCCCGCGTGTGTCGGCGTAGTCATGCTTTTGCTCGTTCCCGGTTCCGTGGCTTGCCAGCGCATTAGGCCTGGCACGGTCCCTGCCTTGTCATGCTGAAATGGCGCGTGCAATCTGGAGAGGTAGCGTTGGGTTTGGGTTAGTGCAGATCCCGGTGTCGTTGCATGGAGCCGAGGAGCCCGAGGCCGTCGACTTAACGTTGTTGGATCGGCGCGATATGAGCCCGGTTGGGTATCAACGCGTCAACAAGGCTACGGGCGAGAAAGTAGAATGGGGGGATATCGTCAAGGGTTATGAGCACGAAGAGGGAAAATACGTCGTGCTGACGAAGCAGGACTTCGAGGAAGCAAATCCGGAATCGGCGCGGCAGATTGATATTCTGGACTTCGTAGAGTTCTCGGAAATCGACCCGCGTTTTTTGTTTCGTCCGTACTACTTGAAGCCGCAAAAAGCTGGCAAAAAAGCCTACGCTCTCCTCCGAGAAACGCTACAGCGAACGGGGAAGGCGGGGATCGGGAAGGTGGTGATTCGAACTCGTCAACACCTCGCTGCAGTGACGGCCCACGAAAAAGTGTTGCTCCTCGTTCTGCTTCGCTTTGCGGACGAATTGCGAGATGAGGCGGACCTCGGTCTGGACGACACCGATACTAAAAAAATAGGCGTCACCGCCAAGGAGCTGGACATGGCCGAAAAGCTCGTGGAGGGGATGGTGACGTCGTTCAATCCCAAGAAGTACGTCAACGAGTACCAGCGAGATCTGAAAACACTGATCGAGCGCCGGGTAGCAGAAGGCGCGCTCAACACCCTTCCCGGGCCCACGAAAGCAAAGGCCAAGCGGCCCACTAACGTCATTGACTTGGCGGCACTGCTGGCGAAGAGCGTTGCAAATTCACCCGAACGCCCCGCTAGCAGTCGCTCGAAAGCCGCCCGTAAAACGACTTCTGCCAAGGCAACAAAACGTCCGCGCGCGAATCCCGAGCACCGCAGGTCGGCATGAGCGCCCGTGCTTCCGGCCGAGCCCAGGATGCAGACGCACTCGCGGATTATCGGCAGAAGCGAAATTTCTCGTTAACGGAGGAGCCCAAGGGAGCCCCCGGAGCTCAACACTCTCGGATCTTCGTGGTACAAAAACACGCGGCCAGCCACTTACACTATGACTTCCGACTCGAGCTCGATGGAGTCCTGTTGAGTTGGGCCGTGCCCAAAGAGCCCAGTTTAGACCCGAAAATCAAGCGGTTGGCCCTGGAAGTGGAGCCGCATCCGTTGGAGTACGCCACCTTCGAAGGCACGATTCCGAAGGGGCAATACGGGGCCGGAACAGTCATGGTGTGGGACCACGGGGATTGGATCCCCGAAGGCGACGCCCTCGCGGGTTTAAAAAAGGGGCATCTCTCCTTCAACCTCAACGGCACCAAGCTTCACGGGAGGTGGCACCTGGTGCGCACGCCAAGCAAAGGCGACAAGCCCAGCTGGTTGCTCTTCAAAGCGAACGATGAATTTGCTCAAGTTGGAGCGGTTGCTCCCAGTCACGCGGTAGACAGCATTCCTGCTGGCGCAACACCGGCGCCGCTTCCTGCGCTGATTGAGCCAGAGCTTGCGTCGCTCGCGGATCGGGCCCCAGAGGGCACCGACTTCATTCACGAGATCAAGCTCGATGGTTATCGAATTCTTGCGCGTCGTGATCGCAGCACGGTACACATCTTTTCGCGGAACGGCTTAGATTGGACCGAGCGACTGCCGGAGCTCGTAGCTGCGGTTCAAGCCCTCCCTGCCGAGTCGCTCTGGATGGACGGCGAGCTCGTTGCGCTCAATCCGCAAGGGGTGAGCGACTTTCAACTCCTTCAAAACTCGCTCAAACATCACGACGAACAAAAGCTTGTCTATTTCGCTTTTGACCTCCTGTACGCCAACGGGCAGGACCTCCGCGGCTGCTCCCTGCTCGAGAGAAAGTCCGCGCTGAAGGCCTTGCTCCTCGGCACTGGCACCGCTTCTTCTCAGATTACCTACAGCGACCATGTAGTGGGCAAGGGTCCCGAGCTTTTCGCCAAGGCGTGCGAGGGCAAGCTCGAGGGGATCGTCTCCAAGCGCGCACTCTCGACCTATCGCTCAGGCCGCGGCGGCGATTGGCTCAAAGTGAAGTGTCTTAAGCGACAAGAGTTCGCCATCGTAGGCTTCACCGCACCCGAAGGTGGGCGCAGCCACCTGGGAGCGCTGCTTTTAGCGGTGCAAAAAGGCTCTGAATGGGTCTACTCCGGCAAGGTTGGTACGGGCTTCAATGCAGCGTCGCTGAAGGATCTGTTCGTTAGACTTACGCCGCTCGCCCTCGAAAAAACCAGCGTGAAACACGGGCTGTCACGAGCAGCCGAACGGGGAGTGACGTGGGTCAAGCCGAGCCTCGTTGCGGAAGTTTCCTTTGTGGGCATCACAACCGATGGGCTCTTGCGACACTCGACATTCGTGGGACTTCGCGAGGACAAGAGCGTCGAGGAGATCGAGCTGGAGCTGCCCACTCCCACTCCCGCTTCCACTCCCAAACCCTATCCGATCAGCCATCCCGATAAGGTATTGTATCCCGAGCCAGGCATCACGAAGCGCGAACTTCTCGACTACTACACATTGGTAGCGGATCGCATGTTGCCCCATATTGCGCGGCGACCGTTGACGCTTGTCCGATGTCCGAATGGGCAGGGGCGGGCCTGTTTCTTTCAGAAGCACCTGGGCGCGGGGGCACCGGAAGGTCTGCAGCAGGTGTCGGCCAAGGATGGGAACGAGCCCTACCCATTTCTGGAAAGCCCTGAAGGCATCTTCGGTCTGGTTCAACTCGGCGCTTTAGAAATCCACACCTGGGGTTCACGTGTGGATAACCTTGAGCATCCGGATTTATTGGTGTTCGATTTGGATCCCGACGAGAGCGTGGATTTTGCGTCGGTGATAACCGCCGCCAAGGAGTTGCGCGCGCTTTTTTTGACCGCAAATCTTCAGAGCTTCGTCAAAACGACCGGCGGCAAGGGCCTGCACGTGTGCGTTCCAGTCGAGCCAAGCTTGGATTGGGACGAAGCTAAGGCCTTTTCGGGCGAGATAGCCAAGGCGCTCAGTGCGCAATATCCCGATCGCTTCGTCGCGACTCAGTCCAAGGCCAAGCGCCGCGGTAAAATTTTTATTGACTACCTTCGGAATGGCCGCGGTGCGACCTTTGTGGCTCCCTATTCTACGCGCGAACGAGTGAATGCGCCCGTTGCGACCCCTGTCGAATGGGACGAGTTAACGCCAAAATTCCGGCCAGAACGCTTCACACTGAGGACCATGAAACAGCGGATCCAAGAACAACCCTGTCCATTCGCAGGCATGCTCGCCTTACGCCAAACGCTGCCTCAAGTCGACAAGCGCGAGCGCCCGCGCACTCGAACGAAATCATGAACGTTGTCTTTCTCTCGCCCTCGTTTCCGCCCACCGCGGCCGAGTTTTGCCTCGCACTGAAGCGTGAAGGCGTGAAGGTACTCGGGATCGGTGATACACCGCTTGCTCCGGAAACTTGGGAGCGCCAAGGACTCGCGGAGTACGTTGATGAGCCAAACATGGCGGATCCCGCGGCGCTCAGAGCTGCGATGATTTCGCTAGAGCAACGTCACGGGAAGATAGATCGCATCGATTCCAACGGCGAGCATTGGCTTGAGGCCGAAGGACGTCTCCGGGATGACTTCGGCGTAACCGGCCTAGGCCAATCTGAAGTCGTGCGCTTGCGAAGCAAGTCCGAGATGGCCAAGATCTTCCACGCTGCAGGTATCGCTGCTCCCCCAGGGATCCGCGGCGAATCGGCCGAGGAGGTTCGCGCGTTTGCGGCGCGCCACGGATTCCCGCTGGTTATCAAGCCCGACAGCGGCTCGGGAGCCAGCGACACCTGGAGGGTGGGGGACTTGGGGGAACTCGAGCAGGCTCTTTTGCGTCCTCTGTCGGACCATATCGTTCAACCCTTCATCGTCGGCGATATTGTCACTTACGACGGCCTCTGCGACCGAAGCGGGAATATCGTGTTTTCTACGTCTCACGTTTACGACACGGGGATCATGCAAGTGCGAACAGGAGAGTTGGATGGCCACTACTATTCCGAGCGCGCAATCGACAGATCCCTTGAGGTCGTTGGAATGAAAGCTGTAGCCGCCTTCGACATCCGTGAGCGGTTTTTTCACGTAGAATTCTTCCGCACGCCGAGTGGAGAATACGTCGCTCTGGAGATGAACCTCCGCCCTCCCGGGGGCTTCACCACAGACATGATGAATGCCGCGTGTGACTTCGATGTTTACGCGCTGTGGGCGAAGGTGCTCACGGGGCGCGATCTCAGCGGCTTTCGCTATGAACGCAAATACCACACGGCACACGCGGGCCGCCGCGACAACCACAGCTACCGGCTCAGCCACGCCGCCCTGGTCGCAGAGTTGGGGCCACTCCTCTTTTCAGAGAAGCCCATCCCGAAAGTTTTTTCTGTCACCATGGGCGACCACATGTATCTGCTTCGCCATCCAGCCCTCGAAACGTTGCGCCGCGCTATCGCTCTCGTGCATGCGCGCTAAAGCTTCGCGTGCATCAGGCGAGTCGCCGACGGGCCGCGAGCTGCCGCTCAGACCTGAGCCAGTGCGGTTACCTCCCGGCGGTTGATTCCCTCGAAAATTTCCTGCACCCGCTTAAAGTCGAGGGGCTTCGTCACATGGTGATCGAACCCCGCCTCACGGCTCCTTCGCTTGTCCTCGTTGCTTCCCCATCCTGTTAGGGCCACAAGCACGATTCCGGCGAAGGCGGCGTCTGCCCGGAATTGCCTTTCTACCTCGTGCCCGTTCATTCCGGGGAGGCCTATGTCCAGAAAGACGACGTCGGGACGAACGTCCCTGGCGGCGGCGAGGGCGGCGGGGCCATCGTGTACGGCCCTGGCTTCGTGCCCGGCAAGTTCGAGCATCTCGCTCAGCATTTCGGCCGCGTCCACGTTGTCGTCGACCACCAGCACGCGCAAGCTGACCGAAACGCGAGTGTCGGACGGTTTGTCCACCTGTGCTGCTTCATTCGCGGTCGCGGCGAGTGGGAGCCGAACGGTGAACGTGCTGCCGAGGCCAAGCCCAGGGCTGGCTGCGGTGGCAGTCCCGTGGTGTAGCTCCACCAACTTCCGGACGACCGAGAGGCCAACGCCGAGGCCCCCCTGGGCGCGGTCGAGCGTCCTGTCCACCTGGGTGAACAGGTCGAACACGTGGGGTAACATCTCGGCCGAGATCCCGGCTCCGTTGTCACTCACGGTGATCACCACTTCGCCGGCCTCGACGCGCGCCGCGAGCTCGATCCGGCCGCCTTGGGGTGTGTACTTGGCGGCGTTGTTGACCAAGTTGCTGACCGCTTGAGCGAGTCGCGTCAAATCGCCGTCCACCCAAGCCGACTC
>CAZSUA010000345.1:0-5689 GCA_964609655.1 uncultured Polyangiaceae bacterium | reverse complement strand
CTGCCATCAACAGGCCAGCGCGGACTTTCATTTCACTGTCCGCTTGGATTTGCGCTCGGAGTTCTGGACCGACACGGCTCGCCTGCTGGCCCTCGCTCCGAGCACGATTCAAAATCTCCTGCTCCGTCAGCTGACTTTGCCGCTCCACGAGTGAGGGGGGCACCGGAACCGAATTGGCATTCGCCAGGGCTTGGACCAGTTGCTCAGCCACCGAAGTATCCGACTGCTCTTTGAGCTGGACTTCGAGCCGCTCACGGAGGCTCTTTTTTAGATCAAAGAGTGTCTCGAATGCGCCGACATCCTTAGCGAATTCGTCATCAGCTGTCGGCAAAACGCGTTCTTTAATATCCTTCACCGTCACCTGGAAAGTCGCGGTCTTACCGCGAAGCTTCGGGTGCGGGTGTTGCTCAGAAAGCAGGACGTCGATGTTCACCTGGGAAGCGACTTCCTTGCCAAGCAGGCCCTGCTCAATTTCCTTAATGAGCGAGCCGCTGCCAAGCTCGACCTGAAAATCCTGGGCGCCGGCGTCCTTCACCTCGCGGCCGCCAGCGGTGACCACGAAATCTATGGTGACAACATCGCCATCTTTCGCCGGCCTCGCTTCCTTGGGGACCTCCAGCGTCGAATGCTCGCGTCGCAGACGATCAACAGCTTCATCGACGGCCTGCTCCTCAACTTTGAGCAGTGGTCGTTTCGCTTCAAGGCCTGAGTAATTAACCTCGCTTATCTGAGGTATTACTTCGAAGCGCACCTTGTAAAGAAACGGCTGATCCTTCACCAACCTCTGAGGCTCGAAAGCCGGAGTGGTGATCGGCTGCACGTTCTTTTCACTGACGGCACGCGGGAACGTTTCATCGACAAGCCGCTGGGCAACATCCGCCGCAACCCTGGCCCCGAAGACCTGGTTGATGATCGCGCGAGGCGCCTTGCCAGGCCTAAAGCCTTTGACTTTTGCGGACTTAGAAAGCAAGCTGAATGCTTTTTCAAGCTCTAGCGCGACACGCTCAGCAGCGATTTCTACGTCGAATTCAACAAGAACGGGACTAAGTTGGTTGACCTGAACCTGCATTTTAGCGAGGGGCTCCAGTGCCACGAGCGAAGAGCTTGGTCAAGAGTGCTGCAAGCCGCCGTCTGCCGCATTGTGTGCGAGACGTTTTATTCGTGCACAAAATAGTTTGACCCCTGCGAGGAGGCAGCCCCGCAGGGGTCAGGTCCGGGAGAGGACCAAATTCATGAAGGAGAGGCTCGACGCCTACTCGTCATCCGAGTAATCGTCTTTGTCTTCGTGCTCGGCTTCCCAAAGTGACGCCTCAAAGGGATCCATATCGAAATCGTGGTCGCGATCTGCTGGGTCCAACTCTTCGAGAGACCAGCCGGCGCGGGTGGGTGGCCGCAATTGTTCTCGCTCGAAATCAGCAAAGTTACCGTAGCCCTGAGATGCCATTTTTCTTTCGCTCCTCGGTGCAGAGGTTGCCCGTCGGCCCCGTTTCAGACTTCCCAGCACAAGCGCCGTTGAGCCCGAAACATCCAAGAAAACCACTCACACCTACATCTGCTCACACAGTACGACACCCACTGGGAGCAGCCAAGAAAACCACCAACCTTCCCTTCATTTCGATAAGACTCTCGGACTTCTGATGGCCACCAAACGACAGATTATCGCTATTGCGAACCAGAAGGGTGGCGTCGGCAAGACGACAACGGCTGTCAATCTCGCCGCGAGTCTGGCGGCTGCAGAGCGTCGAACGCTGCTGGTGGATATGGACCCGCAATCCAATGCCTCAAGCGGCGTCGGCATACGCCCTGGCACCGTGGAACGCAGCATCTACGACGCGCTGATCGGCGCCGCGAGTCTGCGCGACGTGATCGTCCCTACGGGCATACCGACGCTCGACATTGCTCCGGCCACACAGGACCTAACGGCGGTGGAGTACGAACTCTTCGAAGAGGACCGCGGCACGCACCTGCGCAAGCTGTTGAGAAGCGCGGATACTGAAGCGTATGATTTCATCTTGCTCGACTCACCTCCCTCATTGGGCGTGCTCACACTGAACGTGTTGGTGGCGGCTGATCGCGTCATCGTTCCGCTTCAACCCGAGTACTACGCGCTTGAAGGGATCACATACCTCATGGCGACCATCGATCGCGTTAAGAGGTCGCTCAATCCTGAGCTTTTGGTAGAGGGCATCGTGTTGACCATGTGGGACCCCCGCAACCGTTTAGCTCATCAAGTTGCTGAAGAAGTACGCCGCCATTTCAAGGTATTTGATGCCATTATTCCACGCAACGTGCGCTTGAGTGAAGCCCCTTCGCACGGGTTGCCCGCGCTCCTGTACGACGTGCAGAGTCGGGGTGCCCAAGGCTACCTCAGCCTGGCGCGGGAGCTGATCGAGGCGCAACTATGACCCTCGCCAAAAAGCCGCTGCGCGGCCTCGGTCGCGGACTAGATGCACTGTTACCTGTCCGGGAGCCCCCCGCTACGAGTGAGCCCGGCAAGAGCTACGGCGACAACAACGTCTTCCTGTGCGCCCTAGATAAGATCCGGCCCCAACCTGGGCAGCCTCGGCAATACTTCGACCAAGAACGGCTAGCTGAGCTCGCCAGCTCTATTGCGGAGCACGGCCTGCTCGAACCCCTGGTTGTCAGGCGAACCACCGCAGATGCCTTCGAGCTCATCGCGGGTGAACGGCGCTGGCGTGCGGCGCAGAAGGCCGGCCTGCGTGAGGTGTTGGTCGTCGTTCACGACGTCTCCACCAAAGCCGCTTACGAGTTAGCGCTGATTGAGAACGTTCAGCGCGAAGATCTCAACCCGATCGAATTCGCTGAAGCGCTCGATCGCCTGCTCAAAGAGCACCAATACACTCAGGAAACGCTGGCACAACGCGTCGGGAAAGATCGCTCCACGATTGCCAACGCGCTTCGCCTCTTGCGTCTCCCAGCCGAGCTTCGAATGAAAGTGATGACGGGCGAGCTGAGTGAAGGGCACGGGCGCGCGCTGCTCGGGGCACCCGACGATCGGCAGTTGCAGCAGCTAGCGGAAAAAGTGCTCCGCGGGCACCTCAGTGTGCGCCAGACCGAAGCCCTGGTGCGCCAAACCAAACATGAGAACAAAGAGCCTCATGGCGGAAAGAGCGGAAAAGACGGAAAGAGCGTCTCTGTCCGCGACCTCGAGACGCGTTTGCAGCGAAAACTCGGAACGAAGGTTGAACTCAAAGATCGCGGCGAAAAAGGCGAAATTGTCGTGAAATATAGCTCTTGGGATGAGCTGGATCGGATCCTTGAGTTGCTGCTCTAAGATCCGATCACTTCACTCATTGAGACTTCTTCTTGCTGCCCTTCTTGGCGGGGGGCGCCGCAGCCACCGCTTCTAATTGCTTTTTGGCTCGATCTACAAACTTCGGGTCGCCACTCGCGACGACTTTCTCAAGCTCGGCTCGCGCCTCTTTGAACTCTTTGTTCTTGAAGTGCGCCATCCCCAGATAATAGTGCGCCGGAGTGTAATCAGCCTTGATCGCAAGCGCGCCGTTGTAATCGGCCAGCTCGGCCTTGGCATCGAACGGCGTTACCTTCTGACGGCAGAGGCCGCGACGCACGTAAAACTCGGGATCCTTCTTCAGCTCAAGCGCCTTATCGAGTGCGCCCACGCACTTGTCGTAAGCTTCCAGCTTCGCCAGAGGCTTCGACATCGCCGCCAGCATGTCGGCATTCTTGCTTTTCAAGAGCTTCTCCCACTCTACGAGAGCCTTATCTTTTTGACCCAGGGCCGTCAGGATTTCGGCGTATGCGTAGCGAAAACCCTCATCCTCGCCCTTCACCGCCAAGAGTTCTGAATAAGACTTGGCGGCGTCATCGAGCTTGCCTGCTCCCTGCTCCGCGATCGCGCGGTTTCTCATCAAGTTGAAATTCTTGGGGTCAGTTTTCAAACCGATGTTTACTGAGATCAGTGCGCCTTCGTAGTCTTTGTTGTCCAAGAGCAGTGCGGAGAGGTTTTCCGCAGCTTCGGTGAGCTTTGGGTCGAGCTCCAAGGCCTTCCGATAGTGGATCGCGGCGCCGTCCTTATCATCGAGCCCTTCGTCGGCAACGGCGAGATAAAAGTGGGCCTTCGAATTTCTCTCATCGTCCACCAGTGCCTTTTCGAGCAGCTTCTTCGCCTCCCCGTAGGTCTTGGTTTGAATCAGCTTGATCGCCGTCTCGACGCGCTGGGCGGGAGAGGAGTTTGCGTCGCTCTCTGGTTTCTCCGCGTTGATGGGAGCTATGTTGTTCGCGGTGTGGCTCGGCTTGGCGGGGCCACAGCCTGAAGCGATGCCGAGAGCGAGACTGGTGTAGACGAGCTTTTCAAGATGCGATTTCTTCATGGCGCTTTGGCCCCTTCAAGATTGGCTATGGTCGATTGCAGTTGGTCCTTTAACACTTGAAGCCGGCTCGGGTCAGTCACTTTCGCCCCGCCCGCATCTTGCACGTAAAAGACGTCAGCAACCTGGTTACCTTCGGTGTTGATCTTTGCGAAAGAGATGGTCAAGCCGGCAGCTTGAAGCGAATTCGACAGCCAGAAGAGCAGCCCTCCCTGATCTTGCGTGATAATTTCAATCACAGTGTGATCGCTCGCTGCACGATTATCGAAGTTAATTTCGGTGGAAACTTTAGGCAGAGGGCGCTCCGACGTGCGCGTGCGGCCCTCAGGACCCATCACCAGTGCGGCGGCCGATAGCTCCCCAGCTAACAGGCGATCGAAATCGCGCTCCAGGCGCGGCAATGCCGCACGTGCCGACGCGGTGCTCACCCCGCTTCTAACCCAAAACAGATCGAGCGCCCGCGTGCGCCCGTAGCCATCTTTGTAGGAATAGATCTGCGCGCCGACCACCTTCAATCGACTCGCCGCCAGGGTGGCCGTCATCATCGCCAGCAAACCAGGCCTATCATCCGCAATGATTCCGAGCTCTAGGTACGGCTCGTCGGCGCGGATCGCTTGCACCGAAAAATGGCGCTGCTCCGCCTGGCGCGCGAAGCGCGATTGACGCACGATTTCCTCGGGATCGTTGCCGTAGAGATACCGGTCCGGCATCGAGTTCAAATAGTGCGCCAAGAACGCCTGCTCACCTTGAGCTGGGCAAAGCTCCAGCACGTGCCGGCGAATCGCCTGAGCTCGGTCCGTTCCCCGAAGGCTCTCGGGGCCCTGCTCAATATACAGCTTCGTAGCAAGATAAAGGTCTTCCAGCATGCGCGCCTTCCAGGCGGTCATCGCTTGCGGGCTAGTCGTTGAAACATCTGCCACTGTGAGCAGGTAGAGGCTCCGGAGGGCCTCCAGACCAGCCACTTCGCCTGCGAACATCTCCAGAGTGTGAGGGTCATCAATGTCTCGGCGCGTAGCATCCTGATACATGCGCAGGTGCTTACGGATCAGCAGCTGAACCTCAGCGATTTCGACCGCTGAGAACTGGAAGCGAGCCAAGATCGTTTCCGCCAGAATCGCGCCACGCTCAGCGTGATTGCGGCCACCGATGTCTTTGCCAACATCATGGAGCAAGGTTGCAAAGAACAAGACCTTGCGATCTGGCAGCTCAGCCGCCAAGCGCGAGGCGAGCGGATGATCCACCGCGCATTCCCCGCGACATAGTGCCCGCAGCTTATCGACCGCCTCCACGGAATGCACATCCACCGTGAACACGTGATAGATGTCGTGATGCACCCG
>CAZSUA010000344.1:0-5690 GCA_964609655.1 uncultured Polyangiaceae bacterium | reverse complement strand
GGTGGAGGCAGCGTGGGGTCCGGCCAGAAGGACGAACAGAAGCCGCTCACGGCTCGGATCGAGACCGCTTCCGTCAGGGGGGGGGTGTGAGAACGCGCCGGGTGATGTTTGCGCCAGCTGAGGAGAGCTATGGGCGCTAAAGCAATCATGGCTGCCAGGAGTACGTACCCAGCGCTGAGTGGAATGTGGGCTTCATGCTCGTCGTGGGGTAGCTGGGTGATGAGCACTCCGAGTAGCGCGGCTACCAGGTGGGCCCAGCGGGACACCTCGCGACCAGCTGGTGGGTGGCGCACATCGTGAGCGGCCACGTGGAGGAGTACACCTGCCGTCAATGCCGCGACATAGGGTGTCGGATCGGAATTGATGGTGTTAACTTGGCTCCATACGGCCACACCAAAGATACCTGCCAACGCGAGCCAGCATGCACGCCACCCAGCAGAGCGTGCTCCCAGAAGCGTGCGGCATTTGAGAATCACGACGGACTCCACCGCTATCGCGTGGGCACTCAGTGCGATCAGCACATCTGCTCTCAGGCTATCGATTCGCGCGAAGGCACCCAGCCCTACGCCGTCCGCGACCCGGTGCACGAGGATTCCAGCAAAGGCCAGTTCGAGGCCAACGCGGCCCGGGCGGCCCAGTTTTGAGGAGGAGAGCCGTTCAAGCAGCATCGGGGTAAACATCGCGGCGCCCACGAGGCCGACGGCAAGCCAGCCGAGAACAGCGAAGGCTTCAGGAACTAGGCTAAAGAGCGCCACCGCGAGCGCGGCGGTCCAAGCGAACGTCCGGAGCAGGGCAGCCAATCTGGAATGGAGCGGCAAAAGCGTGACCAGCGCGGCCAACGCTACCTGCCCTACCGCTATAATGGCCGCCAAAAACATGGCGGGCTCAGCGCTTCAGCACGTCGGCTATCGCGCTACAGAGTGGGTCGATGTTTTGGCTGGTGATGCCGGCAACGTTGATTCGCCCCGAGCCTACCGCGTAAATCGCATAGCGATCGCGAAGCGCCTGGACCTGCTCCGGTGTCAGCCCGGAGAACGAGAACATGCCGCGCTGCTTGGCGATGAAGCTGAAATCCTGGCTGACGCCGAGCCCCTTCAGCTTCGCCACAAACTCGGTCCGCATCTGGCGAATCCGCTCGCGCATCCCATCGAGTTCTACACGCCACTCACGCGTGAGCGCTTCGTCTTCAAGCACGGTCGTGATCAAGGCACCGCCGTGCGCCGGTGGATTCGAGTAGTTCGAGCGAATCACGCTTTTGATTTGGCTGAACGCGTCTTCAGCTTCTTGGGCGCTGTGGGTTACCAGCGTGAGCGCACCGACGCGTTGGTTGTAGAGCCCGAAATTCTTAGAGAACGAGCTTGCGATCAGGAGTTCGTGCCCTGCCTCCACGAAGGTGCGCACGGCTTGTGCATCTGCCTCAAGCCCGTCGCCCAGGCCTTGGTAGGCGAGGTCGAACAGCGGCAGGATCCCTTTGGCCTTGAGCAAATCGCTCAGGAGCCGCCAGTCTTCGAGGCTTGGATCGACGCCAGTTGGGTTGTGGCAACAGCCGTGCAGGAGGAAGACATCACCCGGTTTGGCTTGGCTGGCGCTCGCTTGCAGGCCGGCAAAGTCGAGCCCGTGTGTGCTCGGATCGTAATAACCGTACTCTTCGACCTGCATTCCAGCCGCGCGAAACACACCGAAATGATTCACCCAGGTGGGCTTGCTGACCCAGAGCTTGGCCTCGGGAAACGATTGGTGAAGGAAATCCCCCGCAACACGCAGAGCGCCTGTTCCGCCGGGACAATGCGCTGTCTTGACACGACTTTCAGCGATAGCCGCTGAAGCCTTGCCGAGAACCAATGTCTGGACCGCGTTGGCATAGCCCGGTGCACCCTGAATTGGCAGGTAGCTCTTGGACGGATCTTTGGAGGCCAATAGCTGCTCGGCTTTGCGAATCGCACCAAACGTAGGGGTCTTGCCGGCGTCATCCTTATAAACGCCCACACCCAAGTTGATCTTGTTGGGGTTTGGATCCTGGTTGTAGGCGTCGGTGAGGCCGAGAATAGGATCGGGTGGGGCAGCTTTGACAGTTTGAAACATGCGCGTTCGGCCATAGCCCGAAGCCAGACCTTTTGCCAACCACGCGGGTTTTTGCCAGTCTTTAGTTGGGGCGGGGTGTGTTGTAGGGAGGCAGAAAGCTGTCCCAGCGCTCACGGCGCACCCGGACTTCCGGCAACGAATACGGTTTTGGCTTCAGTGCCAGAAGCGCCGCCTCATCCACGAAATCGATCAAGTGGGGTGCGAGATAGCGCTCTGCGTACGCTCGATACACGCCGGACGTAACAAAGTGATCGAAGAGCTCCGGATCGAGATGGTTGTCTTGTTTCATGAAACCCATGATCCGCATGGCTTCGCTGAGAGTCTTAGCTGGCTTGTAGGGCCGATCGGCTGCGGTCAAGGCTTCGAAGACATCAGCGATGGCCAGCATACGTGCCGGTATCGACATTTCTCCGGCAAAAATCCCCTTCGGATAGCCGGTACCGTCCATCTTCTCATGATGCCCGCCGGCATACTCTGGAACGCGCGTCAGATTCCGCGGAAACGGCAATGCGTTGAGCATCTTGATCGTTTGGACCATGTGACCGTTGATAATGAGACGCTCCTCCGGTGTGAGCGTGCCGCGGGACACCTGCAGATTATCAACTTCGTCCTTGGAGAGTAGCGGTAAGGAACGTTCGCCAATCGAAAGCGTCCTCTGGGCGATTGCTTGGATGCGCGCTTGCTTTTCCGGTGAGAGGAACTCACCACCTTTGTTGGCTAGCTCGAGAAAAGCCAGGTCTTCCGTGAGCGCTTGCAACTCTGCTTCGTAGCTATTGGTGGCTAGAAATGGCTCCGGATCGCCCTCTGCTAGGCGCTCGAGATAACGGATTTTTGCGTCCCTTTTGAGCACCTCAAAGCGAGCGCGGATGATTTCGATACGATCAAAAATGGTTTCAAGCTTGGTAGCCTTGTCCATCACGTGGACGGGCGTCACGACTTTCCCGCAATCATGCAGCCAAGCTGCGATGCGCAGCTCGTACCAATCATCCTCGCTCAGCTTGAAGTCAGCAAACGTTCCCGTTCTTGCCTCGCACAGAGACTCAGCGATCATTTCGGTGAGGACGGGTACGCGCTCGCAATGGTCACCCGTGTACGGGCTCTTGGCATCGATCGCGGCCGCAATCATCTTGATGAAAGACTCCAAAAGCGCCTTCTGACCGTCGAGCAGTAGTTGATTGTCGAGAGCGATCCCCGCCTGGGAGGCGAGTGATTCCACGATCATCTGATCATCGAGCGGGAAGGGGACCACCGCGTGGGTGGCGCGATCCTTGGCGTTTAAGAGCTGTAGAACGCCGATCAAAAGGCCTTGATTGTTCGTGAGCGGGATCGTGAGGAAGGATTGGGAGCGGTAGCCGTTGCGTTGATCGAACGCTTTGGTTCCCGAGAAATCAAAGCCGTCCGTGTCGTACGCATCGGGAATATTCACCGAGGTGCGAACCGAGCCTGCGTAGCTGGCCACGTTCTTGTGATTGGGCGCTCCTGTCATCGGATCCTTCATCGGGATCGGCGGCAAGTTGATGGGCTTGCCGGTAGTGCCACCGAGCGCGAGACCGAGCGAATCGTTGCGCAAGATGGCGAAGCGCAGTTCGTCTTTTTCGCTCTTGAGATAGAGTGTGCCGCCATCGGCGTTGCACAGCGCCTTCGCCTCCAACAAGATCATCTCGATCAGACGGTCTTTGTTTTGTTCGGCCGAGAGGGCAATCCCTATGCGGTGCAGAAGCTCAAGGCGTTCGAGCCGCTCGGCAATATCTTCCGGAGAGTTCGAGACAGAATAGATGTCGTGAAGGCTGGGGCGATCTGCGGGTACCATGCTGCTCCTCGGGCGGCCTGTGCGGGCACCTAACTTCTGGAACCCACAAACCGCAACAGTATGGCGATACGCCTGGCCGGCGGCTAGTGGAGCGGCTCGCCCGAGCAAGCCTCGCGGCCGGCCTGCTGCAGGGCTCTGTGCCCCCTACGGCGCCGTAAGCCCAGTTTGAGGCGGCAACTCGACCTCAATCTTAGGAAATGATCGTCACCGAGAGCGCGCGTTCGATGAGCCAGACGCTCGCGAGCACCGCAATCGCAACGCTACCAGCGATGAGCCCCACGCGACGGTAGGCAATCGCATGCCGGGCCGCGTAGGCCAAAGGAACCAACAAAAGGACAATGGCCACCTGACCGATCTCAACACCAAGGTTGAAGCCAAAGAGCGTGAGCACCAAGTTGGAACGCGGGAGGTCGAGCTCTATCAGGGTTGAAGAGAAATCGAAGCCGTGACCCGTTCAATAAAAATGTTGTCTAGGTAGCGGCCACGTCCGTCCGTCCATGCTGATGTTGATGTTCGCGTTCTTAAGCTCCTTCGTGAAGGCTCCGGACGTGAATTGTGCGCCTTGGTCTGTGTTGAAAATACCATCGTGTTCGACAGGCGCCACGACAGCTCAACCTGCGCACACTCGCATCTCCATGTGCGCTTGAGTGGGGCTTCGTGTGAGCCGGTGATTGCGTGTGACTCGGAGCTGCCAAAACCTGTGGCATTGTTTTGTGATTGCGATGAGCCAGGCTGGGTCGTGGCCGAGCATTGCCGCCGCTCACTTCAAGCGTGCGCCTGGAGTGACTCCTACTGAATACAGGCGGCGAGCTCGGCCATAGCGATCAGCCAGGGCGTTCAGAGCTCAACATGCCTTGCATCTGCGAACACCTGCTCGAGCAGGTCAGAGAGGCCGAGCTGTTGAAGGACGAGCGTGAGCGTATGGCCTCAGCAATCATGTCAGCATCAATGTAGAAGTCCTGTTCGAGAGCCGAAAAAAGGCCGGAAATATGACGCCCCGCTGTTCGCGCAACAAGATCTACTTCCTGAGTTGTGCGAGGTCGACCGTGAACCGAACTCGCAATGGACCCCCCTACAAGATACTCGATACCGAGACGTTCGAGTTCAGCTGTCACGCGAAGAGTGACCGCTATCGGCTCGGCGTCGAGGCTCACCGATGAACTTTAGCGCGGTGCGCATCGACTCGGGCGACCAAGGAGGCACCATACCGGAGCTTGGCCAACTGAATACGGAGTGCATGCTCACTAGTCGGACCCTCTCGCAAGCGGATCCCCGCGTGCGAAAGTTCGTCTGCAGCCCGGCAGAGCGCCATAGTCTGGATCAGTCGACTTTCGGGCCCCAACCGCCGGAGCCCAGCAATGACTCGTCGCTCCGCACCTGTGTGGGTGTCGTTGGGGACGCCGCGTAACTCCACGGTAGCGACCCTAGCACGAAACAGAAGCTCCGCACTAGCGGCGCGGATGGCGCACACATCTGCCACAGATTGACGCAAAGCTGTGTGGCTTGAAACTGTTCGGCCCCGTAGACTGAAACCTGTAGTTAGAGCGCCGCCCACCGGTCGCGGTGGGCAAGCAATCGCTGTCCATTCGACTGCCGTGACGGTAAGGATGCACCACAATGCTCAAAGTTTTATGCTCAACTCACGACTGCTCTTCTCATTTTTGGAGCAACCTATGGCTGCCAGGATTCTGTCGGAACCGGTCAGACCGGGTCAACCCGGACAGGTTCGTCGATTGGGATGTCCCCTCCTTGGCGCAGACTACGCGTTCATCAATCCAGCTCTGGCAGCCCACTACGG
>CAZSUA010000343.1:0-5703 GCA_964609655.1 uncultured Polyangiaceae bacterium | reverse complement strand
TCCAATACCGCTCCGGAAGGCTCTTGAGTGCGCCTGCCGCAACACGTCGGAGCGGCCTTGGAATGCGCTGGAGTTTCTCCCAAAGCTTGGGTGTCTCAAAGTAGCGCGGATAGCCAGCGAAGAGTTCGTCTCCGCCATCGCCAGAAAGGCTCACCGTGACGTGTTGGCGCGTGAGCTTGCACAGGAGCAGCGTCGGGATCTGCGACGAATCTGCGAAAGGCTCGTCGTAAAAGAAAGGCAAGCTTGGGATAACGTCGCGCGCTGCTTGGGATGTAACGTACATTTCGGTATGGTCTGTGCCGAGGTGTTGCGCGACGGCTTGGGCGTGTGGAGCCTCGTTGAAGGCTGCCTCCTCGAAGCCTATCGAGAAAGTGCGCACACGTTGGGATGCCCGTGTCTGCATGAGCGCTGCGACGAGCGAAGAATCGATGCCGCCCGAGAGGAAGCCTCCCAGCGGAACATCTGAAACCATATGTTCTTGCACAACCTCGCTCAGGAGTTGTTCTAGTGAACTCTGGATCTCTGGGTCAGAGCGCAGATCCGGGGCGGTTTCGCCACGCAAATAGGCCTCTTCAGCGGACCAATACGCCTTCGGAGCCAATCCCGCGTGAGCCCCGGCCTGCGGCGAAAAATCGCTCAAAGCCTGGGCGAGCTTCTGGGAGTCAGCAGGCAGCGTCAGGATCGAACCGGGTGGTAGCTTGTAGGCGTTTTCGTAAATCGTGTAGGGGCTCGGCACGTAATCATGCCGCATGAAAAGGTGCAACGCTTCGCGGTCGATACTGCGTGAAAAGCCCGGGAAGGCACGCAGCGCCTTCAACTCCGAGCCAAACACCACGCCATCCGGCAAGCGCGCGTAGTAGAGCGGCTTGATGCCAAGGCGATCGCGCACCAAGTGTAAGAGGCCGAGCTTTCCATCCCAGAGCGCGAAGGCGAACATGCCCGCAATTCGCTGCACGGTGTTCTCAAGGCCAAACTGATCAATGCCTGCCAGCAAAACCTCGGTATCGGAGTGACCCCGGAAACGATGCCCGAGCGCCTGCAGTTCCTGTTGCAAGGATTTGAAGTTGTAGATTTCCCCGTTGTAAGAAAGGTGGTAGCGCCCGCTCTCGGAGCGCATGGGTTGGGCGCCTTCCTCGGTCAGGTCCACAATCGCAAGTCGGCGATGTCCGAGTGCAATCCCGTGTTGAGCGTCCAACCAATAGCCACTGCCGTCAGGCCCACGATGCGTGAGTGTGTCCGTGATAGTTTTCAGCGTTTCAGGCCAAGCGAGCGCTCGGCGCGAGCTGATGAAACCGGCAATTCCACACATTCTTGGTTGTGCTCCGAGCCAGGTCTTACACGTGGCACATGCTGATTGAAAGGCCGGTTGCGTCTGAAACGGGTGCCTGGCAGGTTCTGTGTGTGCGAAGAAGGTGGCTACATAAGTTCGGCGTGTCGTTAGCATTTGCCGCGGGCTGTGCGGCGCAGCCCCCGCCTGCCACGACGCTCCCCAGTCATGACGCGGCTCTTGCAGCCCACAGAAGACGATCGCGCGTTCCTCAAGCCCACGAGCCACTCCCGCAAACCTCACTCTTAGCGGAGGTTCCCGCGGGCAGCTTTGGACCTTATTTTGCTCCGGGTCAGACCGGGGGCATTCTGGTCTGGGCCGTCACTCGTGCTCCCGGGAATACGGAGCTCTTAGCGTTACAGATTAACTCTGCGCTTGAGAAGACGGGCGCGCCGCGGGTTGTGGCAAAATTGGAGGGCAGCCTCGAACGTCTGGCACTCAAGTCAGTGCGTTGGGGTGAAACGGAGCCGCGGCGTGGATTCGCCGTGTTGGCAAGTTCACAGGTTAGCTCGGAAGCGGGTGCGGCGCGGCATCGCATTCAGTTGCTGGCCCTCGATAGCTCGGGAATCAAGCTGAATGAGCTCACCACACTCGCGGAGAGCGTCGGCGCAACCTATTGGCTGGATGCGCTCGACGTGGCGCACGGACCGCTTCTCACTTGGGCAACGGCTCGTGGGAAGACCGCCGACGTGGTCGTTCTCAAGTTGAACGCGCTCGGGGTGCCCGTGGGTAATGTCGAAAGTGTGGCGCGAGATGCGAAGGCTTGGCAGATGGTGCCTTTCGGTGAAGGTGCCGCGCTCGCGGTGGTTCAGGGTCAGCTGGGTGTGAAAGCGCAGGGGAGCGTTGAGGTTTTGCGGCTGAGCAATGCGGGCGCCAAGCTGGGAGCGGCTACCGTGGTGGCCAAGTCTCCCACCGCGAACCTAGACCTGGATCTCACCGCACTCGCTAACAATTTGGCGCTCGGTTGGTCAGATACGCAAAGTGGCGAAGCTCGAATTCTCTGGTCACTCGTGAGCCCAGCAGGCAAAGTGCTCCGCGAGCCGAGCGCGCTCAGCCCCGTGGGTGAGCAAACCCTCCAGAAGCTAGTGCCGAGCGCTTCGGGCGATCGGGCTTTTGCGATCTGGGAGCAGAAGCCCGCGCGTGGAAAACACTCAAGGGACGTGCACGTGGCGAGCGTGTTCGACGACGGAACGGTGGGAGAAGCTACCGCACGCATCGAAACCGTGGACTCGGCGAGCTGGGAACTCGAGGCGACCTCGAATCCAAAGGGTTTGACGTTGCTGGTCCCGGGGCGCGTGTGTCGCAGCCAAGACAGCTGCCAGGCCCAATCTGCCCCCTCGATGGTACAGCTGGCTCCCGATCTCAGCGTTTTAGGTTCTCATCCATTGTTCCTGGGCGGCGCGGGGCAAGAGCGCAGTGTCCCCTTGGCGTGGAATCTCAGTTGCGTTCGGAGCCGTTGCTTGGTGCTAGCCGCCAAGCAGCTGGAGCCCGCGCCGATTTACTCGCTAGCCTGGGAGCAGGGCTCAACAGCGTATTTACCGATTGCCACGCGATGGGTGCCGGAGGCGCAGCCGCGTGTGGTCGAAAATAGAGTTTTAGAAGAGCTTTCGGTGCCCCTCGCAGATTTGAGTTTGGCCTCCAACAGTCGGGGAAAGCTCCTCAGTTGGGTCACCCAGTTTGACCCCAACATTCCTTACGAAAATCCCAAGGTTCCCGCTCCAGACGGCAAGCTCTTGCCCGTTCGCGCAGAACTTTCTGCGCTAGCGTTGGTGGATCTCAAACCAAGCGCCGGAGCCCCTTTAAGCACGTCCCAAGCGGCGCCCGCAGAGCCACTCGTGGTTTCGTATCGTGCGCACTCGGCAGGCGGTGTTGCGCTGGCAGCTGGCCCCAAAGGCGAAAGCCTCCTGGTGTGGACGGCGCTCGATGCAGGTAAACCGCAAGTTTTCGTGACGCTGCTAGATGCGCGTGGGCAGCGCACCAAACAGCGGATGCTCACGCGGTTGGGACGAGAGGTGAGCGACGTTGTCGCAATCCACGTCGCCGGTGGTTGGGTCGTGGGATGGGTGGACGAGCGCGACAATGATCGCGAGCTTTACGTGACGAAGCTCGATCGCGCCTTGGTGAACATCGCGCAGGAGGTTCGTGTGTCGAACCGGCCAGGAATCGCACGAAACCCCGTTTTCCTGCTGACTTCCGCGGGGCTCCGGATGGCATGGTCGGACGGTGAATCGGCCACTCATGCCTCGGACATCTACACGATCCTCATGGATCCGGTGACGTTCAGCGTTAAACAGCCTGAAGCACGCTGCGTGGAAACAAGTGGGGCACGTCGTCTGCCCCAGCTGGCAAAGTTCGGAGAAGACGTTGTGGTCGGCTGGGTGGAAAGCACCATGACAGGTACCGCCAATGAGCACCTGCTGTTCGGTACGCTGTTGGACGATGGGACACTCGCGAAGGATCCTGTGCGCGTTGCGCTAGCGCGCGGGAAGGTTTCCAGCCTTGCGCTAGAATGCGGCGTTCAGTGTCGAGCGCTGGCACTCCTTGACGCAGCGCCCGTCGGCAGTCTTTTGGCATTGAGTTGGTCGGGGAAAGGCCCCGTCGCTATGAAGGCCCTGCTTCAAGCGTCTGTAGGAGGCACTCAAGGTTTGGCAATGGCCGACGATCGGTGCGTGTTTGCCGAGAACTTGAACGCAGGTGGGAGCCGTATTCGTCAGCTCAAGATCGAGTGGTGACGCTCGCTTGGGCTCGGCGCACCGGCGACCGTTCCTGGGCCTGAGAGGGCGATTTTCCGTGGTAGCGGCGGAAGGCGCGGCTGAAATAGAACGCATCTTCGTAGCCAACACTGGCCGCAACTGCCTGGATCTTGAGATCGGACGCCTGGCACAGGCGATAGGCCTCATCCATGCGGCGCGAGATCAAATATTGGTGGATGCCCATGCCAAGCCAGGCACTGAACAAGGCGTCCAGATAATTCGGCGAGTAGCGCGTTAGCTTGGCAACCTCGGCCACCGTGATCGTCCGGCGATAGTGGCGGTCCAAGTACCCCCGCACCCACTCCAACACGCGACGGTGACCGGCAGTGCTGAGCGCTTTCGGATCGGAAGCTAGCGCCTTCTTCGTCTTACGGATGGCATCCCGGTGGAGTTCTGAGATGGCTGCCATCAGCTCTGCGCGCAATGGTTCGAGCTCGACATCTTCGCTCGCTCCTTCTGGGCGAAACCAAGGCAGCAAGCGAGTACTTGCGCGCGGCGAAAAGTCACTCGACCAAGGACAAGCCCACCCGGTTGCCGGTGAATACTGCGAGATATGCACGATCACCCGATCCTTCGCCGTCAGACCAAACCAAACAGACGCATACTCTTGGCCCTTAGAAGTGAAGCCTTCGGAGTGCAGCAACCCTGACCGAATCACGGCGACCGATCCCGAAGGGAATCTGAAGCGCGTGGAGCCGACATCGAGTAGGCCACTGCCTGAGATGGCCAGTGCGATCTCAAGCGAGTCATGCGCCTGCATGCCACCTGTCCACAAGCTACCGCTCTCCGGTTGATGTCTGGTGTGTTCAACGCCGGAGGCCAACAGGCCCTCAGGTGTCCGTTCGAAGGCTTCGGCGCCGGACAGGACGTGGAGAGCTTGTCGGAGCCAAATGCCCAACTGCGGAAGATCGTCCATCTTGAAAAAACTCCCGAAAGAAATGCGAGCTTCTAATACCCAGTCTTGAGCACATATTGTGGCATAACTTTCGATTCTGCGGGCTCTTGTTTTGCGGGCACACAAAATTGGGTCGTATAAAAGTCCATGCTTGGGAGGGTTTTTCCATGGCGAGCGTTGCCGGTTTCGGTCAGGTTTTACGCAGACACAACCTAGAAAGGTGAAGGTAGAAGATGTTTGAGCTGGGTGATCCGGGCGTCGGATCTTGAGTGAAACTCAGAACTGCCTAAAGAGTGCGCCGGTGCGAAGTGTTGACGATGAATGCGGCGCGAACATTGTTTTTCAATTTGATAGCGCCAACATTGCTGCTCGCTTCGCAGCGAAGACAGGCGGCCCTGTGGTGAGTGAAACGGGCCGGCACCTGTACACGCGTTGGGCACCCGTGCTTGAGCAAAGAGGTGCCCACCATCCAGCGCTCGATCCGTTTCTCATGCCAGCTAATGAGGCGTGCCGGAAGAACTACGCGCTCGATGTCTGTGCGCGCTCCATGGATATTGCATCACGGAGTGTGCTTTGTGCGATGGCCCCCACGCGGACTGACGCCGAGGTTTCCGCGCTGATCGCGACGCTGCGCGCTGCTGCAGAAGCCGCGGCTTAGGGCTATTTTCCGGCTAAGACCTGGCGAAAGGTGAGACTGATCCTTTCGCCAATCGGCTTTTTGGTTTTTG
>CAZSUA010000342.1:0-5710 GCA_964609655.1 uncultured Polyangiaceae bacterium | reverse complement strand
CTAGCGCGTAGCTCGCACCAGAGCTCACTGCCGCGTAGGCAGCTCAGAAGCCGAACACCAGCGTAGCGTTACTGGCGTGCATATGTTCACTGCCGCGTAGGCAGCTCAGAAGTCAAAGCTGTAAATGCAGGCAGCTTGGTACAGGTTCACTGCCGCGTAGGCAGCTCAGAAGGCCGTCAAGCGGGCGCAGTCTAAGGCCGTGGTGTTCACTGCCGCGTAGGCAGCTCGGAAATGATTCGGCTGCTAAAGGACGACCCAGCAGAGGTTCACATTGAACAGATCTTAAACGAGCTCCGGCTGGTTGGTCTTGGGTCGAGTATGGACCACACTGATGTGAACAGCGCGGATTGCGATACTTGGGGTACTGGCTCTCCCCCGACGCTGCATGGCGGCAAACCGGTATCCATCAGAGAAGCCAAGCACGACACAGTGGCGGCCCCGACATGAAGTAACGCCCCGCGACGGAACCTGGGGGGGGAAGGTCGCTCGTCGCGGGGCAGGGGGCTTGTAGTGCTGGTTGGGCTCACGGGCAAGGAGATGCCCCAAACGCTCCCCAAACGCTCCCCAAGCGCCTAGCGCGACCCACGTCTTGGGAACGCGTGTCCTCAGGCCCTGATTGCTCACGACTGCTTACGTGCGACGCGCCGGGGCCTCGCCTTGGGCCCGCGTTTGGGTGGCCTGGGTGCTCGTTCGAGCAGGTGCGTTCGGCCGGCAGGCGATGGTTCCACGTCAACCAACTGACTGATCGTGAGATCGAGCTTGCGCGTGAGAGCGAACAGGGTCCGCAAGGTGGGGTTCCCCTTACCTCTTTCAAGCTCAGCCAAGAGTCGAAAGGTCAGGGCTTCAGCCGCGAGCTGCTCCTGGCTCAAGCCCGCGGCCCACCTGGCTCGGCGAAGATTGGTTCCAACCCGCTGGACGAACTTGTCGAAATCCACCTGCCCAGCACAAGGCACCCAGACCTTTTGTTGTAGCCCAATAAAAGGATGCTTTTATCTTGCAAGGTGAGCCTGAGTTGGGTAGCGTTTGCTTTGACTTGGTCTGGCGGCACGCAGGAGCACGGGGCCGCAACGTTCCCGGTCAGGCAGACGAGAGATGGGGTTCAGAGAGGGTACATGGGATCGTTGACGTTCGTTTTTCTTCGTCTTGGGCCGATAACGCCGCACGGAGCAGGCCAGTTTGAGTGCAAGCCGTCCGGACATGCGGGCCACCGTGCCGCTTACGATTTCGAGGCCATGCGATGATGGAATTTAGGGCGGCGAAATGCCCCGAATGCGGGGGCGATCTTCAGGTCCCTCCAGACCGCGATGTGTTGAAGTGCATGTATTGCGGGAAGGACATTGTGGTCCGGCAAGCGATCGAGCAAGGGCAAGCGAAGAGTGTGGAGAACTGGCTCAGATTAGCCGACGCGGCGGCGGAGGCGGAGAACCAGGAGGAGGCGTACCGTTACTTCACGAAGGTTTTGGAGGTCGACACTGGCAATTCGAGAGCCTGGTTCGGAAAGGCTGTGGCGGCGGGGTGGAGCTCGAATCTAAGCCAAAATCGATATACCGAGTTCATCAAGGGTATTCAGAAGGCGATTGCCTGTGCGGCCCCGGAAGCGTTGAAGGACCTGCGGGAGGAGGGCGCGGAAGCTGCAAACGATATCACGCTAGCGTATTTCAGCCTGTCCGAGGAACACACGCGAGAGTACGCGGCGATAGATGGCACTTGGTCCGAGCACGTTCAGCGTTGCTTCGACATGCTTGCAACCCTGCCCGTCGCTAACGTGCTCGATCCAACCAACAAACAGGTTCTCAGAACGGGGATTCAAATCGCCAAGTCGATCATCGAAGGCATGGCGTACGAGGATCCGTACGATACGGACGACAATGGGCGTGCTCGCCATAAGACGCATGAATTGTCCGATCAGGCAGAGGAAGAGGCTCAGGCAGTGCTCAAGCGCTTCGTGGGAAACATGCAGGCTCTCGACCCGACCTACCAGGCACCGACCATTAACAAAGTGGGCATGTCGGTAGCGACCGGTTGCTTCCTTGCTTTCCTGGGTTTGGGCGCCCTCGGCCTCGTCGTCTGGTGGATCATCAAGACGTTGTCCGGCGGTAACTAACAAACAGTACCCTTTCATCAAGGAGCCCTGCATGTCATCAACCCGCTGCTCCAGTTGCGGTCGTAAGTATCGTCTAGGTCGCCAAACATGCCCCTCGTGCGGCACCACGTCCTCGATCGGCACCGGGCGTGACATAGCGGCCGGGCTGGGCAACATGGGGAGCGCGTACGTGCACGCCGCTACCACGTTTAAAGGCGCGGAGCTTCCCGCGTTCTTCATTCCCGCCTTGTTTCCGCCAGTCAGTATTCTCTACGCATCATGGGCCTTGCCCTGGTTGAATCGCGCGGTCTATGCGGTCGTTTTCGCCCTGTTCGGCATGTTCCTCGGGGTCGCGTGCTTTATCGTTCATGCGTTCATGAAGGCCATTTTGGGCGGGCGGGAGTGGTTCGCCCTGCTTGGGCTCGGGATCGCGCTGGTCGCGTCCGGCGTGAAGTGGTGGCCCATTTGGGCGGCTCTTATGGAGAAATTGTCGAACGGGTAGGGCCTGCGAAACAGCGCCTCCCGCCCGTCACGGCCTGGAAGACCACGGGCTCGTTTTCAGCCCATGACTTCGGGAAAAGGCTTGCCCGGCTTGGCAAAAAGGAAGCCCTGCAGGAGATCGCACCCGAGTTCGAGCAAGACGTCCCGCTCCTCCGGCACCTCAACCCCCTCCGCGACCACGAGCATGCCCATGTCTTGCGACAGTGCGGTCATGGAGCGGACCACTTTTTGCTTCGTCGAGTTCTTGTGAATGTCGCGAATGAGCGACATATCGAGCTTGACGATTTCGGGTTCGAGCTGGGCAAAAGTGGCCAAGCCGGCGTACCCAGCGCCCATATCGTCCACCGCTATTCTGTAACCCATTTCCCGTAGCTGGGCCACGCGGGGCCGGGCATCCGGCACGTGATCAATCGAAGCGCGTTCGGTGATTTCCAGTACTACCTGGCTCGCCATCCTGGCTAACGGGGTACCGGGATCCGTGAGCGAGGGATCCATGAGGTCCGTGACGTGCAGGTTCACAAATAGAATCGCGTCAGGCTGGCCCTCAAATGGCCCTGCTGCAAGGTCGCGCACGCGTCGTCCGAGCAACTGAAGGGCACCCAAGCGCTCGGCTGCATCCAAAATGGCTCCAGGATGAGGGAGCGTGGGCTCGGTGCTTCTCATGAGCGCTTCGTAGCCATAGATGGCCCGTGTGTTGGAAACCAAGATCGGTTGATACGCCATCCAGAGGTTTCGAAGCGTGCGTTCGAAACTGCCTTCTAAGGTTGCGCGATCTGCCGCCATGCAGTCGTTACCCAGCAGGTCAGCGGCTTGCTGCTGGAGGCGTGCCATGCGGTGGAGCTGAACGGCGCGTTGGATTTCTCTTTCGACGTGTTGCGGGTCCAGCGGCTTGGTGAAGTACCGTTGGGCTCCATATTCCAGTGCCGAAATGGCCGTACTGACCGACGGATCGCCTGTCATCAGGAGGACTGGAACCTGCAGATCGTGTTGCCGAACCTCAAGCAGAAGCTGGAGCCCGTCCATGCCTGGCATCCTGATATCGCTCAAGATCGCATCGAAGCCACGCTTGCCAGCATGTGTTGCCGCATCAGCGCCGTTCGTCGCAGTCGTGACGTCGTAACCCGCTGCTTGGAGCATGCGCTGGAGGCTCTTCAACACCTGCAGATCGTCGTCGACCAGGAGGACACGGGCCGGGGCGGAAGGACCGGGTGTGATCGCGTGCTCCTTGGACCTGGGTGGATGTGAGCGAGATGATGTGATGGCGGGGCCCGAGGGCAGGACCTCGCCCTGCGAAAGGATCCCCTCTTGAGTGAAGGCCTGACCCTCGGCTTCCGCCGACGTCCGGGAGGGAGGATTCTTCGCCGGTTTCGCTCTGGATATCACGGTGAGACCTCGATTCGGCATTCCGTGTGAGCCGTGCTCTTGGAGCGAAACCAAGGGCAACATTCTGGCGTCCTGTTCACCGAAATCATCAAACGGACCTACGGCCGCCCTGCTGCACGCATAAGTACCGGGCGGCGTAGGACCTGGCCACCAGTCCTGCGGGCAAAGGGCCCTAAATTGGGAAGAATTGGGCCAATCTGGCCGGCCAGGAAGCGAAGCCCAAAAATACACACGTTCCGCCCATAGTTCACGGCAGCAGGAGCAAACGATTGAGCTTGCGGTTTACGGTCGCAAAACAGGCCGACACTAACCCTTCCCAACTGTCATCGACATTGCTCGGACCGTTCCTTCGGCCTGAGCATCATCTGCACTTTGCCAAAACTGGCGCGGTCGGCGTACAGCTTCCTCCGCCGAATCCGTCCGCGACGCCGTTGCAGGTAATCCAAGTACCCCCACACTGCTCATTTTGTCCCTGCTGCAGGGTTCTCGACAAGACTTGGAGCCCGCCCCTATAGCAGCCCTGTATGGGCTGCGTGCGCCATTCGCAGGTTCCCGACCAAAGCGGGCGTTGGAATTCAGGTACTTCTATCCCATCACAATCGAAATCGTAGGACCCACCGATGGCCGTGCTCATCAACCCTGCGCCTGGGTTAATCAAAGCAGAGCTATCGTTGCAGTCCCCGGCACGCCTCACCCATGTGCCGAGTGGTTGGGTGCACGAGTCGACACTTCCAGCTGGGTCACCGTACGTGTCGCCGTCATTATCACGGTACCACAGACCCGGATGCAGATACGCATTCGCATCGTTGCAATCACCGCCAATGAGGGTCCACTCGGGACCCGGTGGCGCTTGGCACGCATCCCCAAAGACGTTCGGATCTCCGAAGCCATCGCTATCAGCATCGAAGTACCAGCGCTTCACTTGGCAGCCAATGCCGCCTCCCGTGGATTGGGCGCCGCCCACCCCAGAAAGCCCTCCGCTCCCGAGCCCGGCAGTTCCACCGGACGAGGCCGCCCCTCCTAGGCTTGCAGCCTGTCCGCCCGCTGCATTGCTACCGCCGGCTGCAAGTTCCTGTCCCCCGGCGCTTCCGCCGTTCAAGATGGCTCCTCCAAAAGCCGATCCGCCCCCTGCCAGACCCCCTGTTCCACCCTGGCCTGAGGGGGCACCTCCCGAGACTCCTTGGCCCCCGAGAGCTTGCGCACTGCCCCCCGAAACGGTGGGTGCGCCCGGCATTCCGCCCGTCTGGCTCCCACCTGACGCGATGGCTTCTTGGCCGAATGCCCGGTGGTCGGCACCACAGCCCGTGGCCGGCAGAACTCCTAAACAGGTCAACGCAAGGAGGCTGACCCTCATGACGCCACCGAAGGCACGATCATGGACGCTGACAGGCGGTTGACGATTCATCGCGACTCCCTCATGTAAAGAATCTTCAAGGTTGTCATTTGTTTCACTGTCGCACAATCCTCGATTGGCCCATCAAGCGTTCCAGGGGCCAATTGGGGCTCCGCACGATGGATGCCAACCGCGCTGCTCCACTGCCCTCCAGGGCCCCGCTCATCACACATAGTTTGCTCTAGATGTTTCCGTAGTGCCTGGCGGCTCACGCGCCCCTGGACGTGCCTGCCGGCTATTCGCTAAACCGCTCGGATGGGAGCTCCAGCGGATTGGTGGAAAGAGTTCTTTCAGGGGCCATTCGGTGACCTGCAGCGGCAAGGGGCCCGCCAGGATCGCTCAGGATACGA
>CAZSUA010000341.1:0-5714 GCA_964609655.1 uncultured Polyangiaceae bacterium | reverse complement strand
AATTTCGGGCAAGCCCGCGTTGGATCATGAGAGCATGCTTACTATCTTCCAAGGATCGAAAAGGGGCGGCTGCTGCGCTTCGCGGCAGCCGGGTGGGCATCAACTGGATCACCGTTCAGCTAGGCGGACGGTACGAACGCCGCGTACAGCGCGCGCTGCGCTTTCTCGAAGTCATCTGGCACGACACCCACGATGATGTTGAGTTCGGAGGCGCCCTGGTTGATCACGCGAATATTCACGTTGGCGTCACGCAATGCCACAAATACTTTGGCCGCAATCCCGACCGTGCGGCTCATCCCTTCGCCCACCACAGCAATCAGGGCTAGCTCCGGTTCGTAGGTGAGCTTATCCGGTTGAAGGGAGCGTTTGATCTCGTCCATCACGCTGTCGCGTTTATCGTTGAGGATCGCGCTATCCAAAATGACGTTGATGCTGTCGATGCTGGAGGGGCAATGTTCGACACTCAGCCCGTGGCGTTCGAAGATACCGAGCAGTCGATAGGCAAAGCCCACCTCCTTGTTCATCAAGCTTTTGTCGAGGGCGATCATGGAGAAGCCCTTCTTGCCGGCGATTCCCGCAATTTCTGTCGACTTTTCGATCTCGGTCGACAGGTGCTCGCTGATTCGAGTGCCGGGGTGGCTCGGGTGATTGGTATTCATGATGCGAATGGGAATATTCACTTCCCGTACCGGCAACGTGGCCTCGTCGTGGAGCACGGAAGCGCCCATGTACGAAAGCTCGCGCAACTCACGGTAGGTGACCTCGACCATTGGCTTGGGGTTTTCGATCACGCGCGGGTCGGCCATCAACAAGCCAGAAACATCCGTCCAGTTCTCGTAAAGCTCTGCGTGAATGGCGCGGGCGGCGATGGAACCCGAGATATCGGAGCCCCCGCGCGAAAACGTCTTGATGTGCCCTTCCAGATCCGAACCGTAAAACCCAGGGATAACATACAGTGCGTCGAGATCCTGGAGACGTTCACCGAGGAGCTCATACGTCTCTGGATGGACCGACCCATTCGGACTGATCCGAACACACTCGGCCGGTTCGATAAATTTCGCCCCTAAAAACTCCGCAGCCAGACGCCCAAGCAAGTACTCACCGCGTGACGCCACAAAATCCGGCGTGCACTCACTGCGTAGGCTGGCTTCGAGCGCATCGAGCTCGGCTAAGATCCCCTGCCCGAGCGCAAGATCCTTTTGGATCTCGACGAAGCGTTCACGAACACTGCTAAATGGGCTAGAGAAGTCCTGACCAATCGCGGCGAGCCGATGGCAAAGGTAAAGGAGGTCGGTCACCTTAGCTTCCGCAGTGTGGCGCTTGCCAGGTGCCGAGACCACGACAACCCGCCGACGTGAGTCTGCTTGAATGATAGCGCTGACCTTCTTGAGCTGCTCCGCGCTTGCTACGCTGGAACCACCGAACTTGGAGACGATTCTGGTCACGGCGCGGATACTACCCGGGGGCGCTTGTTTGGCTAGGGGGCAAAACTCCCTTACAATCCTCGACAATTCTCGTGGCTCAGCTGATCCTCGACCCCATCGGTATTGTCCGCTCCCCGTTTACCGAACGCGTGGAAGCGCCGCGCCAGGGCCTGGTGCGACCCGATGCCGCGGGAGTGATCGAGCTCCTGGCGGGGAAGGGCTTTGAGGATGCACTCGCCGATCTCTCAGGATTTTCTCACATCTGGGTGCTATTTTGGTTTGACCGTAATCTGGGTTGGCGCCCGAAGGTGCGTCCGCCGAGGAGCGAAATCAAACGTGGTTTGTTCGCGACGCGTTCCCCATATCGCCCCAATCCGATTGGGATGAGCCTGGTGATGCTCGACAGCGTCGTTGGGCTGAAGCTGAACGTCCACGGGCTCGACGTTCTGGACGGGACGCCCGTGCTCGACATCAAGCCCTACGTTGCCTATGCGGATTCACCGCACCCGATTCCCTCCTTAGACGCCCCAACCAGCTGGCTGCAAAGCTCCCCGGCGATCGACGACCCGCGGCAACATGAAGTCACCTTCCGACCGCGTGCGCAAGAGCAGCTCACCTTCCTTCAGGAGTGCGGCTTCGATCTAGCAGCGATTCTGACCCAAAACCTCAAACTTGGGCCAACGCCCCACGCGTACCGTCGGATCCGTGTTGAGGGTGAATTTTCGGTCGTGGCTCACAAGGATTGGCGCGCACGCTTCAAGGTCGATGGTCTTAAAATTCAAGTTTTCTCTATCGGGACGGGTTATCGCCCGAGCCAAATGTCTTCAGGCGTGGCGCCCGTTCTCCATCGGCAGTTCGTCGAGCATTTTGGCTATCCCGGACACGGTTGAACTGGCAGGTGAAGTAAACAGTACGTTACTAGAAGCGGACACCCAGCCGCTCAAGTGGCGTCCCCACACCGATCGTCATCACGAATCCGCTGCCTGAGCTGCGATCAGAAGCCGTAAAGACTTCGCTGTAGCGCATCCCGAAATACATCACGTAGCCTTCGCCGCGATACAGCAAGGTTCCCGCTGGGGCCAGGGACAAATTCGCATCGCTTTGGCGGTCGCAAACGTCGGCGATGCAGTCGTTGCGGTGGGCGTAGGCAAATCCAAGATTGAGTTGAGGGCGCAGCACTACTTCATCCGAGATTGCGAAGTCGTACCCGGGCTCAGCTTGCAGCAACCAGAAGTTGGCGCTGCTCTTGATGGCATCGAAGAACCCATCGCTGCGCGTCTCGCTCGAGCCGAAGTAGTACTCAAGCAAGGCTCCCACGTAGAGATTTTCTGGCAGCGTGACGCCGCCGCGCAGGCCCAGACCAAACCCGTAGGGGTTCGCTTTCCCATCGCCAGTGTACGCGCCATAGGCGAGATGCGCCTCAGCTGCCGGCTGGCCTAAAGTGAAGGCCTTGGGTTCCGCAGCTGCGCCAGGGGCGGACAAGAGCCCGACCGCCAACAGCACGAACAAAGAAGCGGTTAACCGAGCCATGAACGCCATTCCACACATGCAATCAAGCTGTAAAGTAGCACCTTCAGGGGAAATCATTCAAGGCCCGCCTGAGCGGCCTCCATTTCTCTTGGCCGAACACCCGGACGCTAGTTCTTTCACCTGAACCCGCTCGTGCTTGCCATCTGTTAGGGGGAATGCTTGGGTTTCGTTCAGTCGTTCCAATCTTTGCCGCGCTGATAGCTGCACAGTGCCGATTTCAATATCGCTAGCATTGTCGCCACAAGCGCCGTGGCGGCCGCGGTGATTGGCCTCTCGCTTCAGTCAACTCTCGGCAATGTCATAGGTGGGCTGGCCTTTCAGATCGATGATTCCATCAACGAGGGGGACTGGATCGAGCTCGAAAACAAGCAGCAAGGTCAGGTCAAGCAGGTGCGCTGGCGGCACACCGTGATTGAAACCCGCGACTGAGACACGCGCTCACGCTCCGCTTCACCACCGCGTTCAAGTCAACTTCAATGTAGGTTTTCGTCACCCGCCGAGCGCCGTGATCCACACCGTCGACCAGGCGCTCGCGACATCCCCGATCCAGGGCGTGGTGAAGGAGCCCTTGCCCCACTGCATGTGCACTGATCTGGCCAAGGAGAATCGCGATAGCTTCGCCTACTACACGGTGCGTTTTTGGCTCACCGATCTTGCCGACGAGGAGCCTGTGAGTTCGTTGGTATGCGAGCACATTTTTGCGGCGCTTATGCGCGCCAACATCCCGCGCGCCCTGACGAGTGTCAGTGTCTTCGCTTTGCTTTCTGAAGCTGAAATCGCGGCACGGGCTCGGCACGCGAGTCGCGCGCGCTTTGCGCCACTTGAGCTCATCGCCGTTCAAGGAGGAGCAGCCGATTGCCTTTGCGTATTGGCTGAAGGCGAAGTGGAGGTGCGGGTTGCGTCGGCCGAGGGGCAAGAGCGCGTGGTGGCGAGTATGAAAGCACCTGATTTCTTCGGCGAGATTGCACTCATGACCGTGGCTCCACGCGAAGCCACCGTGCGTGCCCGCGGCGACGTGGTGTGGGTGCGCATCAACAAGAGCAACTTCCAAGACCTGTTGGCCTCACGCCCTGCGTTCGCCAACGAGATTTCCCTGGCGCTCGCCCAGCGCCGAGTGGAGCTGGACGTGGTTCGTGACGATCTGGACGCCGAAGCTAAAAAGAAACGATTGCTGACCGAACGAGGTAAGATCCTCGTGGCGATCCAAGAGTTTTTTGGAATCAATAGCCACACCTGAGGCTACAATTCGTTTTCAATGCGACTCCACCAGGACGTGCAATCCCAACTTGCGTCCCCGGTTAAGTAGCGCCACAAGCGAATGCGATTCAGCGTTTCCGTGCGCTCATCATTACCGCTAAATGGGTGACGAACTTCAAAAATCTTTCGCAATTCAGCCACCGGCAGCTCGGTGTAGTTAAACAGCCGCTCCTGTTTCACGCGGGCGTTCACGCGCAGCTTGAACATGTAGCGCGTCTGATCGGTGTTGTTGCCGCGCCCGCAATGCCAGAGATTGTGATGCCAAAATACCACCGTGCCCGCTTTACAAACGGTTTGCTCTTGACCCACGATATTCTGATAGCGGCCAATCGCGCTCACGCGAACACGCCTATAATGGCTGCCAGGCAAAAAGAGCGTGCCGCCCATTGCGGCCGTGACATCGTGAAAGAAGAACGACGCCTGGATGTCAAAGGCTGTGCATCGCACATCGTATTCGGCATCTTGGTGGATATCTTGCCCGCGCAAGTTGCCTGCCGGCGAAAGGTGCACGGCGTGGTGATCGTAGCGCGGATCTGGACCTACTAGGCTTTCGAGCACCGCGCGCACTTTCGGAACCTGAAGCACAGCTTGCATGCCTGAGCCTGGCCACTGCTCCGTGAGGAGCTCCCCCGTATTTTTGAAGATGTCGCCACCGTAAGCGCCTCCTTTCATTTCTTCGAGAACTCGCGCGCACAGCTCTGGCGGCACGATTTCATCACAGCGCACAGTGCCTTGGGTAACAAAGCTGGCCATCTCGGACGTGGTGAGGCGAAGATCTACCATCACACAGACTCGCCTTCCGCAACCGGCAACGGAGCGCTGCTGTCGATGATTTTCTCGAACACGAATTCGGCCTGCAGGTACCCCACCTGGTATTCGCGACCGGGTGCGGGGTTTTCGAGCCTGGGATACTCAATCAACCGCCAACCATCCCGGAGCGCTTCGAGCCCTGAGGAGTACGGAGGCTCAACCTCCACGCCGTGAGCTTCGCGATCCTGTTGGCTAGCTCCGTCGTAGAACGACCAACCCACCACTCGGCTATCCAGTTGCGGCAGCGCGAGATAGAGGACCAATACCTGTTGTCGCGTGCGAACACGCCCGCCCCGTTCGGGACTCCTATGTGCAACGTCGGTCACGTAACACCGCTTACGACAGCATGCATGGCTGCGCAACCAACATCTTTTCGTTTGTGACGCATGGGAAGACTCGATACTGTGACCACATGAGTAAGGCGCGAAGGGTATTCGGATGGCATGCACCTGGGTTGTGGATGCTTGGCTTTGCGGCTTGCCAGGCCACTCACCCCGCTTCAACGCCTGTTGCAAAAGTGCGAGCACCGTCGACCGAACGTTCCCCAACACCGCCTCCACCTTCGGCTCTGACAGCCGTCGCACGCGAGCGTTCCACGTCCACTCTGGCAGTCAACGCATTCTCAATGTCCACCGCTTCCTTTCGAATGATTGAGCCGTGGCCCTGGCGCGCTTCGAGCGAGCCCGCTCGAAC
>CAZSUA010000340.1:0-5729 GCA_964609655.1 uncultured Polyangiaceae bacterium | reverse complement strand
CTCCGGCTCAAAACGCCGAGCCGCCTCAAGCAAGCCCTCGCGGCCAAAGCTTCTCAGATCGTCGAGCTCCATGCTCCCACCTAAGGTCCTGGCGAGCTGCCGGACAATGATCTCGACCAGCACGAGCTGCTGCTCGAAGCGTTGGAGAACCTCTGGCGAATCGACAACCTTGGCCACGTCTGCCAGGACCCTATCCCAGCGCGGCGGGCTCGTGTGTTGCTTTTTCGAAATGGCCCATTCCGGCTGGTTCGGCGCGCATTCAGTGCTTTTTGGCGCGAAACGTGTCAGGGTCCGCGGACGATGCCGCGCTTTGGACGTGTAGCTGCGATGTACACGTATATAGCGATCCCGACGGGGTTGATGCTTTACGTACTGCGGGATGGATCGCCACTCCTCATCAGGGATGCCTGGCTCAAGCTGCCTGAAGCGGCCAGCCACACCTACAGCCTGTTGATTGGTTGCGCGTTCGGATGCTTGGTCGCGCTGATAACGCGCCCGATGGTCGTCCGTCTCAGCTGGGCCAAGGAGTTACATTCGACGCTGCGCCCGTTCGCTCGCGGCCTTTCGGGTATGGCCGTAGTTGGGTTGGCAGTGCTCAGCGCCATCTGCGAAGAATTCTTGTTTCGCGGACTGTTTCAACCTTGGCTAGGCTTGCTCCCGCAGGCGCTGCTGTTCGGTCTCGTGCACCAGGTACCTGGCAAGAGCCGGTGGGTATGGGTGGCATGGGCGGCACTCATGGGGGCGTGCTTGGGAAGTATTTTTCAACTGACTGGCTCGTTGCTCGGGCCGATCGCGGCGCACGCGCTGATCAATGGGTTTAATCTCTCCTTCCTCAAGCGTCATGATGCGGGCGCTGCGCGGCGCCAGTTGGGTGGCCTTTTGGGGCAGGTGTAGGGTAGAGATCGTAGAAATCGAACGGTCGGAGGCGAACCCAACTCGTGGTAAGCTGGTCATCAGCAATTTCGCTTCCCGCACCTGCAGGAACCATTGACCGCTCCTTTGATTGTCCTGCCAACGCTGTTGCCTCCCGAAGAGCGGCCCCGTGTCCTCGTCGTGGACGACGAAAAGTTCATCCGGGACATCTTGGCGGACTTCCTCGGAATGGAAGGCTACATGGTCCGCACGGCCGAAGACGGCACGAGCGCCGTGCGAGAGCTAGAGAAGGCCAAATATGATCTGGTGATCACGGATCTCAAGATGCCCAAAATGGGAGGCCTCGACCTGCTGAAAGTGATCGCGAGCAGCTACCCGGACACACTCACCATCATCATGACCGGTTTTGGCACCGTGGAAACCGCTATCGACGCCATGAAGAGGGGGGCTTACGACTACGTGCTGAAGCCCTTCAAAGTCGAAGAGATCCTGCGCATCGCGGAGCGTGGTTTGGAAAAGCAACGCCTTTCTGCCGAGAATCTCCGATTGCGTGAAGCGCTCTCGCTCTACAAAGTTTCCGAGGCGATCGCTTCGAGTCTCTCTTTGGATGAGGTCGTGGCAACACTGGAGGCCAACGCGCTCGAAGAATTGCGCGCCGATCTGGTGCTGACTTGGTTGGACGACGGAAAGGGAGGATTTTTCGAGCGTTCTGTGGAGTGCACGAGCGACTATCCATCCGACGAAGTGCTCGGACAGATTGATAGCAAAGAGGTCCTCCGGCGCCTCACGGAGAGTGAGCTCATCCTCGCACAAGGCAACCGAGCCATGGCCTTGTTTGAGGTGCAACCCAGACGAGGCGCACATAGCCTGGTGATTGTGCCGTTAAAAATGCATCAGCGCCTGCTCGGATTCGTCGCAGCAGTATCGGTAACGCCCAGCAAGCGTTTCGAAGAAGGGCAAAGAAAGCTGCTGAGCATCACGGCTTCACGCGCGGCCGCGGCGATCGCCAATGCACGACTCTACGAAGACTTGCAAGCGACCTTCCAGCAAACGATCCAAAGCCTCGCGAACACCATCGATAAGATGGATCGCTACACCGCCGGCCACTCGCAACGAGTTGCCCGCTACGCCGTGCAACTCGCCCAATGGATCGGACTCGATGCGGTCGAAGTTGAAACCGTTCGGCAGGCCGCATTGATGCACGACATCGGAAAGATCGGTTGCGTGATGAACCTCAACAAGCCCGGCAAACTGACGCAAGAGGAATACGAAGTTTTCAAGAAGCATCCAGGGCATGGGCGCGAAATCCTGGATCCGATTCGATTTCTTGAACCCGTCATCCCCGGTGTGCACCTGCACCACGAGCGCTGGGATGGCCGCGGTTACCCGCTCGGGCTCGCCGGAAAAAACATCCCACTGATTGCACGCATCATTTCTGTTGCAGATACCTATGATGCGATGACCAGCGACCGCGCCTACCGCCGAGCTCTGCCCCACGAAGTGACGATCAACGAGATTGAGCGCTGTTCTACCCTGCAATTTGACCCGGACCTAGTCGGTGTCTTCACCGAGAACATCGAGAATTTGCGCGAACACTTCAAAGAGACCGGCGTCGAAATTCCAGAGTAGAGCCCGCCTGCGAATGAGTTGAGCATGAGCGCGCGAACGATCACAGGCTATTGGCTAGGGACTCGCCCCTACGCCGAGGTCCTCGAGTTGCAAGAGCAGCTGCACACGGCTCGTCGCCAAAAACAGATCGGTGATTCTGTCCTCTTCCTTGAGCACACCCCCGTGGTGACCTTCGGACGAGGCGCCAAGGAGGCTCATTTGTTAGCGTCGCCCAGCTTGCTTGAAGAGCACGGCGTGGAGCTAGTGAGGACCGGCCGCGGCGGCGACGTGACGCTGCATGCTCCTGGACAGTTAGTCTGTTACCCAATCGTCGATCTAGCGCCCGATCGCCAAGATGTTCGAGCGTATGTGAATTTGCTGACGCACGTGATGCAGGCGATCATTTCGCCCTCTGGGATCGCCGCGGGCACCCTCCCCGGCTACGTGGGTCTTTGGGTCGATGCTGACGCTCCACACAGCTGGCTAGGGCCTGAATTTGCACGTGAGCCGAAGAAGATCGGTGCCATTGGAGTCCGCATTTCACGCTGGGTCACGCTCCACGGCTTCGCGCTCAACTTGTCGATCGACTTACGCGCCTTCAGCTTGATCGTGCCGTGCGGGATCCGCGAATACGGCGTGACGTCCGTCAGGGAACTCTCGGGGGTCGCCCCTGAGACACGGGTCGCAGCCGAGCTTGGGCTGACTCAGCTGGCGCTCGCCCTTCGAGCGACCACGGGTCCTCTGCGGGATCTAGAGGGGCTCAAGCTCGATCAATACTTTGAGCGCGTCGCGTCAGTTGTGAGCTGAGCCTTCCGCAATCTTAGCCGTGCGCAGGTACATTTGTGCGATTTTATGGTTGGGCTGGATGCGCAGCACTTCTTCAAGTTCGGCCTTGGCTAACGCAAGCTGCCCTTCCTGGAGCAGAATGCTGGCAAAGGCCAAGCGCGCCTGCACGAAGTTCGCATCCGTTTCGCGGGCAATGCGCAGATGCTGCTTGGCACGCAAAAGATCGCCGGCGTCGCGATAAACGACCGCCAATTTGGTTCGAAGATCGAGAAATGTCGGCCTCAACGCCACAGCTTTCTCAAGTTCGCGTGCGGCTTCGCCTGGCATGCCAATGTCCGAATAGGCTTGCGCTATTTCGGCGTGCATGTTCGCAATGCGGCCCATCGCAAAGTTATCAGGAGCGTGACCGGACCCGGTGTCGCGAAGCGCGGCGTATAAACCACGGGCTTGGTCGTAACGACCGAGGTCGTTGTAAACAACCATCAGGTTGAGTCGCGCCTCGGTGTAGCTTGGGCTCAGCTCCACGGCACGCTCAAAATTCTTTTGTGCGCGTTCGAAGTCGCCGTTGCTGTGGGCTATCACGCCCAGCATATTGTAAACATCCGCGAAACGATCATTCTGTTCGACGACTTGCCGCAACAAGTACTCGGCCTTGTCGTACTCATTCTGCTCGAAGTGCTGGCGAGCGAGAGCAAGGAGTTGCTTTAGATGTTCGTTCATGGCGCCGGGGACTGTGCCGCCAAAGCTCGGGCGCGCCAAGCGGCATCCCTCGGGAGCTACAGCGGAAACTGACCCAAGGTGAACACCTGCTCACCCTCCGGAGACCCTGCTCGCTTGCTCACGCGCCGGGCGGCTGCTACCAGGCTGCCTTGTGCCAACGTCACCGGAATCGGGCGGGCCCACTCATCTCGGCCGGGTTGTCGATCCGTTAGCCGTTGAGCCTCCCGAAGAACGCTCCGAATCCGACTTGCCTGCGCGCCATCCGGTCCGCGAGCGACTCCTAGAACGAGCGCGCGACGCGAGTGCGCGAGCAGCGGGCAGCACGAACGGGCAGTTGGAACCAAGAGCTCCCGCGCGACCACGGCTCAAGCGTCGCTCGCAGCAACTCTCGCCGGCACTGCGGGCCATCTTCGGCACGCTCATGGGCCTTGCCGTGATCGCGACGCTCGTGGCCTTGGCAATGAATCTGGATAAGGAACAGAACCTGAGTTTGCTCGGAAAACCTGCACCCAGTCTAAGCGTACCAAGCGCACCAAGCGTACCAAGCGCACCAAGCGCACCGGCTGCGCTGGCAGGTCCCATGGCCAGAGCTACGACCCCCGAGCCACTCGCCCCGGGCCCCTGGCGGATTGACGATGCAAAGGGCGATCCCGCACTTCGAATCCTCCGCGGAACCTTCAAAGACCGGCCCTTTCTCAGCGCTATTCAGGCTGCTGGACTGGACGCCAAGCAGGCGTATCGAGCCATGGCTGCGCTGAAGGATGTTAGAAACTTGAATCGTTGTGGGCCCAACCACGAGTTCATTGCACTTGTCCAGCGCGGACCAGGCACACTCAAGGCTTTCGAATATCTTGAAAACAAAGAAACCGTATTCCAAGCCAAGCCCAACGAGAACGGCTACTTGGTGGGCGTCAAACTCGATCTTCAGATCCGGCGCGAGCAAACAGAGGGGGCCCTATTGCTGACCTCCTCGGATTTTTCAGCAGCAGCCAAACAAGCGGGCTTCGATCCAAGCCTCCGCACGGTGCTTGCCGACGCACTGCAAGGCCACGAAGGGCTCGCGGAGCTCACATTCCCCGCCACGATTCGTGTGGTCGCCCAGGAGGTCACCGTACGAGGGGCCTTCTCGCGCTACGCGGGGATTGAAGCGGCCGAAATCAAACAGGCCAACGGGGAACTCCTCCGCCTCTATTATTTTCGTGGCGACAACATCAAAGGCTATTTTGACGCTAAAGGACGCTCATTTCACGAGGGCGGCTGGCGCAAGCCGATCCCCGGAGCGCCCATTACCTCTCTGTTCAATCCGAAGCGGATGCACCCGGTTCTTCACAAGATCATGCCGCACCAGGGCACCGACTTCGGCGCCGCGACGGGAGAGCCCGTTTACTCAGCCTCCTTCGGTACCGTAAAATCGATTGGTCCTGGGGGCCCAAGCGGTAATCTGGTAGTGCTTGAGCATGCCGGCGGAATTGAGACGGGCTATGCTCACCTTTCTCGCTTTGCTGAAGGTCTAAAAGTTGGGGACAAAGTGAAGCGACAGCAGCTCGTGGGGTATGTGGGCTCAACGGGGCGCTCGACGGGGCCTCACCTGCATTTCAGTGTCAAGAAGAATGGTGTGTTCGTAGACTCCGCCACGCTTCACCTCGACGGATTAACAACGATGCCAAGTGCTGAGCAGCCGGCTTTTGAGGAAATTCGCCGCAAATATGACGCACTCTTGGACCATATTCCGCTCCCTGCCC
>CAZSUA010000339.1:0-5761 GCA_964609655.1 uncultured Polyangiaceae bacterium | reverse complement strand
CCAAGCTCCTTCTGTTCGCGTCGCGTCAGAAAATCAGCTGGAACTTTCGCAAAAAACCAGGGAACTCCAATTGCGCTCAGTATGAACGTGCAGAGCGAGAATAACGCCAAGAGCCCAAGTGTGTGGGGATCGAGCAAGAACTGCAGGGGTGGCCTGAGCTCTTCAGGAACCCACGAAAGTGCCCAGTGCTGCATGGTGGTTATCCGCGCGCCTGGCGTGCAGCATGGATCGAAGCCAGCGCGGCACGCGCCTTATTTCTGGTTTCGAGGCATTCGAGCTCGGGCACGCTATCGGCAACAATGCCAGCCCCGGCGGTGACTTCAAAGCGCCCACCACGCATAACGACGGTTCGGATCGCGATGGCGAAATCGAGCTCGCCATCGGCAGTGACGTAACCGACCGCGCCTCCATAAGCACCTCGTGCTCGTGGTTCTAGCTCGCGGATGAGCTGCATCGCTCTGACTTTCGGCGCGCCGCTCAGTGTGCCTGCGGGGAAAGTGGCCCTGAGCACATCCCAGGGCCCTTGGCCTGCGCGTAGCTTGCCCTCCACTTCGCTCACGATGTGCATCACGTGGCTGAAGCGTTCGACGACCATTTGTTGCGGCAATGAAACGCTACCCGCCTCGACCACTCTCCCCACATCGTTACGCGCGAGATCCATGAGCATCACGTGCTCGGCGCGTTCTTTTGGATCCGCTAGCATTTCCTGGGCGAGTTCTGCGTCCTCTGCCTCAGAGCGTCCGCGACGCCGCGTGCCGGCGATCGGGCGCAGCGTGACTTTGCCGTTTTCGAGCCGCACGAGCGTTTCCGGACTGGCCCCTGCGATCGCGGTGCGTTCGATAGTTCCGTCGCCAGGTAACTCCAAAAGATACATGTAAGGCGCGGGAGAAAGCACTCTCAAGGCGCGATACACGTCGAATGGGTCCGCGTTGTCTGTGGGCATCGAAAAGGTACGCGCAATCACAATTTGGAAAGCATCCCCGGCGCGGATGTACTCCTTGGAGCGCTCAACGCTGGCACTAAATGCTTCGTCCGAGGTGTTCACTTCAATGTCCGACGGGAGAGCCGAAGCATCGGGAGGGGCCATGGGGGGAAGCGCGGGTACTTGTGTCAAATGGGCGACCGCTCGCGCGAGCTCTTCTGAACTGTGTGCGGCGATCGTTGCCGTGTGCGTCAAATTGTCGAAGACAACCACGTTGGCTTTGCCCACCAAACGCGCAATCGGGGCGCTGTTGCTCGGCCAAGCTGGCACAGGCGTCGCGTAGTGCACCATGTCGTACGCGAGCAATCCGACGTGGGCCTGAGCGAAACGGCTAGCGATGTCGCTCTCCCTTGCAGCGCCGGATGCGGTGAGTCGCGCTAGCTCGGAAAATGGATCCACGCCGGCTTGGCCTCGAATGTCGAGCGCGACTTCTGGGCGATAACCCAGGATCGAATATCGACCCCAGCGTTCTCCGGGCACAACGCTTTCAAGTAGGAAGCTGCCGGCACCGGCATCGCGGCGCAGAACGGCGTAGGCGCCAACGGGTGTGATTCCGTCGACGATCAGGCTCTTGGTAAAAATCGTCATGTGCGTCAGCTACGTTACAGGGACACCCGCCGACTGGCACCCGCCCTGTGACACAGAGCGGGGGGCGACGGGCAGAGCGCCCAAACAAACCAGAACAGAAACAGGGCGGCGATTGTGGGATTTGCCGGTCCTCTTGGGCAAGTGGAATTAGAAGGGGATCTTCGCTACCCTCCCGCCCGCCTATGGCCAAGTTGAATTCCGCCGCCGCGCTGGTGGCCTATGCCGAAACATTGTTCCAAGAGGGGCGTGTGCTTCTGGTTGGCAATTCTGCGAGCGGTTTGGCTGCTCTTTTCCTCGAAAGAGGGGCTGCGTCAGTTCACGTGTGGGATCCGAATCCAACGCGTGCTGCCGCTGCTAGGAGCAACAGCTCGGGGATCGTTGTCGAGGCGCTCACCGAACGCGCCTCGCGTGCCGCCGGTTTCGATTTACTGTTCGTCGAGGATCTGAAGTCTATTCGAGAACCGGCAGAGCTCTTGCGCCGGGGCAAAAGGAGCCTGGCTCGACGTGGCGTCGCGCTCATCGTGTGCGACAATGTCGATGCAGAGGCTCGCCTTTCAGCTAGCGTTGCGGGAACGTCGTCGGACCTCGATTACTACTCGCTCTACGACAGCGTTGCGGATGAGTTTCCGGTGGTACGCATGCTGGGCCAGGCACCCTTCGTTGGCTATGCGGTTGCCGATTTTGCAGTCGACGAAGCCCCGGTGCCGTCGGTGGATACATCTCTGCTCAAGGCCGGCGCTGAGCAGCCCGAAGCGTTTGTGGCACTGGCCTCCTTTGAGCCAGTTAAACTGGAGGCTTTTAGCCTGATTCAGCTGCCATTGGCCGAGCTTCAGGTGGCACACGCGACCGGCGTGAACCCAAGCCAAGCGGCTGAGCAGCTTCAACTTTCGGAAGAACGTACTGAGCGTGAAGCTGCTTTTCAGAAGGCGACCCAGGAGCTTGTACGCGCAAAAGCCGAAATAGCATCTGCTCGTGAAAACGCTTCAACGCTCCAGACGCAGAATGAGAGTGGCATAGCAGAGCTGGCGGAAGCACGCGGCATGGCCGAGAAGGCCAAGGCAGAAGCTCGCTCCCTTGCCGACAAAGCACAAATCGAAGCACGTAGCGTGGCCGAAAAGGCCAAGGCAGAAGCTCGCTCCCTTGTCGACAAGGCACAAATAGAAGCACGCGGCGCCGTCGACAAAGCGCAAATGGAAGCTCGCTCCCTTGTCGACAAGGCACAAATAGAAGCACGCGGCGCCGTCGAAAAGGCACAAGCTGAGACGCGCTCGCTGGCCGAGCAGTCCAGGGCTGAAGCCGAACAACGTGTCGTTCAGCTCTCTGAGCTGGAGGCGGTTTTAGCTGCTCAGGCGCAACGCTTGGCCTTCTTCGAGCAAGTGAAGGAAATTGACGCGTCAGGCGAGATTTCTAGATTTGAAGACCAGCTGCGAACCCAATCTGGGGAGCTTCAGCGCCTGGAAGCAGAGCTTTCAGGGATGCGTACGGTTGGGCGAGGGTTGGCCTTGGAGCTTGAAATCTTGCATCAATCCGCCGCCAAAACCGAAATGCAGAGCGTGTCCCCGGAAGCGGAATTGGAGCACACGGAGCTCAAGCTGAAGCTTGCGGAAGCCCAAAAACAGGCCGCTGTGCGCGAGGCCGACTACCAAGTTTTGCTATGGACCATTGAACGCCTAGAAGAAAAGTTGGGCCTTGGTTCGGCGGTCTCTGATGACCCCGCACGTGAAGCGGCCAGCGCCCTGAAGCAGCGGCAGTCGGCGCTTGGGCATCAGTTAAAAGTGGAATCACGAACGAGCTGAGTTGATGAGTCAGAAACGCGATTACTACGAAGTCCTAGCAGTAGCCCAGACGGCCAGCTCCGATGAAATTCGGAAGGCTTACCGTCAGTGTGCCCTTAAGTTTCATCCGGATCGCAATCCTGGCGACGCGGAGGCCGAGGTAAAGTTCAAAGAAGCAACGGAGGCCTACTCTGTGCTCTCCGATGATCAGAAGCGTGCCCAGTATGATCGCTTTGGTCACTCGGCAGACATGGGCGGTTTCGAAGGTGGCATGGGTGACGTCCTCAGCCAGTTTCAAGACATGTTCTCGGATTTTTTCGGCGGATTTGGTGGGAATGGCGGCAATCGCCGGCGGCAGCCTGAGCGCGGCCGGGATGTCGGGGTTGAAGTAGAGCTCACGCTGGCGGAGGCGATGACGGGCATCAAGACGGAGGTCAACGTCGTCGGCGCGGCGCCGTGTGAAACCTGCGCGGGCACGGGGGCCAAGCCTGGAACAAAGCCGCAGCCCTGCGTGCAGTGTGGCGGTGCGGGTCAGGTAGCGACGCAGCGTGGGTTTATCATGTTCAGCACCACGTGTCCACGGTGTCGGGGGGGTGGGGTTGTCATCACCGATAAGTGCGAAAGCTGCTCCGGCCGTGGCAGTGTCGAGCGGCGCAGCAAAGTCTTGGTGGCTTTTCCCGCCGGTATTGACGCCGGGCAGCGCCTGCGCGTTCCGGCTCAGGGCATGCCGGGTGCTCCCGGAACAGCCCCGGGTGATCTGTACGTTGACGTGAGCCTGAAGCCGCATGAATCGTTTCAGCGCGAAGGAGCGGACCTTGCTACCCGGCGCGAAGTGTCATTTGCCCAGGCAACACTCGGCACGACCATCAGCTTGGTTTTGCCGGATGAATCGCAGCTAGAGGTCGATATCAAGGCGGGAACACAGCCCGGGACGGTGCTGCATCTGCGCGGCCAAGGCGTGCGCTTCGTGGATGGCGGCGGGCGAGGGGATTTGCACGTGGTGGTTGGCGTTCAAGTGCCCACCTCACTCAGCCGCAAGGCCAAGAAGCTGCTGGCTGAGTTTGAAGCTGAGCTCGCAGATAAATAGCCGGCTAAAGGGTTGATGCGAGACTGCACAGCAGCTCCAGCGTGCCGCTGAAGCTGGAGCTCTGGGTTGTGTCCTGTTGAACAAACTGATCAATCTTAGGTTTGGCCAGAATCGCCCGGTCTAGCGCAGGATCACTGCCCTTCTTGTAGGCACCGAGCGTGATCACCTCTCGCTGGGCCTCATACTGCGCAAGCTGGTTGCGCACTTTGTTGGCATGGCTCAAATGCGCTGAGCTAACCACCTTCGGCATCACTCGTGAAAGCGAGTTGGAGACATCGACGGCGGGATAGTGTCCGCGCGCGGCAAGCTCCCGGTCCAAAATGATGTGGCCGTCGAGGATCCCGCGCACCTCGTCTGAAATGGGCTCATCCAGGTCGCCGCCTTCCACTAGCACCGTGTAAATAGCCGAGATCGAGCCCTGTTCACCCTGGCCGCTTCGCTCGAGGAGGCGCGGCAACATTGCAAAAACGCTGGGTGGAAACCCTCTCCTGGCAGGAGGCTCACCTGCCGCCAGACCGATCTCGCGCTGCGCGCGCGCCACGCGCGTGATCGAATCGACCAACAAAAGGACACTTTTCCCCGCATCTCGGAAGAACTCTGCGAGCGCGGTCGCCACCTGTGCGGCGCGCAGGCGTTCGATGGCTGGCGCATCGCTGGTAGCGACGACCACGATGGCACGCTTTCGGCCTTCTTCACCCAGACTGTGTTCTAGAAACTCTCCAACCTCACGTCCGCGTTCGCCAACCAAAGCTACCACAATGACGTCTGCACTCGTGCCGCGCGCGATCGCGCCAAGCAACAGGCTCTTACCAACCCCCGAGCCCGCGAACAGCCCCACGCGCTGTCCAACACCGAGCGTGATGAGGCCATCAATGACACGGACGCCGGTGCACAACGCCGTGTTGACCGGCTGCCGGAGCAGGGAATTCGGAGGGGCGCGATCGACGGGTACGGGTGTCAGGTGCGGAGGGAGCGCGGAACCATCGAGTGGTTGTCCGAGGCCATTTAAGACTTTGCCGAGCAAAGCCTCGCCCGCCTGAACCGTCAGCCCCTGCCCAGTTGCCTCGACTTCATCATCGATGCCAATTCCGGAAACGTCGCCAATCGGCAGCGTGATCGCCGTGCCCACATCAAAGCCTACGATTTCGGCCAGGAGTGTGCCGCTCGCGCGCCTTATCACCACCACGTCGCCGATGCGTGCCCCGGGCAAGGCGATCCGAACCGTCATCCCCGTCACACCCACGACGCGACCCTGCGCTCTCAGAGCTTGGGACTCTGCAAGTTTGGTTCGTAGGAGTTCAAGATCGACCATGCTGATGAGTTAGCGGT
>CAZSUA010000338.1:0-5806 GCA_964609655.1 uncultured Polyangiaceae bacterium | reverse complement strand
CCCGGACGGATTGGCGCGCAGATCTCGAACAGAAGTCGCTATTTTGGCTGGTAAGCGAGCGTGGAACTGGCGGCCAGCGCTGCTCTCGATCCTGAAAACGCCAGGCCTTGAAACTTAGCGAGAAGTTGGGATGGCTCCGCGATATCGTGGCTTGGCCATGGCTCCGCCACCACTTCGTAAACGCCTGCGTTGGGCAGTGATGGTGTTAGCCTGTATGGCTGGGATGCTGGGCTGGGGAGATGCACGGCGACGTGCCTTCGATATCGCACTCAACCGAACGGTGCAGACGGGTGCGCAGCTGCTGGTGGTTGTGAGCAGTGATAGCGGCGCTGTTCAGCGTGCCGAGGTCCGCGTATATTGTCCGGAAGGGGAGCGTTATTTTGAAGCGGCGGCGGGAGTGTCCGATCAGCGAGGGGCGAGCCTTTTGAACTCGTTGCCGGTTGCTGAGTGTTGGGTTCTTGTGGATGCGCCCGCTTTGGCGCGCGGAGCCGTGCTGCGCCGGCTGAAGCTGGGGTTGCAACACCTGCGGCTCCGTCTCGGTAAGGCCGAAACGTTGAGCGTGAGTGTCGTCGATCAGGCGCTCGTGCCAGTTCCGCGTGCGAGCGTGCTCGTGGATATTCCGGGCGAGTTACCGTTTGGTGCGCTGACGGATGCAGCTGGGAACGCTGCGTTTCAGCGGCTCACGGCGGGGCCATTTCGGGTTCGTGTTTATGCCCAGGGCTTCGAGGCTGCCGAGCAGCGCCAAGTTCAAAATTCGGCGCGTTTAGTGCTGAGCCGCATGGCGATCCTCAAAGTGCGCGTCAAGGATGAGAAGGGGCGTGCGGTGGCTGCGGCGGAGATACAGATCGGCGGCGCCAGCCTCTGGCCGGTGCGGCGTGCGGTAACGAATGCGCAAGGTGAGGTCAACATCCTGGGGCTGCCGGAAGGTAGCTATGAGTTGCGTGCGCAGAGTGGGTCCTTGGTCGGCACGGCGTTCACGCCCAGCGCGTTGGTGAAGGGTGGCGAAAGTGAAGTTGAGCTGACGCTGCGAGAAGGGCGCTTCGCGTTGGTTGAGGTGGTCGAGGATGCGCCGAGCCAAGAGAAGCTCGGTGGGGCGGAAGTGTTGTTAGTCGAAGAGGGCTTGAGTTTTTTCCCGTTGCGCGGGAAGACCGAGAAGAATGGTCAAGTTCGGTTAGGCCCATTGGCGGCGGGCGCTGTGAGTGTGAGCGCGCTCGCGGAAGGGTTTGTAGCGACGCATGCGCTCGCTGTGCCGTCACCGTTTCCTAAGGTCATTGTGGTGAAGTTGGTGCGAGGTGCCACGCTGTTGGGTCGTGTGGTGGATGCGCGGGGCTTTGCGGTGCCGGGCGCGTCCCTAGAGATCATTGGCAATGATTGGATGGGGCTGCCGGTTTCGGAGACGCCGCAAACGCTTGATTTTGAGCGCATTCATTTGGCGTGGGTCGAATCTGGACCGCGCACGCTGATCCCTATGGGCGAGCTTGGAGTGATGCCCGGGCCGGTTCCTCCCATTCCGACGAGTGCTCAAGCGTTCGGGGATCAAGGGGGCAGTGTGGCTCGTGTTCAGGCCTGGGTCTCCGACGATGCTGGGCGGTTTCGAGCCTTTCCAGTCACCCCCGGTCGCGTGTTTGCGATCGCGCGGCATCCGGAGTTTGTAGACGGCTTGAGCGACGCGGTCACGCTCGCCAAAGGCGGGCGAGCGGAGGTGCTGATCACGTTGTATGCGGGCGGCGAACTCGCGGGCAGGGTTAAGGATGCGCGTGGTTTCGGCATAGCGGGGGCTCGTTTGGAAGCGAGCGCGACTCGGGGCTCTCTTCGGCGCAGTGTGTGGACGGAAGCGGATGGAAGCTTTCGATTCGCGGCGTTGCCGGCAGAAGTGGTGCTCACCGTCGCGCGGCCCGAAGCGCCATTTTCGCCTGTCTATCGCGAGAGACTCACGGTGCCGGCGAACCAACGTCACGACGTGGAGATTCAGCTCGCGGCCTCGCGCGACAAGGTGCGCTTTCGGGTTTCAGGCGAGAGAGCTGAGCCACTACGGATGGCTCAAATCAGCGTGGCGTCGCTTTCAAGTGGCGCACCCTTTCGCAAAACCGTGTTTACAGACGAACGTGGCGTGGCAGAGCTCGACGATGCTACGGGGCGCAATGTTCAGTATGTGGTGAGTGCACCGGGGTATGCCCTGGTGCGTCATTCTGAACTTGAGTTAAGGTCTGAGGTCGCCGTGAAGTTGATGCGCGGAGTGCGTGTCGAAGGTGAGGTACGGGGCATACGCGGGCATGTGGCGGTGGAGCACGCGACGGTCAGTGCGGGGGTGGACGGCGTGCGGTTTTCCGCAGTCACCAATGAATCAGGGCAGTTTGTGCTAGAGAATGTGCCGCCTCAGTCCATTCGCTTCGAGGTGAGGCACGCGGATTTTGCGGAGTTTTCTGCACAGGTGCAGGTGCCGAGCGTCGATGGTCAGGCTCGCCCGTTCAAGCCTGCACCGTGGGTGTTGGAAGCCGCTGGGCGGATCAGCGGCAGAGTGGTGGATAAGGCGCGTCAGGCGTTAAGTGGCGCGCGCGTATCGCTCGGGGCTATGTCTGAATTTCTACCGCTCGGAGGTTTGCCGGCGAGTGTGGTGCTGACAGATGAGAACGGCGCGTTCGAGCTCGCGGGAGCCAAGGAGGGGCTGTGCGAAGTGAGTGCAGCTCTGCCAGGTGTCGGTCGTGGGAAAGTGAGTGGCGTGCAAGTGTCGGCTGGGAAGACGGTCTCGGTGGGGGACCTTATGCTGAGTGAGCCCTTCGATGCGGCGCCGGTTTTGGCTCCCAGTTTGGCAGTTTCGCTTGTGCAAGTTGCTGGCACGAACGGCGTTCAGGTAGAGGTTGCGCTGGTGGCAGTGGGGAGCGAGGCAGAGCGCGCCGGTCTTCGCGCCCACGACGTGTTGCTCCAGATCGATGGGCAACGAGTGACGGATCCCACACAGGCCCGTGCACTGTTAGAGGGGCCCGAAGGGACGGATGTTAGCCTGGAGCTCTTGCGTGGCTCGGAGAGCGTGCGGCTGAGTGCGCTCCGCGAGCGCGTGCGGCGGTGACCGAAGTTATTGCGCTTTTGCGCTGAATTCTAGCGTTACGGGGGCCGCTGAGGCCACTTTGGGCCCGAGCGAGGCCAGCGTTGCTTCCGCGAGCTTTTCGAAGGCCGAGCGGGGACGCACATCGTGCGCGTCGAGGCTCACGTTGAGCGGTTCCAACGTCTTCACTTGGAGCGACACCGGTTTCTCACCCTGGTAGCGGAGCGTCACTTCAAGCTTGGTGCTGCCGCTCACCGTACGTTGATGTAGCCGAACATCGCCGGTGGCCGTCGCGGTGAAGGTACGAACATCGCCTTTGAGTTCGTTCAGGTTGCCTGTGGTCGACTCGAGCTTCATGAGCTTAAATTCAACCCAGCGATTTTTCTCGCGCACCATGGGCGGTACGTCCTCGCTGAGTTCAAACCACGTCCGCATGTGCTCATTTTGCTTGTCATTTTTGACACGCTCCCCAAATTGCCCTTTTTCGTCGGCTCGCTTCTGCTGATAGACAGTGAGCTTCAACAGGTCGATTTGTAGAAGGCCCGTGCTCTTCTTCACATCCATCAAGTCAACGAAGATTTGGCCCGTGATGGCTTGGTTGGCCTCACCGTAAATCTTCTCGAGCGGCGCATCCATTAAGAAAGATGCTTTGGCTGTTGAAGTATCCACGATGAACTTCTGAGAGCTCAAAGTCGCGGGCTTAGCAGCCTCTAGCGCCGTGCTCACGGGTGCTGCGTTGGCGGACGGCTTATTCTCGCAACCGCTGAGGCCCAGCACAGAAAGAGTGCTCAAGATAACGAGTCGCTGGATGCTGAAATTCATGGTGGGTCTCCGTGATGGGCTTGTTGGACGAGTGCTATGCGGCCCACTGGATTCGGTTTCACACTCCGTTCACAGTGGAACGCCGGACCGCGGGCTCACAACCTAATGAAAAGGATTAACCCGATCCCCGTTGGTAGCTATTTGAAGCTGCGCGCTTCAGTCGTTCGAATTGAAACCGCGCGGCTCGCCCTTCTCACCTTCAGAGAAAAGAAAGATGAGCGGGATAATCCCCATGGCCAACACGAGGGTTCCAACGATCTTGATGAGAGTAACGAGGCCAGCTTCCATAAAATCCACGCCACAATACGCATTGCAGCAATGGAAGCAAGGCGTTATATAACGTTGAGAGCAGAATGCAGCCGGATTTCTGCTGCTTTTTCCCAGGGACACGATGGTTGTGCACGACAAAAAGGAAAGTGATCGAGCGATAAAAGTGGTCCCTCCGGCGCAACTCGCTTCGACAGAAGAACGCAGCAGCGCGACGCGTCCGCCCCCATCCGCGGTGCGCGCCGTAGGTGGTTGCCTGCTCATCGTGGATGATGAACAGACGCTGTTGCGGGGGCTCACGCGCCTCATGGGTTTGGTCGCGCCCGAATGGCGCATTTCAACGGCGCTCAGTGCCGAGCAGGCGCTCACGCTCCTCGAAGCGGAAGCGTTCGACGTGATGGTAACGGATTTAGAGATGCCCGGCATGGGTGGGCTGGCGCTTTTGGAGCAAGTTGTCCCGCAGTTTCCTGGGATGGTGGTCGTCGTCCATTCTTCGCACAGCAATCAGCGCGCCGAAGAGTTAGCAGATTATTGCTTGAGCAAGCCGATCGGTTCGGATGTGCTGATCAACACTGTCAGCGCCGCGTTTGCGGAGGCGCTCGTTCGCCAAAATACGCTCGCCGCCCGCACTTCACAGACGGGACAGACGGGCTGAGCCTCAGCCCTGGCCCAGGCGTTCGGTGAGAAAAGCGCTCACCTGGTCTAAAGCGATACGCTCCTGGGCGCCGCTGTCACGATTGCGCACCGTCACGCTTTGATCTTTGGCGGTATCGCCATCAATCGTGAAGCAGAAGGGGCAGCCCGCTTCATCCATGCGTGCGTAGCGTTTGCCGATGTTCTGTTTCACATCATGCTCAATGAAGCCCTGGCGTCCAAAACGCTTGAAGAGCTCCGCATGCAGCCGCTCGCTCACCTCCGGCATGCCCTCCTTGTTGACCAAAGGAAAAACAGCGGCTTTGATCGGCGCCAAGCGTGGGTGGAGCCGCAACAGTTCGGGGCTCGGGCGTGAGGGATCTTCGGTGAAGGCTTCGCACAGCACGGCCAACACGCCACGATCGAGACCCGCCGAGGGTTCGATCACATGCGGTAGGTATTTTTCGCCCTTACGCGAGCCATTCGGCAGTAGTTCCCCGCGGTCCGTGTCGAAGTATTCCAGATTGCTGCGCGAGGTTTTTTGGTGCTGCGAAAGATCGAAATTAGAGCGATGCGCAATCCCTTCGAGCTCCCCAAATCCCGGAGCGGTGAAAGGAAAACGGTACTCCACGTCGCTCGTGCCGGCACCTGTCTTGGCATAATGAGCCAACTCGTCGCGCTCGTGTTCTCGCAACTGCAGATTCTCTCCAGATAGGCCCAGGCTCTTCCACCAGGCCACGCGCGTATCGCGCCAAAAGCGATACCAAGCATGAGCCTCGGATTCGTGGCAGAAGAATTCAATCTCCATCTGCTCGAATTCACGGCTGCGGAACGTAAAATTGCGAGGCGTCACTTCATTTCTAAACGCCTTGCCCGTCTGCGCGATCCCAAACGGCACACGCACGCGCGTGGTGTCCACCACGTTCTTGAACTGCACAAAGATGCCCTGCGCAGTTTCCGGGCGCAGATAAGCGACGTCGTCTTCACCAGCTGTCGCACCCACGTAAGTTTTGAACATCAGATTGAAGGCACGCGGCTCGG
>CAZSUA010000337.1:0-5853 GCA_964609655.1 uncultured Polyangiaceae bacterium | reverse complement strand
GCGGAGCTAGTTCGGTCGGCGGAAAGGCCGGAACCGGCGGCGCTGCAGCCGGGGCGGGCGGAGCAATTTCGGGTGGGGTTGGAGGTTCCGCTGGCGGCGTTGCGGGAACTGTGAGCGGAGGCGCACCAGGCGCGGGAGGTACGGACGTGTCCAGCTCCGGTGGAGCCGCTGGGGTTGGGGGTTCCCTGAGCAGCTCGGGAGGAATGGCGGGCAGGGCGGGCAGCGAATCTGTTGCGGGTGGTGGTCAGGGCGGCGCGCAGTCACCGCCTGCGGCGAGAAGCTGTGTCGGTCAATGTGTGAACGATGACGATTGTAAGGAGGGTATTTTCGACTCCGGTTACCGCTGCGATCCGACGTCCAAGCGCTGTGTGAACCCGACCGCAATTTGTAAGGTTCATTCCGACTGTATTGCGTTTGCGACAATTTGGTTTGTCTCTTGCGCAGCGGATGACGAATGCCTGATCCCAGGAGAAGTCTGTGTGGATGCTGGAGGCGTGGGCAAATGTGCTGAACCCCCTGCTGCCACCAGCTGCTTCCTGCCTGGCCAGACTTTGCAGAGTGTGAAACGCTTTGGGGCGGCAGGCTTCGCCGATGTTTGTGCCAGCGATGCTGGCAGATGCAGCAAGGGTTCCTGTGTTCTAGGTTGCGCGGAGACTGGCTGCCTTGCTGGGAATGGCTCGACCTGCAACCGGGTGACGGGGCTCTGTGGATGCAGCCAGAGTTCGGAGTGCACGGCCCCCGGAGTGTCGGTTTGCAACTCAACGACCCAACGCTGCGAATGCGGCGGCAACGCAGATTGTTCGATCGCTGGGCGTGACCAATGCGTGGCGGGTAGCTGTGGTTGCTCGAGCGAAACCGTTTGCCCGATGCAGTTCGACAACGTCACCCGTGTGTGTGAGTAAAGGCTAAGAGCCACTTGTGCGCAGCGACGGAATCCTGATCCCTGGGGACATTCTACTCGATAAGTATCGAGTGGAACGGGTGCTGGGCGTTGGGGGTATGGGTTATGTTGTAGAGGCCTTACACACCGAGCTTCGTCAGCAGGTTGCCATCAAGGTGCTGAATCCCGACCTGCGTGAAGACGAGGAAGCCGTGGGACGCTTCTTACGGGAAGCGCGAGCTTCTGTGAAAATCCGTGGGCAACACGGTGTGCGCGTGATCGACGTTGGGACTTTCCCCGTTGTCGGTCCGTTCATGATCATGGAGTTTCTGTCCGGCGTGGACCTCTCCCAGGAGCTTGAAAAACTGGGAAAGCTCCCAGTCGAGACCGCAATTGACTACATCCTTCAGGCTAGCGAAGCGATCGCCGAAGCGCACTCCCTTGGAATCGTTCACCGCGATCTCAAGCCGGCGAACTTATTCCTGTGTCAGGGTCCAGACCAGAGCCCTCTGATCAAAGTCCTCGACTTTGGTATTTCCAAGGGCCTCACCCTCGCGCACGACTGGCCGGAGCTCACTGGCAATCAGACAATCTTAGGCTCTCCGCAATACATGTCGCCAGAACAAGTCAAAAATCCCAAAGACGTGGATACCCGGAGCGATATTTGGTCGCTCGGCGTTCTGCTCTGGGAGCTCCTGACTGGAACGCCTCCGTTCTCTGGCCTGAGCCCGCTTTCTTTGTTCTCGGCCATCGTCTCCGAACAGCCTCGCGAGCTCAGTGAACTGCGCCGCGATCTGCCACCCAACCTCCAAGCCGTCGTTGCTCGCTGCCTCGAAAAATCACCCCAAAACCGCTACCAAACGATCGCGGAGTTCGCCTCTGCCCTGTTGCCCTTTGCTAGGCCCAGTGGTCGGCACTCAGTGGCTCGGATCTCGAAGATCCTGCGTTCGAATTCAAGCTCTCGTCCAGCCCACGACACACTGAAGAGCGCCCTGTCGGACGCTGCCCTGGAAACAGCTGCAGACACCGCTGCCTTCGTGTCACCCAAGGACGCCGTTTCAAGTATCAGCGCCCCACAACTGAGTGGTCCGATCTCGCGAAGCGAGGATTCGATGGCGCCACAAGCATCGACCGCCGCGACGCCCAGAACACCAACTTTTCGTCGAAAAGCAGTGCTTGTTGCCGTCGCCGCCGGCCTTTGCCTCGTGGGATATCTGGTATTTACAGGTCGGCCCGGAGAGGCCCCACACGTCGGCGCAGTGCCCACTAAAGCCGAGTTAGTGCCCGAGTCAGCAGCAGGAGCGCCCTCGAATCGTGGCGTTGCTGTGACTCCCGTCGATCCACCCACAAACAACTCAACCACGGCAGACACCTCGGCGCCCATCTCCACAAGCTCACCTCAGATAACGCCACAAGGCTCGAGGAGTCCTACGCGAAATGCTCCTCCCCATCCTAGCTCGCGCCTCCCATCCACCGGAGCGCTCGGGCCTTCCGCACCAAAGAACGGCACGTCAAAACCCCCTTTGGGCCCTAACGTGGATCCGCTAGACGGACGACACTGATCCCACACGGCGAATCTAGGGCACAAAACCGGGAAAACAACTGAAAGTGCCGGTGAATGCCTGCGAGCTTGGATTATAGCGGAGAACCTGAGTTCGCAAGCTCACCTGAGCGACCGTGGGGCTCGGCTGTTCGAAGCAGAAAACGCTCCCCGGATCGATTCGGGTACCCAGCTTGAGGTCGAAATTCGGGGCGCCAAGTGTGCCATCAAGCTCAATTCTCGACATCGGAACAGCCAACGCGCTTAGCACATTGGTAATATCCTTGGGCCCTACTCCGTACGCTTGGGGCCCGCCCAGGATTCGGAGCATTCCCTGCGAGATAGCTGGGCCCGTGACCGGCCCCGCCGCATAGATGGAGTAGGCAAGGTAGTAAAATGCGTCATAGAAGTTCTCGGATTCGAGATCGGCGCCCGGAAACTGCATGCGCAGGCGGGTTTGAAATTCGTTCTTGAGCGTGGGATCTTCAGCCGCTGCCGCGCTTATGCCCAAGAAGCGTCGGCTCGCGTCAGAGTCGCTGGCGATGTTTGCCAACTCTGACTCTATATAGGCTTCCACGCGCCCCAGATCCCCGGCATTGATCGGAGACAGAATGTACATCGGCCGGGGCTCCGGGCCGAACGCACCCCAGCTCGCCTCAATCGAATCGAGCACGCCGTTCATAGCCGTGAACGGCACCCCCGCAGTGGAAATCACGATATCCGGGCGATATTGCGCGACCTTAAGGCCGATGTCCGCCGGTTTTGGATCTGCGATCAGAATCGTGCTCCCCAAGTAGTTGCCGTCGGCTTGGTTGGAAACGACTCCCTTCCCGTTCCACTTTATCGCACTCGTCACCGCCACGGTCAGCTCGCCATCGAACGCTTCATCCGTGCTCACTAGGGCGACCTTCAAGGCACGCGCCGTGTCAACGCCGCGGGCACCCTGCACGTAGCTCTCCACCGACTTCAAGAGTTGTGCATAAGCAGGCGCTAGGTCTGCTGGGTGACCCAGCATGTGCCAAACGAGACTATGATCATCGTAGGTTTCTAGGGCCAGCGTGGCGCCACCCGGATTCATGAAGAATACGCCAAGCTTGCTGTAGTCGGCAATGGCGCGCCCGAGGTCACCCGGTTTCAGGGCGGCGAGGACTGCTTGAATCTCGAGTTCAATGGCCAAGTGCTGCATCGCAGCGGTCACAGCAGTCGGCGTCGAATTGTCACATGCGATGATGGCCAGGGGTCGACGCACACCGTTCGGCCCTGGAAGCCCCCCCAGGTTATCTCCACTCAGCTCTCCGAGCGCCAGCCGATAGGCCCAAAGCACTGAGTTGGCCTCAAGATTGTTGGAATCGAGGCTCGCGAAGGCGCCCAGCAGGATAGCATTAGCATCGGTCGCGTTCCCGTACACGAGCGGGCACTCCTTCGATTTTAGGGGAATGCATGCACCATTCGACCCGCAAACCGCTAGTGCCGATCCGGCCAGATTGCATTCCGAGCTCTGTTTGCATTTTCCTTGCACCGGAACCGTGGGGCTGCCGCCCTGGGAACTACCGGCCATCGCTATAGAACCGCCGCTCCCACCTTGTTGCATCGGCGTCGCCGCAACTCCCCCACTTCCTCCAGCGATCTTCACGGACACCACTGTCGGTGGATCGCCCAACGGGGCGACCAGCGCGCAACTGCCGGACCCGAGCCAGAGGAGAAAAGCTACGGCACTCGGTTGTCCTCGTTTTTGTTTTTGTTTTGGCACGTCAATAGCTCCCGGATAGAAAGAGAGCCGTACCAAAGAGTCCCGTGCTGGCACTCACCCGAACCGAAGCGGGCGAACTGGAACTGGAACTGGAACTGGAACTGGAACTGGAACTGGAACTGGAACTGGAACGAACCGCGTAGTACAGCGTGAGCCCCGATAAACCGAGCGTAGCGGAAGCCAACACCGTATTAACGGTTAACATGCCCTGCGCCCCGCTATACTTCTGATTGAGTGTGGCGTATTCTTCTTGGTTGCTGCGTGCACGCCGATAGTCTGCGCGACGATCAAGGTAGACGGCGCCGCTAATCCCAGTCGCCACACCTAGCGCCAGCGCCGAACCCCCAAGAACCCACACTTCCGCGGGCAAGCGGGGCGCTGTTGCGCCTGAGTCGATCCTGCCAATATCGGCGGCGATCCAACCGCTAGGGACAGGCGGCGGCGGGGCTACAGGTAGCGCCTGTGCCTGGATCTGGACCGGTGTGGGGTTCGGTTCTGTGCCGAACAGAGCGAGCTCAGGCACCTCCAGCGTCACCTTCTGCGCCTCGACGACTTGGAGCTTTGTGCTCCACGGGCGCCTGCCGGGCGCGCTAGCCTGAATCTCGTGCAGGCCGGGATCGAGCGGCATTTCGACGTCGCGGGCGGTGACCGCAATGACAACTCCGTCGAGCCGGAGCTCAAGGTCGGAGCTTTGGGTGTTCGAGACGCGAAAGCGTATTGAAGGCACGCGCGTAGCAAGGGCTGCCAATCGCTCTTGTGCGAAAAGAACACGGTCGGCGCGACCATCCCGCCGCGCCGCTTGCTCGGCAGTGGTGAATTCAAGCCAGGCTGACGCCAACTGCCCTTCTGCTTCGTGGCACGCTGCCAAATTGAGCAGGGTCCCGGTTGCAGGCTCGAGGCGCTGGCTCTCTGCGAATTTCGGACAGGCGGCAGCGTAGTCCTTAGCGGCCATCAGTTCTCGCCCTTTTTGGTAAAGAGCCTCCGCCAACGCCGCGCCAACTTCGCGCTCGTGCTCGGTGTTGCCCTTGGTTTCGGCGGCCGCTCCCACCCATGGAGCCGCGACCCAGCTGACCACAACCAGGCCGAAGGTACTGAAACGCACAACGGCTTTCATGGTGTGGTGCCTCCGCTGCCACCGGCCAAACTTGACATGTGCCAAGCTCCCGCCGCACCGCTATGGCCCGCCGCGCCGCTGATGCCAGCTGCGCCTCCGCTTCCACACAAGGCGCAGCTCGATTCTGGAAACCCTTGCCGTGCCGGGTCGACGAACGGTGCGCTGAGTTCCCGGAGTGCGGCTCTCAGGCTAGCGGCTTCTTCTGGGCTCAGTTGAATCACGATCGTGACGGCTTCCAGATAACGATCAATGAGCGCCTCGGCCTCGGCCTCAGAAATCGGCACTACACGATCAACTAAGGCAAAGTCATCAGGCGGCGGTGTTGCACATCCCCAAAGGCGATACGTCCACTGGTTGAGGCGATTTTTGAAGTCGGCCCGTCCATTTGGTAAATACAGATTCACAACCCATTTGAGGCGACAGTCTGCGTAGACACGCACCTCGTAAGAGGACACGACCTCCCGCGTCAGATCTTCCACCCGAGAGAGGCGTAGACAAAGATTGAGTTCAGTCGTTCCCGCTGAGCCGGCGCTGGCTCCCCGCATACGCCCCGTCACTCCCTTCACTCC
>CAZSUA010000336.1:0-5880 GCA_964609655.1 uncultured Polyangiaceae bacterium | reverse complement strand
GGGCATGACTCTTGCTCCTCTTGCTCCTCTTGCTCTACCCAGGCGCGTTGCCCGTTGAGAGTTGAAAGGTAGGCCGCTTGAATCCAGATCGTTTTCGCCCATTCTTTCGCTTCGAGGATCTGAAGACTGAAGTCGTCGAAGGTGACGTTCAGCGCATTGTCTACACCGGCAAGAACCTTCAGCTGGTGGAGTATCACTTTCCCGCAAACAAGAAATTCACAGCCCACAAGCACGACTCCCATGAACAAATGGGTTACCTCGTTCGCGGGCGAATGGGATTCATCGTGGGCGCAGACGAGCGGGTACTCGTGCCGGGCGATTTTTATCACGCGCAGATCGGCCAAATCCACAATGCGTGGACGTTCGATGAGCCCGCCGTGCTCATTGATTTTTTCAGCCCGGTGCGCGAGGAAATCTTAGAATGTTCCAACGTTTGGACAGAAGCCCGCTGAGACGACCGAGACGACCGAGACGACCGAGACGACCGAGACGACCGGCAGCCTGTAACCCAGCCCTTCGAGTTGGCTGAGATCCTATCGCTCTCGCAAGCTCGCAAGACCCGAGCCGACGTGATAGCTTCACGCGCGCAGCATGCGTCCAGCCCCGCGTCAGATTGGCACGATTGGGGCATTGCTCGTGCTCCACGCCTGCTCCTTCACGTCGTCGTTGGAAGGCTTGCTGTGCCCAAGCGCGGACCCCAATTGCGAGGGGAGCGCCGGGAAGGGAAGTTCGTCCCCGGGGCCGAGCGGTGGAGGAGCGAACGCTGCGGGCGGCAACGGCGCCATCGCTGGCAGCCCCGCCACGGCCGGTAGCTCTGGCGGAGCGACGGACTGCAGCCTGGGTCGCTGCCAGGACGCCTTGGCGGTGCTGTACTTCAACGACGATTCAAAACTCGACGTGGGACGGATCCGGGCCTTCTTTAGGATCCGAAACTTCGGGCAAGAAGACGTTCCGCTCTCCGAGTTAACGATTCGCTATTACTACACGATCGAGTCGGGGGCAGCGCAAGTTTACACGTGCGTGCTCTTCGCCCAGACGAGCTGCGCCAATCTCATCGCAACCTTTGGAACCAGCTCTGCGCCGGGCGCCAATCGCTATCTGGAGTTGGGTTTTGATTCTGTATCGTCGCTCCCGAGCTCAGGTGGTGACACCGGGGAGATCAAGGGCACGCTCCGGAACGAAGATTTTTCGAACTACCATCAGGGCGATGACTATTCCTTCGACGGCACGGACGCCCCCCAGTCCTACGTCCGCTCCCCGCACATTGCGCTCTATCGCAAGGGCAAGCTCATCGATGGCAAGGAGCCTTGATGGGTAAAAAGGGGCTACGGCTTGTGGTGCCGCTGGTTGTCGTAAAGGGAAGGGACGCTCAGGCGTTTTCCCAAGGCTGAAACGCTCGCACCTTCATAAGCCAGGCATGCCGAGCGATTCGACCGCAAGCCAACAATTCTGGCTGGTCCGGCGTGCTCTGGCCCTCGCAACGGAAGCGGGCTTTGTGTCTCGTTCTCAAACCGGTAGTCGATATTCCAGAAAGTATTGAAGGCCCCATGTGGGGGCCCCCAATACGGCGCGCCACCATGTCCGAACAAGTCAGCCTGCGGGCGATCCTCCATCACCACGATCGAATCGTAGAGATTCTGATGGTTGACCCCGCGGTGCTGATCGAGCCGAGCCCTATAGACCGTGCCATTGTGAAAAACGCTGCCGCGCGACCCAGTGTTGAAGCTGATGGGATGCCACGCATCCAGCGTCACCTCGAAAGAGTGGACGAGTGCCGCGTAGACATCGCCGAGGTGAATTCCATAGTGTCCCGCGCGGCCACCCACCTTGATACCTCGAAGAGTGATGTGATCGGCTCGATCCGTTAGGATGCCCGAATCGGCGTTCCGGATCACCACATCCCTCATCCAGGAATGAGAGACATCCGTTAAGTAGAAGGCGTTGAATCCGCGCTCCTTATGATGACCTGCATATCCCACCTCGGGAAACTCAATGCGCAACCCTTCGATACCCAACTCGGTCAACCTCTGTACGCCGGTGAGCGAGTTGCCCCAGCCCGGCCGAAGATCGTGCAAGAGCGGATCGCTCACACGCACTTGGTTTCCGTTCACACGTTCGAGGATAACCTGTTGCGATACCAGCGGAGCTTTAGGTGTTCCCCACAACCGCTCGCCGAACTTTTGTCCCTCTAGCTGGTAGATGTGACGCAGGAGGCTCGAATCATCGCCATCGGTATTGTACCAGTTGATCTGGATGCTCAGGCCCGCTTTGAGGCCCGCAGCATCCTGGACAGTAAAGTCTCGCGAGCCACGCTTGCCCGTCGACGCCCTTGCCAGCACCACGCTCGGATCCGGGCTCGGAGTCGCGGGACGTCGCGTCCAAAACACGCCGCCCGTCCACGAATAGGGTGAGAAAAATTGGCCGTCGACGCGTTTATTCTCCGCCTTCAAGTACGCATCCACCGCTTGAATGGTGGGCGAAGGCGACATCTCATTCAAAGGCTTGGGGATCTCGATGATACTCCCGTCGGGTTCGCTTCCGACTCCCTGGAGCACGAAGTTTCCACGTTCGAGAAAGAGCGTGTCGCTCAGGATGAAGCGCCCCTTCGGTACTCTCAACACCACGCGGCCGGGGACGGAGTGGAGCGCGGAAAGCGCTCGGCGAAACGCCTGAGTGTCATCCTTCCCGTCATTGGGCCGTGCGCCAAAATCGGTGATGTTGTGCGTCGCAACACCCGTTGGAGGGATTTCCCCAAAACGATAACCAACCCTCGACCAATTGGGCAGGTAAACGCTTGAGTCCAGAATCTCCGGCCTAACTGGAGCTGAATCTAAATCCGGCTCGAAACACCACGGGCCCATTGCCGGGACTGCGTCGGGAGACTTCTCGGTCGCGGGTGTCGCCGAGGGCGCAGGAGCAACTGAAGCGACGGACACACGCTTCGGTTCTAGCTGCACGGACGTGCAACTCACGCCGAAGGCAACCCATCCTGCTAGGAACGCGGCTCTCCCTATCATTGAGCACACCCGATGCGCGCGGGCCCCGTGGCGAAATCCGAGAAGTCTACTTGCGTGTCTTCCGGTGGAGCCCAGCTTGGGTCGCCCCCACCAAAAAACGTAGAAAAGAACACGCCTTCAATTTTCAGCTGGGCCACCGTTCTAAAGAGCAACAGCTCCGTTTGGTAGACGGCCGCGCTGTCGAGCCAGACGCGAACAATGCCGTTAGCCATTTGCGGTGTGTTCAAGACCAGCTCCTGTTCCAGACAGTGCCACTTGCCTGGCTCAAAGTGCCAACTCCCGCGGCCCAAGCTGGTCCCAAAGCGTTGACTGTTCGGTGAGTAGACATAAACCTCACCTTGTCCGTCTGTGCGCCACATGAAACGCGTCGAAAAGCCGTTGGTGCCATCCGGAAGATTTCCGCCACTGATCTGCGTGCCGCCATACAGCCCCGGCAGCTTGCCGCCTTTGACGAACGCAAATCCCCCTGGGAAACGTACCCGATAGCGGAGAAACAAGCGGTCCACCGGACCATGAGGCAGCTGGCTCAAGAACTGCCCGCCTCCTTCCTTAACCTGGGCACGCCGGCTGGCGCTCGGGCTTGCTCCGCCCTTGTAGTAGAGCACTCGCAGGAATCGACCTTCACGAGCGTTCTCCTGAACGGAAAGGTTGTTGAGGCCAAATCGCCCCTTCTCCTTTGGAGCCCACTCGCTGAGCCAATCCACCTTCTCGAAAGTTGTTGCCCAATTGGTGCCTTCGCCCTGCCTCGGTTGGACGGCTTCGGGGGTGGTTAAGCAGCCAACAACCCCGAGCCCTATCACCAGACAAAGAGCCTGCATCGAGGTGGCTCTCATCAGCGCGCCAACCAGCCGCCGTCCACGGCGAGAACATGCCCGTGCAGGTATTCCGCCAGCTCCGAGCAGAGGAACGCAGCGGCACCGCCGATATCCTCTGGCCTCCCCCAGCGGCCGGCCGGGATGCGAGCCAAAATCTGCCGGCTGCGCTCTGCATCCTCGCGCAGGGCTTGGGTGTTAGCTGTGGTGATGTATCCGGGAGCGATAGCGTTGACGTTGATGCCCCTACCCGCCCACTCGTTGGCAAGCGCCTTCGTCAGCTGGGCTACCGCGCCCTTGCTGGCGGCATAGGCCGGCACCAAAACTCCGCCCTGAAAGCTCAAGAGCGAAGCGATATTCACGATCTTCCCGGACCCCTGGGCGAGCATGTGTTTTCCAACGAGTTGGCAAAGTCGAAATACCGCCGACAGGTTCACTTCCAAAACCAGGTCCCAGTCCTCCTCGGAGTACTCTTCGGCGGGCGCGCGCCGGATGAGCCCCGCATTGTTGACCAAGATGTCGATGCGTCCAAATCGATCCATCACTTCGTCCACCAGGCTGACTTGGGCCGAACGCGAGGCCAGCTCAGCTTGAAAAACTTCACCTTTTCGCCCCAGCGCCTGCAGGATCGCGAGGATCTCTGCCGCCTCACCGTCGCGGGTGTGCAGAGCGACGTCCGCGCCCGCCTGAGCCAGGGAAACCGCGATCGCGGCGCCGATCCCCGTGTTGGCTCCCGTCACCAACGCCGTCTTACCTGCTAGATCGATGCTCAAACCCATTCTCTGCTCCTCTTCGCTGACAAGGCTGACATGCGACGAATCACCACCACATGCTGCCGGCGATCATCAAGACTTGTGAATCGGCCTTAGGCAGCTCGTTGTACGGGAATGCCGCATAGGCTTCGCTTCCGAGGAAATACCGCGAGTACTGGATCACGACGCGCTCGTGACTGGCAAACTCTGTGCGGATCTCGATCCGGGGGCTTATCACAGAAAAGGATTCGTTGTTGCTCTTTAGGTTGGGCTGCACCAAGTCGTAGCGGGCTCCGACGCCAAACTCCGCGAAGGGTGTGTAGATGGCGTCCATGCCCCACTTCAATTTGTCGTGACTGTTCGATGCGCTATTCACCGAGTTGAACATGCCGAAAACCGTGGCCACCAGATCCGGCCCCTTACCCCAGAAGCGTGCGGGATAACGGGCGAGCTTACCAACGCTTAAACTATATTGTCCCAGAATGGAGTTCACGGTGCCTGAGACATCGGGCGGAGCCGTCCCCGTGCGAGGATTGAACTTTCCAAAGTAATTGTTTTTGAACTGCCAGCCGCCAAACGAGTGCAGGACCTCAATGGCGTCGGCGAGGGGCTGAATGTTCCTGGCACTAATATGCGAGTAGCCAAGATAGCCATCCCCATACACACCACCGTCCAAGCGGACGTCGCCACCCGTCACGGTCATTCTTCCCGACTGAGTCGGCATTCCCGGGAGCGCTCGATCGTTCGGCGTCCAGCTCGTGAGGTAGTGCCCGCCAACAGTGACCAGCTTCTGGATCGACATCTGAGCGTGAGCGTGGTGCAAAAATGTCGAACCTTGCGGCACAGGCCCAGGGTACGGCAGGTAGCTTGGGCGCGGAGTGAGAGCGTTAGGATCGATCACATCGAGCTTGGCGCCCACGCCGTGTTCGAGCGCGAGCTCAAGATCTGGCGTTAGGTGCAAGCCAGCCGTGAGCGTTTCACCGACGGCGCGAGTTTTGCCAAATAGGTAAGTCTCATACATGCCAGCGTTGTATTTGCCGGCATTGCCGTAGCGGTTGGAGAAGGAGCCGACATTCAGGTTGAGGCCACCGTGCTTGCCGAACACATCCGGAAAACGCAACGTGAGAAACGCCTGGTTGATTCCTAGCTGTGCCTGCAGTTCCCGAAAGCCCGCGCTGGTATGATTGTAGGCTGCAATCGAACTTGTCATCGTGACCCGTTCGTTGCCGTACGAAAAGATGAGCTCCGTCCAGGGTCCTGGAGCAAGATCAAGATAACGCCAATCGGTGAAGCTAAGAT
>CAZSUA010000335.1:0-5956 GCA_964609655.1 uncultured Polyangiaceae bacterium | reverse complement strand
GCGGATATCATCCTGCTCCAAAAGTCGCTGCTGGTGCGGGTGGAGGGCAGACTCGACACAGCCATTCGAGCAAGAGTTCTTATCAGAACAGAAGAATATCCGCAATTTTTGAGGATTTTAGCTTGCAAATTCGCCACCAAATGGCGAATATTTCGCCATGAAAAAGCGAAATGTCGAGCGTTCCCTTCGCCTCGCAATGGCCGACACGCCCGTCGTCTTGCTGAATGGCGCCCGCCAAACCGGAAAGACGACGCTGGCGCGCCAGATCGCCAAGGAGCATGGCGCCCAATATTTCACCTTCGATGACCCCACATCGCTAGGCCTCGCTTCAAACGACCCGGTCGGCTTTGTGCAAAGCCTCTCACGCATGGCCGTACTGGATGAAATTCAGAAAGTGCCAGAGCTTATCCTGGCGCTCAATGTGAGCATCGATTCCCGGCCTGCCCCGGGACGTTTTCTGCTGACAAGCTCAGCCAACGTGCGGATGCAGTCTCGATACTATGAATCTCTGGCAGGGCGGGTGGAAGTTATTCCGGTATTCCCTTTCTCTACAGGCGAATTAGCGGGCGCGCGTGAGACCTTTTTAGAGCGGGTTTCAAAGGGGATTCCGTGGGGCCGTCGTCGCCGCCCAGCGGATAGACAAGGGGTCATTCGACGTTTGGTTATCGGCGGGTATCCAGAAGCACAGGTCCGTAAATCTGAGGAACGCCGGGCGGCCTGGTTCATGTCCTACTTGGGCACCACGCTGGGTGGCGACGTTCGCGATATTGTGAAAGTTGACGCGCTTCGGGCGCTGCCGACGCTGCTCAAGTTGCTGGCAAAATCCACGGCGGGCCTGTTGAACCTCGCCGATATGGTGCGAGCTACAGGCCTGCCTCACACGACTCTGAGAAGATATCTTGCTCTGCTTGAAACCGTGTTCATCGTCCAATCATTGCCTGCTTGGTCTGGAAATTCAGCGCAAAGAATCGTCAAATCGCCAAAGCTCCATTTGCTGGATACGGGCCTGGCGTGCCACCTCCTGGGAGTCGACGGACATGGATTGGCCGGCGATACCTATCTTTTGGGTCGCGTGCTTGAAACCTTCGTCGTGCAGGAAATCCGAAAGCAGGCAAGCTTTGGCTTTCCGCAGGTGAAGCTTTGTCACTACAAGAGCGCAACTGGTGGTGAGGCGGCCCTCCTCCTTGAGTGGCCAAACGGCTCGATGGTGGCGTTTGAGGTCAAAGCCAGTGCGACAGTCAAAGCTGCTGATTTCGCAGGCCTGAAAAGCTTGCGTGAAGAATTTGGAGCGGCTCTCCGAGCGGGCGTTGTCATTTACTTGGGTGAGCAAGTGGTTCCGTTTGGCGACGGGCTGTGGTGCGAGCCCATCTCTGCATTGTGGTCAGTGGACGCGGATTGAACGCTCGGATCCCCTAGCTGCGGTTGCCCGGTGGCCAAGCCGTGCAAGGCTCGGTAAGGTCACCGGCTAATGGCTTACGACCACCGAACGATCGAGAAGCGCTGGCAGACTTATTGGGACGAGCATCAGAGCTTCAAGGCTCAGCGTCACCCCAATCGCCCGAAGTTCTATGTGCTGGATATGTTTCCGTATCCTTCGGGTTCCGGGCTCCATGTCGGACACCCAGAAGGATACACAGCTACAGATATCATTGCTCGCTACAAGCGCATGCGGGGCTTCGATGTCCTGCATCCCATGGGTTGGGATGCCTTCGGATTGCCAGCAGAGCAGCACGCGATCCGCACGGGCGCGCACCCCGCCAAAACGACTGCAGAAAACGTCGAGAACTTTCGGCGGCAGCTCAAGTCACTTGGCTTTAGCGTGGACTGGGAGCGTGAGGTGAACACCACCGATCCGGCGTACGTGCGCTGGACGCAGTGGATTTTCCTCCAGCTATTCAACCGCGGACTGGCATTTCAGGCTGAAATTCCAGTCAATTGGTGTCCTGAATTGGGCACCGTGTTGTCGAACGAGGAGGTCGTCGATGGTGTGAGTGAGGTGGGCGGGCACCCGGTCGTGCGTCGGCCGCTCCGCCAATGGCAACTGAGAATCACTGCCTATGCCGATCGTTTGGCGAGTGAGCTCGAAGGGCTTGATTGGCCAGAAACGAAGCAGAAGCAGCGCGAGTGGATCGGTCGCAGCGAGGGTGCCGAAGTGGAGTTCCCGGTTATCGGCTCGCCAGAGAAGCTGACGGTGTTTACGACCCGCCCAGATACGCTGTACGGCGCCACGTACCTGGTGATCGCGCCCGATCATCGCCTCACCGGCACACTCACCACGCCTGAGCAACGTGACGCGGTGACTCAGTATGTCGCAGCAACTGAACGCAAGAGCGATCTCGAACGCACGTCGCTTGGGAAGCAAAAAACCGGAGTATTTACCGGGTCTTATGCCGTGAACGCACTCTCGGGCATTCAGATCCCTATCTACACGGCAGATTACGTATTAGGCTCGTACGGCACCGGTGCGATCATGGCCGTGCCCGCACACGATGAGCGCGATTTTGAGTTTGCAAAGGCTTTTGGGTTGCCGATCCGTACGGTGGTGAGCAGCGACGGCACGATACCTGAACAGCTAGAAAGCGCCTTCACGGCGCCGGGCATCAGCGTGCAGAGTGGACCTCATTCAGGGCTTCCCACCGCCGAGATGAAAGCTCAGATCCTAGACTTTCTCGAGGCCAAAAGCTTGGGGAAGCGCCAGATTAACTACAAATTGCGAGATTGGGTATTCAGTCGACAGCGCTACTGGGGCGAACCCATTCCCATCTATTTCCCGGTGAAAACAGCAGGAGATCCGCGTTCAGGAGCGGCTTTCGAAATTGACTATGCTCGCCCGTTGGCGCTCACTGAGCTAGAATTGCCACTTCGTCTGCCCGAGCTTGAAGACTATAAGCCCGGCGATCCGGCGGGGCCCCTCGCGAAAGCTCTGGATTGGCGCTTCTTTCAGAGAGATGGCGAGTGGTTCGCGCGCGAAACGAACACCATGCCGCAGTGGGCTGGCTCCTGCTGGTATTATCTGCGCTACCTCGACCCCAGGAACGAGCAGGAGATCTTCAGTCAGGCTGCGTACGACGCTTGGATGCCGGTGGATCTCTACGTGGGTGGGTCGGAGCATGCGGTGCTGCATTTGATGTACGCGCGCTTTTGGCACAAAGTCCTGTTCGACATCGGCGTCGTGAAACACCCTGAGCCATTCACGAAGCTGGTTCACCAAGGACTCATCTTGGGAATGGTGTACCGCTGGTACGCGGTGTTGGACTCCGAGGGTCGCTTGGTTCGCGCCTTGGCCGGTGACGATTCGAGGGTGGAACCCTCGGGTGACGGACTGCGATTTCAACCAAGTGGCGAGCACGCCGAGGCTCGCTATGAGGTCGAGAGCCAGATTGTCCTCAAGGAAGGCAGGCCGTTCCACGCGGAGCACGACGTAGCCCTGTTCGGTATGGCCGAAAAAATGAGCAAATCGCGCGGAAATGTCGTGAATCCCGACCCCGTGATCGAAGAACACGGCGCAGATAGCCTGCGCGTTTACGAGATGTTTATGGGCCCGCTCGAACAATCCAAGCCCTGGCAAACCAGTGGGATCCTGGGATGTCGAAGATTTCTAGACAGAGTGCACGCCCTTGCGACCCGTGAGCTCTCGGATGCGCCGATGGACGCAGAAACAGCCAAGGAAGTGCATCGCACGGTGAAACGTGTGACAGAGCACATCGAGACATTGCGCTTTAACACGGCTATTGCGTTCATGATGGAGCTCGTCAAGTTCCTGGGCGCGCAAGTAGCGCCGGCGCGCGAAGCCGTAGAAAGGCTGATTCTGTGTGTTTCACCCTTTGCGCCCCATTTGGCTGAGGAGCTTTGGGTAGGGCTTGGTCACCCCGAAACCCTGACGCAGGTGACGTGGCCAAGCTTCGACGAAGCGCTCTGTGTCGACTCTGAGGTCGAGATGCCCGTGCAGATCAACGGGAAAGTCCGCAGTCGCGTGCGATTGGCCGTGGATGCCACCGAAGCCGACGCGGAGCGTGCAGCCCTCGCGGATGAGACCATTCTGAAGCTGCTCGACGGAAAATCAGTGAAGAAGCTCGTCTACGTTAAAGGACGTATTCTCAATTTGATCGTTGGCTAGCCCTCGATATTCCCCCTATTTTTAGCGCCGTTTTACGTTGACCGTTGCCTTTGCCCGGTGCAGGCTGCAAGTGAAATGCGTCTGCCGCTGGCCCCGTTGACGGTCCCTTTGTTGGGGACATGGTTGGTGGCTTCCGGATGCCAAAAAGGTTCTCCTGATGACGCCTCGGGGCCCAAGACCGAGCCCGCTGTCATAGCATTTGCGGATTGCCAAGCGGGTCCGGTGCCTGGGGACGCGCCATTGCGTTTGCTCACGCGGCGCGCTTACGACAACAGCGTCGCAGATATTCTGGGCGACGTAGGCAACGCTTCCGCGGCTTTTCCTCCAGAGAATCAGCTGCTCGGTTTCAACACGAGCGCTGAGGCGCACCAGGCTTCGCCGCTTCTGGTTTCGGAAATGTTGAGCGCGGCCGAGGGGATCGCGGAGCGAACAGTCGCTACCAAGCTGGACCAAGTTGCGCCCTGCGCCTCGGGTGCCACGATGGACTGCGGGGCGGAGTTTGTGCGCGAAATCGGCCGAAAGCTGTTTCGACGCCCGCTTGTCGCGGCTGAAGAGTTAGTGTTTCTGCGTCTTTTTACGGAGGCCCTGGAGCAAAACTCGTACGCGAACGCGATATCAGTCGCGCTCCAGGCGATGCTCCAAGCGCCACAGTTTCTCTACCGCGTGGAAAGTATCCGGCCGCCGCTAGTCGAAAGCGGGCCCCAACTTTTGGGCCCTTACGAGATCGCGACTCGGCTCAGCTATTTCCTAACCGAAAGTGCTCCCGACGACACGCTGCTCGAAGCCGCCGCGCAAAATGCACTCGGCACGCGCGACGAGCTCGAAATGCAGGCCCGGCGCTTGCTGCAGCTGCCCCACGCACGCAGCATGGTCGCGAATTTTCACGCACAGTGGCTAGGCACCGAAGAGCTGGGTCGAGTGATCCGCGAGCAGGCGGGAGTGACACCACCGGCCAATTTCGGGAGCCTTCTACAGGCTTCGCTCGCGGGCTACATGGATGCAGCATTCTGGGAGAAAGGCACATTTGAGAATCTGTTTTCTTCGGATGAGATTTTTCTGGATGCAAAGCTCGCTCCATTTTTTGGGCACGCTGCTACGCGAGAGGGATTTTCGGCGGTCTCTGAACCGACGCAGCGCTTTGGCCTGCTCACCCAACCAGCTTTGATGGTAGCGCTGGCCCACCCGAATCAGACGGCACCGGTTTTTCGCGGAGTCTTTCTGCGTCAGCATTTTCTGTGCAACGAGGTGCCGCCACCGCCGCCGACTGTTAACGCTGTGGCTCCTGAGCCCGATCCCAAGGCCACCACCCGCGAACGCTTCCGGCAACACACGGAAAGCCCTGTCTGCGCTAGCTGTCACACGCTGATCGATCCGGTGGGTTTTGGCTTTGAAAACTACGATCAGTTTGGGCGCTTCCGTACCGAGGAAAACGGGCTGCCAGTGGACGCGAGCGGGGCCTTGAATGATTTGCCCGAAACGAGCTTGAACGGGCCCTTTAGTGGCCCGGCGGAACTCGCGCAGCGCATCTCTCAGAGTACCAGCGCGCGCGATTGCTTGGCGACTCAGTGGTATCGATTTGCGGCAGGTAGAGCCGAAACAGCGGCTGATCGTTGTAGCTTGAGGCCGATTCAGGCGGAGTTCCAAGCCTCGGGCGCGTTGCCAGAGGTTCCGCTAAAGATCGCGCTTTCCGATGCGTTTCGGTATCGTCCGCCCTACGTGCTGAATGGAGGGGTCAAACCATGAAGCTCGGTCGACGGCATTTCCTGCATGGTGCGGCGGGCACGCTGGTCGCGCTGCCGATGCTTGATTCGCTTCAGGTTAACGCCCAGCCAGCAGCGC
>CAZSUA010000334.1:0-6011 GCA_964609655.1 uncultured Polyangiaceae bacterium | reverse complement strand
CTCCGAATGGGCGTAACGCTGCTCGGCTTCTACTTCGTGTCCGCGGGTCAGTGGCAACGGATCGTCGCGTGTGTGCTTGGATTTGCCGGTTCGCGGGCAGCGATCACCTGGTTTGCCCGGCCGCGCCCTAGGCCAGCGCGGGAGGTGAGCCATGCCGCTCAGTCCTGACGAGCTGATCTTCTGGCGCTATGGGTTCATCCAACTCAACGGCACGATCGTCTTCACGTGGGGCGTGATGCTGCTTCTCACCGTCGGCGCGGCGCTGATCACTCGCAGGCTCTCCACGGACCTAAAACGCGCCCGTTGGCAGAATTTCCTTGAGATCGTCGTCACCGGCATCATGAAGCAAATCGAAGAAGTCGGGCTTCCGCATCCCGAAAAGTACGTGGGCTTCCTCGGCACGCTCTTTCTATTCGTCGCCACAGCGGCGCTGTGCACCATCCTGCCGGGCTACTCGCCCCCGACCGGCTCGCTCTCGACCACCGCTGCCCTCGCGCTGTCAGTCCTTGTCGCCGTGCCGTTCTTTGGCATCGCGGAGAAGGGGTTGGGTGGCTACCTCAAATCTTATATCAAGCCGACTGTTATCATGTTGCCCTTTAACATCATCAGCGAAGTCTCGCGCACGCTGGCTCTCGCGGTCCGCCTCTTCGGCAACATGATGAGCGGCGCGATGATTATTGCGATCCTTCTCACCATTACTCCATTCCTATTTCCGATCGTGATGACGGCGCTCGGCCTGCTTACCGGCATGGTGCAAGCGTACATTTTCAGCATCCTGGCTGCCGTCTACGTGGCGGCCGCGGTGCGGACGCAAACCCGCAAACCCAACCCAAAACCAGCGCTCAGCACGTGAGGCAACGAAGGACAGAACTATGGACACGATGACGATGATCGCGGTGGTATCAATGGTGTGCGCCGGCATCACCACAGCCTTTGGCACGATGGCCCCATCGCTCGCGGAAGGAAAGGCGGTGGCTACCGCGCTGAGCGCGCTCGCGCAGCAACCTGACGCCTCCCCGACCATCACACGAACTCTGTTCGTCGGTCTCGCGATGATCGAGTCCTGCGCCATCTACTGCTTTGTGCTGTCGATGATCTTCATCTTCGCCAATCCCTTCTGGAATCATTTCATTCAGGCCGCCGGAAAGTAGCCATGCTCATCGATTGGTTCACCGTCGGTGCGCAGGCACTCAACTTTCTCGTCCTCGTCTGGTTGATGAAGCGTTTCCTCTACAAGCCGATCCTCCACGCCATCGACGAGCGAGAGAAGCGCATCGCCACGGAGCTCGCAGATGCTGACGCCAAGAAGACCGAGGCGAAGAAAGAGCGGGCTGAGTTCCAGCGCAAGAACGAGGAGTTTGAAAAGCAGCGCGCCGCACTTTTGAGCAAGGCGACGGACGACGCGAATGCCGAGCGTCAAAGACTCCTCGACGAAGCGCGCAAGGCGGCTGATGTGTTGAGCACGAAACGACAGGAAATGCTAAGGAGCGACGCCCATCATCTCAATCATTCCATCTGTCGCCGCGCCGAGCAGGAGGTCTTTGCCATCGCCCGAAAGGTGCTCACTGACCTTGCGACAACAAGCCTGGAAGAGCGCATGGCCGAGGTGTTCAACCGCCGATTGCGAGAGCTGGACGCCGAGAGCAAGCAGAGACTCGCCGAGGCTCTCAAGTCCGCATCTGACCCCGCCCTGCTGCGCAGTGCTTTTGAGCTACCGACGGAGCAACAAGCAGCAATACGGAAAGCGCTCAACGAAACGTTCTCGGCCGATATCAGTATTCGCTTCGAAACTGCGCCCAAGATGGTCAGCGGCATCGAGCTCACCACGAATGGACAAAAGGTGGCCTGGAATATTGCGGACTACCTGGGGTCGCTGGAGAAGGGCGTCGGCGAACTTCTGAAAGCGCAGGACACCGCGGATTCCGAAACCAAGGCACCGGACGAGCAGACGGCGAAGATCGCGGAGCGTGCCTATGAGCTGTACGAACAGCACGGCCACCAGAGCGATTCGGCGAATCAAGACTGGAGTCAGGCAGAGCGGGAGGTTCAGAAGGCTGGTGCGCATGGAGCCTGAGAGCCTAAAGAGCGTTTTCGAGCGCACCTTCGCGGCAGTAGACCACGTGCTCGGCAGCTTTGCGCCACAACTGACGTCGCGCGAGGTGGGCACCATCACGCACGTGTCCACCGGCATCGCCATGGTCTCCGGCCTCCCGAGCGTGGGGTTCGACGAGCTGATCCAGTTTCCGGGAGGTGTGTTCGGGATCGCCTTCAACGTGGACGAGGAGGAAGTCGGCGTCGTGCTGCTCGGGGAATTCTGGGATCTGCACGCCGGCGACGAAGTCGAACGAACCCGCCGGGTCATGGACGTGGGCGTGGGTGATGAGCTGCTCGGACGCGTCATCGACCCACTCGGTCGGCCGCTTGACGGCGCTGGAGCACTAGCGACGACCCGGCGCTTGCCCATTGAACGCCCGGCGGCGCAGATTATGGATCGAGCGCCCGTCACAGTGCCGTTGCAGACTGGTCTCAAAGTGATCGACGCGCTCATTCCGATCGGCCGCGGTCAGCGCGAGCTGATCCTCGGAGACCGGCAGACCGGAAAGACAGCCATTGCCATCGACACCATCCTGAACCAGCGAGACCAGAACGTCATCTGCGTCTATTGCGCCATCGGGCAGCGCGCCTCCGCCGTGGCGAAGTCCGTGGCCGTGCTTCGAGAGAAGGACGCGATGAAATACACGGTGGTCGTCGTGACCGAGGGCAATGACCCACCGGGTCTCGCCTTCATCGCTCCCTACGCGGCGACCAGCATCGCCGAGCACTTCATGGAGGCCGGCCGTGATGTGCTGATCGTCTACGATGATCTCACGCACCACGCGCGCGCCTATCGCGAGATCTCGCTTCTGTTGCGAAGGCCTCCGGGGCGCGAAGCCTTCCCCGGCGACATCTTCTACATCCATTCCCGTCTACTCGAGCGGGCGACGCACCTCAGCAAAGAGCTCGGCGGTGGTTCGCTCACGGCACTTCCCGTGATCGAAACGGAAGCCCAGGACATTTCCGCCTACATTCCCACCAACCTCATTTCGATCACCGATGGGCAGATCTATTTGTCGCCGTCGCTCTTCGATTTGGGAGTGCTCCCGGCCGTTGATGTCGGGAAATCCGTCTCGCGCGTTGGAGGCAAGGCACAGCGGGGGACGTACCGTGCCGTCGCAGGTGATCTGAAGCTCGCGTATGCGCAGTTCGAAGAGCTGGAGACCTTTGCCCGCTTCGGTGCTCGCCTCGACGACGACACGAAGCAGAGTATCGAACATGGCAGGCGAATTCGCGCCTGTTTGAAACAACCCGAGTTCAGCCCAGTCTCGGTGCCGGCACAGCTCATCATCCTGCTCGCATTGAGCGCAAAACTCCTTGATGCCGTCCCCATAGACCAGATCAGGGACGCCGAGCAGGCGCTGTCCAAGGCCGCGGAGACCATTCCCGCCGAGGTACGTGCGCGCTTCGACACCGCCGCAACGCTGAGCGACGAAGATCGCAAGACCCTCGTCGAGAGCGCACGGCAAGCGCTGACGCGCTTTCAACCCAAACCGAAACCCACACCGACGCCGGACCCCAAAACCGAACAGACCGCCAAGGAAACAGCATGAGCGACACGATGGTTAGCCTTCGGCGAAAGATCAGCGGCGCGGCAGACTTGCAGTCCGTCGTCCGCACCATGCGGGCGCTGGCCGCTGCGAGCATTGGCCAATACGAGAATTCGGTGCGCGCGCTCGAAGACTACCATCGGACCGTCGAGCTCGGCTTGAGCGCCTGTTTTCGTGAGATCGAGCCGACGGCTTCGCCCCTACCGGGGAAAGGAGAGTCCGAAGGGGACACGATCGGTGCTGTCGTATTCGGTTCGGACCAGGGTCTCGTGGGCCAATTCAACGACGTCGTGGCTGACCACGCGATCGAGACACTCAGCGCTCTACCCGGCAAACCAGCGATCTGGGCCGTCGGCGAACGCGTTCACGCGCGTCTTCTGGATGCGGGCGTCAACGTGGTCGGCCTCTTCCCCGTGCCGAGTGCAGTGAATGCCATCGCTCCGCTCCTCGGGAGGATTCAGCTCGAGAGCGAATCGCACCGAACGCAAGGCAATTACACGCGCGTGTACGTCTTCCATAACCGGCCGCGCTCGGGAGCGCTTTACGAGCCCGTCCACCAACGTCTCTTGCCACTCGACGCCGTGTGGCAAGAGACGTTGGCCGAAGTCCGCTGGCCTACCGGATTGTGCCCCGAGCTCCTCGGCGGCGTCAGCGGGGCGCTGCAGGCGCTGATTCGAGAGTACCTCTTCATCTCGCTCTTTCGCGCGTGCGCCGAATCGCTTGCAAGTGAGAACGCCAGTCGCCTCGCCGCGATGCAGCGCGCGGACAAGAACATCAACGACCTCCTGCAGGATCTCCACGCCACATTCCACCGTCTGCGTCAGCAACGGATCGACGAAGAGCTCTTCGACGTCATCTCCGGATACGACGCCCTGCAGCATTTTTCCCGAAGGAGGGTCAGCGCATGAACTACCGCGAAGCGTTCCGCGTCGAACCGGGTAGCCGCATACGGCTCGAAAACCTCGATCCAGGGCTCACCGATAGCGACGAAAAGAAGAAGCATGCACGCGAGGAGCTCGAGAAGCTCAAGCAGCGGATGGACACGCTCCAATTTCAGCTCTACGCCGAGCAGAAGCGTTCACTCCTCATCTGCCTTCAGGCTCCGGACGCTGGCGGCAAGGACGGCGTGGTCCGGCACGTCATCAGCTCGATGAATCCGCAAGGCTGCCGCGTCGTGGGTTTCAAACAGCCATCGACCTTAGAGCGTGCGCACGATTTTTTGTGGCGGATCGAACACCAGACCCCAAGGCGCGGCGAGATCGTCGTGTTCAATCGCTCCCACTATGAGGATGTCCTCATCGTTCGCGTGCATGATCTCGTCCCGGAAGAAATCTGGTCAGAGCGGTACGCACAGATCAATCACTTCGAGCAGCGCCTCGTCGCGAATGATACCCACATCCTGAAGTTCTTTCTCCATATCAGCAAGGAGGAGCAGCTCTCGCGCTTCGAGGATCGACTCGATGATCCCGCACGGCATTGGAAGATCAGCGAGGCGGATTACTCAGAAAGAAAATACTGGGCTGACTACGAGAAAGCCTATGAGGCCGCCCTCAGCAGGTGCAGCACAGCCGCCGCCCCGTGGTTCGTCATTCCGTCGGACCACAAGTGGTTTCGCAACCTCGCCATCGCACGAATCATCGTCGAGACGCTGGAAAACCTCGGCATCGAGGTTCCGAAGCCGACGGTGAATATCGACGACATTCTCAAGAAATATCACCAGGCCGACGCGAAGCAAGAACGGGCAGAGCAGCGCCGCCGCGAAGAGAACGGAACCGAGCGATGAGCAAGTACGACGGTCTCCCGACGGATCAGGAAGGTTTCGAGCCGCTCGCCGAGCTCGCCTTGGACACGCAGGCTACTACATGAGGGTCAATGCCGAGCACGAGGGGGGACATGCGTATCCACCGGGCTTCAATGAGGCGAGGCTGGACGTGTTGCAGCGTCACGCCTTCGAATATTTCCTGCGCGAGACCAACCCTTCGAATGGTCTTGTCGCGGATAAATCGCTACCGGGTGCTCCCGCCAGCATCGCGGCCGTAGGCTTCGCGCTCACGGCCTATCCAGTCGGCGTCGCGCGCGCCTGGATGACACGCGCCGACGCGATCGCCCGCACGCTCGCGGTGTTGCGGTTCTTCTCGACCAGCACGCAGGGCACGGCGCTGGACGCAACCGGGCACAACGGCTTCTACTACCACTTTCTCGACATGACGACCGGAAGGCGCGCTGGCGTGAGCGAGTTGTCCACCGTCGACACCGGCTTCCTGCTCGCCGGCATGCTCACCGCCGCGATGTTCTTCGATCTAGACAATGAAGAGGAGCGGGAGATCCGGACGTTGGCCGACGCGCTCTACCGGCGCACTGATTGGC
>CAZSUA010000333.1:0-6085 GCA_964609655.1 uncultured Polyangiaceae bacterium | reverse complement strand
CTGATCCTAGCGGAACAGCAACCGGAACAGTTCCTGTGTCACCTGGCGTTGTTCCTTCGGCCAACCCGGGTGACGTGGTGCGAAGGCTTTCGCGGGCCGAGCTCGACAACACACTCCGAGATCTTTTGGGTGATACCTCAGCGGCTGCCGCTCGCAGCTTGGCTGAGGATGAATACACTCCTTTCGACAACGATACGGGGCACCAAAGCGCATCTTCTGCGTTGATCGAAACCTTGGAGGCCATGGCCACCGATGTGGCAAAACGTGCGCTCGGGGACTCGACGCTGCGTGGCAAGTTGGTGCCGTGTGTTCCGAATGGCGTTGCAGATAGCGTCTGTTTTCGGGAAGTGGTGAAGGGTCTTGGGCGCCGCGCTTTTAGGCGAACATTTTCGGAAGCTGAGGTTGACCATTACATGCCGATTCTGACGCTGGTGCAGACCGACGGTCCAGCCGTTGGTGCCACGTTCGATACTGCAGTTGAGTTGTCGATTCGCAGCTTCGTCCAAGATCCAGAGTTCCTATATCGCATTGAGATCGGTGCGCCCACGGCTACAGCTGGCGGTTTCACCCTCACAGGTTTCGAAGCAGCCACCCGCCTTTCTTACCTGATCTGGGGCAGCATGCCGGATGAGCCACTGCTCAGCGCCGCCGAAAATGCTCTGCTCGCCGATGGCCCTGGCCGGAAGACGGAGGCGTTGCGCCTTCTGAATGACCCCCGTGCAAAGAGCCAAGCGTACCGCTTTCACGCCATGTGGCTCGGATACCGCGCGATACCGCAAGCTGCACCCCTGGCGTCGGCTTTTGTTTCGGAAACGAATCGCTTGATTGACCGGGCCGCCTTTGAATCAGGCTCGTATCTAACGCTCTTTTCGTCCAACGAGACGTATCTGGACACCAGCTTGGCGACTCACTATGGATTGCCAGCTCCGGCCGGAGGTGCCGCGTGGGTGACGTATCCTGTTGCGAGCCAGCGAGCTGGGATCTTATCCCAGGGCAGTGTGCTTTCGGCATTCAGTAAGTTCTCGGACACCAGCCCAACTCAGCGTGGCATCTTGGTGCGCACGCGCCTGATGTGCGACGACATTCCCCCGCCACCCGCAGCAGTGGACGTGGACAAGGCTCCCACGAGTGCCAGCTCGAATTGCAAGATCGATCGCTACGCGGCCCACCGAGAAATCGCCAGTTGCGCGGCCTGCCATGCGGGCATGGATCTGATCGGTTTTGGCCTTGAGAATTTTGATATGGCCGGGCGCTATCGCGATCACGACGACGGGCATCCTGAATGTGCGATCAACGGGCAGGGAACAGTGCCCGTCTTGGGGAGCTTCAGCGGCCCGAAAGAGCTGTCAGAGAAGCTCATTGCCGCTCAAAAAGTGGAGATGTGTATGGTGCAGCATTTCAATGCCTTTGCGTCGGGTCGGGCACGCCGCCCAGAAGATTTGGCGCTCTTGATGCCGCTGGTGGAGCGTTTCCGACTGGGCGGATTTGCCTTCAAGGATTTGATGTTGGATTACGTCGGTAGTACCGATTTTGGAACCAAGCAGGCGGTGGCACCGTGAGCCAGCGTGTCAGCCGCAGGACGGTATTGCGAGGTGTTGGTGGGATCGCCGTGAGCCTGCCAGTGCTTGAGTGCATGCTGAATTCGCACGGCACGGCTCTGGCGCAGTCGGGCGGTGCTCTACCTAAACGTTACGGCATCGTGTTCGCTGGCCAGGCGATTGGTGGTGATGATTGGGCAGATGATAGCTTCGTGATTAAGGGCGTACGCACCACTGAAGCTGGTCATTTCATCGTTCCCAAAGAGGTCGGTGCTGGCTACTCAACGACCACGCCACTCAAACCGCTGGATGCGCTGAAGGCCGACGTGAGTGTGCTCTCCGGGCTTCAAATCCCGTTCAACAAGAATTCCACCGAGGGCAATGCGGTGCCCCCCGCTGGCGCCTATCGAGATTTCCATGGCGGAGGTTCGAGCCCTCTTTTGTGTGGCACGCGTTCCATGAGCTCATCGTTTCGTGCGATGTCGATCACCTCTGATCAAATCGTTGCCGGCCTCTCCGCAGCACCGATGGGCTCACTCGTGTATCGTGCGCAGCCCTCTTGGTATTTGAGTGGGAGTACCTTCTCGGGCCGTCAGTACATGTCGTACGATGCGAACGGTGCGATCGAGGCTCAGGTGAGTCCGAAGGTGGCATATCAAGCGTTATTTGGGAACTTTACGCCGATGGGCGGCCAAGCCCAAGCAGCGCAAGTTTTCGATCAGCTAGCGCGAAAGAGCGTCCTCGATAGCATTCTCGTGAAGAGTAATTCATTGCTCAACCGGGTGAGCGCCGCAGATAAGCTGCGTTTGAGCAAACATTTCGACGAGCTGCGCGCCCTGGAAACGAAGATCGCCGCAGGCCCGATGACGAGCGCGGGCCAATGTCAGCTTCCAGCCCAGCCGGGAGATGACCCAGCCACTGGGGTGGTTAATGCCGGTGCAGGCTCAGACTTGATCGGCACGAACACGGGTTACAGCGACGAGCACACACGGTCGCGATTACTTGCCGATTTGATTCATATGGCGTTCGTGTGCGACCTGACGCGCTCAGCCACCCTGCAGGTCACCGTGTTTCAATCTCACATGAACATGTTCACGATCACCAACGGCCTCGGCTATCCGATATTGGCTGATCTGCACGAAGTCGGGCACAACGGCGATCCCAACAACAAAGGCCAGCTCCCCGTCAGCCTGTGCCTGCAGTGGCATATTAGCCACTACGCGTACTTAGTGGACAAACTCAAGAACACCCCTGAAGGCGCCGGTAGTGTGCTGGATAACAGCGCCATCATCTTTATGCCCGAGGCCGGTCACGGGACACAGCTCAATGACGGGGTGTCGCCCAACGCGACGCATTCAGTGGAGCAAATGGTGTTGCTGGTAGCCGGTCGCGCAGGCGGGCTCAAAGCCGGAGTGCATCTCCCAACGGCCGGTCGGCATCCGGGGTCGGTACTGATCAGTGCGATGCGTGCGGTTGGTTACGCCGGTGATACCTTTGGCGAGGTAACGGGTGGGGTGACGGAGATGTTCGCTTAGAGGTGTGTTGTCGGTGCCCGAGCGAGGGCTAGGACGGCCCTTTGTGAGCCAGGTTGAGTTCGCGAGGCCGTCGGCACTATATGAGCTTCCGTGCGTCGCTCTCACATCGCTTTGCCCCAAGGCGCCGCCGTCCTGGCACTCATCGCGCTGGGACAGCAGGCGAAGGCAGAGGATACCACTCGCAAGTCCGAGAGCTATGCCTCCCAGAAGGCGAAGCCTACAACTGCGAAGCTTGTCACGATGACTACTCTGTATAGCGCTTCAGCACTGAGCCTGGTGGCCTCGGGCGTTTTTGGTTGGAAAAGTCTGGCCCGGAGAAACGAAGCTGACACGGAAGCTCAGCTTGCCGCGCCGGGTTTTTGCGCAGGCCTGGTGGCTCCAGAGTGCCAAACCTACTCCAACCTGCGCGAATTACAGGGCGTCTACGCACTTCGTGCCTGGGGACTCTTGGGGGTGAGCAGCGTCTTTGCCCTCTCGGGATTGGCCGTCCACGAGCTTTGGCCCAATGAGCGTTATTCTGTAACCGCTGCAGTTATTCCGGATCCCAGCCAGGCTCAAGTTTGGCTGAGATTGCAATTGGAGTTGTAGGGCTTGGGCGCGGAAGGCATGGAGAGTCAAAGGAGCCACATGGAAAATCTACTGAAGCAAGAAACGCATTTTGCCTTTGGCAAAAACTGGCTCGATTACGCCGAAAAGATCGACGAGCCCAAGATCGCTCAGGCGGTCTCCGACCTGAAACGCCTCAACCAGGAGGAGCGGCTGGATGGCAAGTCCTTCCTCGACATTGGCTGCGGCTCAGGTCTCCATGCCTTGGCGGCACTCCGGCTCGGTGCCGCCTCAGTAGCCTGTGTCGATATTGATGCGGATTCAGTTGCAGCAACCAAGAAGACGCTTGCCAAATTCGCGCCCGATGCCCGAGCCAGCGTCAACGTTGAAAGCGTGTTTGAAATGCGTCCAGAAACGCATGGCACTCATGACGTGGTCTATTCTTGGGGTGTGCTTCACCACACCGGCGACATGTACCGAGCCATCAGCCAGGCGGCTTCGTTGGTGAAGACGGATGGCGTCTTCATTATCGCACTCTATCGCAAGACACCGTTTTGCGGCATGTGGCGGCTGATCAAGAAACGCTACTCCAACGCGAAGCCCATCGGTCAGCAAAAGATGATGCAATCCTTCCTGACACTCAAGCATGGGCTCCAACGTTTGCGCGGTGTTGATATCCAAGGAGAGATTGCCAATTATTCAAAGATGCGCGGCATGAACTACTACAACGATGTCCACGATTGGCTCGGCGGTTATCCCTATGAGTCGATTTCCCCAGATGAATGTTGCGCACTGTTCGATAAATTGGGATTCAAACTCGTTCACAGCAATATCGGAAAGATGCCGAAGGATCGTGGTCTCTTCGGTTCAGGCTGTGATGAATTTCGCTTCGTGAGAAGGTAGGTCTGCTGTTGCCTAGTGGCCATGTTGTGGCTCACTCCTTCGAATTATGCCGCGTTCGGCGCCTGAGCGCTTCGCGCAAGACCACCAGATTCCCAAGCTGAGCGAGCGAAGTAGCCAAGGCCAAGCCATAGATCCCCCAAATCTTATACCCCACGACTTTCGCACCGATGCCGAGCAGATTAGCGATCACGCTGATGATGCTCGGAGTCTTCGTGTCACCATGTGCCAAGAAACCACCCCCGAAAAGTTGAGCCAGCGGCCCAGCGAGAGCGACTCCCACCAGAAGGAGCGTTAGCAGCCAAAGGCTGTGGAGTTCGCTTGGCCTGAGGCTCCGAAACACGAGACCCAGCAACGGCTCCCCAGCGATCAAGCCCAACGCGGCGCCGCTCAGGACCACTACCAGCAGCACCAAAACCCTACGCCGAATAGCACCGTCAAAGCGTGCCGTATCGCCTTCGTGCACGGCGCTCGCCAAGATCGGAATGCCAGGCGAAACGACCGATTTCGTCAGAACTCCACCGGCAGAATTGTGGAGAGTCTGGGCCGTGTGCAGGAGGGAGAGTTCACCCGCCGGCGCGAGGGATGCAAAGAAGCGATCGGCTAGTGTGTTGAGTTGCAGCAGGGAAATGCCAACCAGCATTGGTTTGCTGCGGCGTAGGGTTGTCGCAACCCCAGGCAATCCGAACTTTGGCAGCACAAACGGTCGCAAGCCAAATGCAAGCACCACGGTCTGGATGACAAACCTGATGACAGCTGCCCATGCCGCCGCTTCGACGCCCATGCGCGGCAGCGCTACTACCAAAAACCCGATCGAGATAACGCCACCAGCTAACGACAAGCTTTCGACCGCAACAAACCGGCGAGCGGCATGGTAGCTCACCCACATGGCGGTGTTGATCGCGAAACCGATCATCGCGAGCAGGTGAATTCTCAGCAGGTGAACGGCAAGGCTCACGGTCTCGCCGTCAAAACCTGGGAACACGAGCGGCAGCCAAAAAGGCGCAAGCACACCAAGAATCACCGCGATCCCCGTGTAGCCGAGGGCGGTGAGCCAGGTGAGCGTCCAGCCTGTGCGGTGCTTCTCAGCCGGGTCTGAAATGGTGCTGACAACAGGCACCCCCACCACAAACAAGGTGTTCGCAAAAATTATCACCAAAAGCTGAGGGACCGTGAAGGAGGCAAACAACGCATCTGTCTCGGGCCCCACTCCTAACTTCAGCAGGACGTACCACTGCAAAGCAGCCAAGAGCAGTGTGTTCAGCGCAACCAGAATCGCGATGCGCCCGGCTAGCTTCACGGAGGTTAACGTGCTGGTGGACTTAAAAGGTAGAATCGCCAAATCGAACCCGACTATGTACTCAGTTGGGGCAGCTGAGCCAACCCCTGGCTACGGAGCTTGATCCATCAGCATAGACCGCGCCGGGGCAGAACGCGACACCGGCTGCGAGGAGCAAGACGAAGGCCTCGACTTTGTCGATATCGCCGAAGCCTGTGTTTCTTTAGTGCCCCCAAACTTGTCCGTGACCTCTACCTCAAAGTCGAACGCCAGATAGTAAGCATGCA
>CAZSUA010000332.1:0-6145 GCA_964609655.1 uncultured Polyangiaceae bacterium | reverse complement strand
CCCAGCACTTGCTCCAAGATCGTGGAACCACCCGTGACCACGGAGCCTAGCGCCTTATCCACGACAACACCCACCGAGAGCGTCCCGGCCTGCGTGGTGGCGGGTGCGGCGTCGTCGTGGCTGAGAGCGTCGGTGCCATCCAGATACACGTTCGTGGTGCTGGCGGCGCGCGAGAGCTTGATTGAGACCGAACTCAAACCGATTTGCACCGGCAAGGGGCTGGATCCGAGTTCTTCGCCGTCGCGCAGCTCGGAGCTGACGGACTTGGCCGCAACCGCAATCAGCCGGCGCCCCACTGCAGCCTTCTTGCTCGTGCACGCGACCTTGGCGGTCACAAAAGAGTTGGAGGTTTCTGCACTGATCACCGCGCAATCGTCGATTTTTGTTTGGAGTATGGGGAGTGGTGCCCACACTCGGGGCTCGCCCGCTTTGGGCGCAAGTCCGGCAAAATCGCTCAGCACAACCACACGCTTGTCGGCGTGGCTCAACTGCTTCACAGCTGAACGACCGAGCTCAACCGCCGTTACCAGATCTGTCGCGCGATCACTTTGGCTGAGCTTACCGAGTGCCGCACGAACGGCAGCTAGGTCGGTGGTCGCGGAAAGCATGAGGCGAGCAGGCTCCCCCGCAAGCACAATAGCCACGGCATCCCCTTCTCGAGCTTCAAGGATGAGCTGTTGAGCTGCAGTGGTTGCTTCGGCAAAGCGCGTCTTTCCTGAAGCTGTTAGCGCACGCATGCTGAGCGAATCATCCATCACCAACGCCAAGGCGACTGAGGCGCCTGAGGGGCGCGCCAACGAGACCCGTGAGCAGCGCACCAATGGAGCTGCTCCGAGCAGTGCGAGGGCCAGGATCAGCAAGGCACGCAACAGAAGAAACAGGCGATCATCCAGCCGGCTGCGTTGCCGAGCACTGGTGCGCGCGAGTTGGACCAACTGAATTGGCGCAAAAATCTGCTCTTGAACACGGCCCCGCTTCAGCAAGTGCGCCAGGACGGGCACGGCTACGAAGACTGAAATGAGGAGGGCGAGACCGGTGAGGAAGCTCATCGCGGCGCTCCCGCGATCAAGTTCAGAGCCTGGCGTGCCACCTGAATGGGCTCCTCATTGGTGAGTGCGCGGAGGAGCTGGCCCGATTGTCGGACGAGTGCTGTCTTGAAACTCAGTGTGAGTTCCTGCAGTGCGGATAAGTAGGCGCCGCGCGCGTCCGCTGCATTCGTTTCGACGATCAGGCCTGATTCCGGTGACTTCAGGCGCACGGGGCCTTCCAGCGTGAACTCAGCCTCTAGCGGATCGAGAATCTGAATGACGAGCACAAAGCGACCTCCGGTCCCGAGCTGAGCCAGGAGTTCGGCTGCGCCCTCAGGCAAATCTAGCAGGTCACTGAAAACCACGATCACCGTACCGCGTCGACTCCGGAGCCCGATCGGTTCGAGGGAGCGCTGGAATTGCTCAAGCGTGAGGCCTCGACCCTGCCCGACATTGGCGCGCTCCAAACTGTGCACGAGGTTTTCGAAGGCGAGCAGGCCCGAACGGAGGCGCACAGGCTCGGCACCCTCACCAAACAACCAATCAAGCGCCACCGCGTCACCACCTGCCAGCGCCACACGCCCGAGTGCCGCTGCGATCACACTCGCATAAGCCAGCTTGGAAGCGCGGGCTTGGGGCCCATGAAAGCCCATGGAAAGGCTCGCATCCATGAGCAATCTGAGCGCACGATCCGTATCTGTTTCAAATTGCCGGATCAGTAATTTATCGTGACGGAGCGCCGCGCGCTGATCTAAAAACCTAAGATCATCACCCGGCACGTAATTCCTGTGCCCTCCGAATTCAACGCCGGAGCCACGCTGGTGACTGCGATGGCTGCCGGCGTACAGACCTGACGCGACACTCCTTGCCGTGAGGTGCAAGGGCCCAAGGCTGCCCCAATCGAGACCCGTTCGTACAAAGCTGGCTTGGCTCATGCGCGGTGTTCTTAGCGGGGTGTTGGGCTGGCAGCTGCGGGCGTGTTGGCCGGCTTGGCCGGCTTTTGCACCTGTTGGCAGGCGGCGAGGAGCTTTGGGCCAAGCACGCTGGGATCGAGGGTGGCCTTGGGATCATTTTCGAGCCATGCGCCGCAGGCCTCAATGGCGAGACCCAGTGCTCCGAGCGCCGAATAGGCCTCCAGCAATTGCCGATCAATGACCGCCCGTTGGGGCTTGGTGAGGTTGCCCTGCGCGAGAAAGCGCACCCCGCGCGCGACGGCATCCACGTAGCGTGCGCCCCGGATATCAGAAATAAGTGCAGGAATTTCGCGAGTCACGGCTAGCTGGAGCTCGCGTTGTTGTCCCTGTGCTTGCCGACAGGTGACATCCGAAGCTGCTGTGGCCCCAGCTATGCCATCTTTAGTTAACGGCAAATCAAAGAGCGGGATCAGGATGACATCGCCGCGTTCTATCGGCTTTCCCGAAAGGTGATTGTAGCGATCCAGAACCCAAGCTTTTTGCTTGTCGCCCAAGAATTTGTAGGCAAAAGAGATCGTCGTGTCGCGTTCGGTAGCGATCAGCCGGAGGTTGTAGTGGATCTTGATTTCAGCCCCCTCGTCGGGGGTTAACCACGGCTTGCTGCCGTTGGCGAGCGCTAGCAAATCTGAGCGGTCTTTGGCCCCCAGCAGCCGTTCCGCCAAACTGTCCCAGGTTTGACCGGCTTGGATCACTTCATAGCTAACGGCTGGGACCTCGAGCCGCATGCCCGGAACGATCGACGAACCGCCCTGCGAATCCAGCATGTTGGCAGCCACCAATAACTTCTCGAACTGCACACGCCCGTAAAATCGCTCCGCGATCTCTGCTAGTGTTTCGCCCTTCTGGACGACGTACACAAATGCGCTGGCTCTGCGTGGACTGACCAAAAGCCATGAGCAAGCTAAGAGCGCGAGAATAAAACAGCGGAAAATACGCGGGCGATCCGTGAGCAGCACCTGCAAACTTTGCCCCCGAACCTGCCAAACGTAAACCTTAGGCAGCGCCAATGCTCGTGGGCGCTGCTTTTGGTGCGGCTTCGGTGGTCTCTCTCTTGCATTCGCATGTCGGCGTCGGGCCGTTTTGGCTCGTTCTCTACGAGGAGTCGGTGAATGAAGAGGATATTGGCTAAAGTATGCGGGGCGAAGTGGCTGGGGTGTGGCGCGATGGCGCTCGTCTTGATGGCGTGTTCAAACGAAAGAGTGCCTGCCAAGGACGCCTCGGAAGCAGGGAGCGGCAACCCCCCCGCAGCGAATGACGCCTCTGGGCGCAATTACCTTGCCCAACACGGAGTTCCCAGGGAAACCATTCGCATCTGGTCCCGCGGCGAACATGGCGCCCAAGGTACGGATGAAGAGACGTGGGCGCTCGACCGTCGGGTCGACTTTGAACTCGGAGATCGCACCGGAGGCGTTGGAACCGCAGCGGATCCGAGGGCGGGAGTCCCGCACAACGCGACGTTAAATAGCGACCTTGCGCAGGACTCGCGTCTCGCTTGAATGCCGGTGCGGTGATCAGTCGGCCTTGTTAACGGCGCCCTTCAGATCGTCGATAGCCTTGTCGACGCGCACCTTCGTAGCGTCCCAAGTTTGCGACGAGGCGAGCTCGAGAGACTTGTATTCGTTCGCGACGGCCTCTCGCTGCGTACGCAGATTGGGCAATCGAGCCTCAAGCTCCGTCTTGGCCTTACCTTTTATAGTCTTCGCTTCAGCCTCCAACTTAGTGATGTCCTTGTCCACCTCGATCAAGCTCTCCGTCGCTTTGTGACGATAATCTTCTCGCATCTTTAAGAAACTTGCCTGAGCATCGGCAACCTTCTTATCGGCCTCAGCTTGTGCGGCGTTGATCGTCGTTGTTGCCTCGCGATTGGCCTCAAGTGCCTTCCGATCGGCCTCAGCGCGAGCTTCGTCGGCGTTGCGCTGCTCATCAGCGGCCTTGTCGCAGCCAGCTGCCGACGCCATACAAAGTGCCACACATACAGAAAGAGTTGAAATACGTATCATAATGCCTCGCGTTAGAGTTGTGCCTCGCCTCCGAGCAAGACCTATGCCGCATGTCTAATGCATGAGCGGGCAGTTGTTTCTCCGTTTCGCGCTAGAAAATCTCGTGGAGAACGCCGAACCAGAACGCCACGCCTGGGGCAAGTCTGCACGTTCTGGAAGCGCTTGCTCTGCGGAATGATCCGCGCTCGAGTGTGGCGGCTTTCATGCAACCCCCGCCACCCCGCCACTTCTCCATGCTGCGCGAGCTTCGCGCGGCGGATGTTTTTACACTACTCAATGGTGCCGCCGGCACGGGCGCAATCCTGGCGTTCATGGACTATTGCGTAAGCGGGACGCTGCGATCTTTCTGGATCGGCAGTGGGCTGATTCCGTTTGCGTTGGTGATGGACATTCTGGACGGACGCGTCGCCAGGCTGCGCAAGGAAGTGTCACCCCTGGGGCAAGAGCTGGATTCCCTGGCAGACATCGTGTCGTTTGGGGTGGCTCCGGTAGCGATGGGGTTCGCAGCGGGAATGCGAGGAGGGTGGGACTCGCTCTGCTTCGCTGTGTTTGTGGCTTGCGGGATCAGTCGTTTGGCCCGCTACAACGTCACCGCGACAATGCTTGCCGACGCCACCGGCAAGGTTCGCTACTTCGAAGGCCTTCCAATCCCGAGCAGCCTCCTGCTTGTGGTCCTGATCTTCATCCTGGCACTCACCGGCAACTGGCAAACGGATCTGCCGTTCGGATCGTTTGCGCTCGGGCCCATGTCACTCCACCCGCTTGCACTGATTTACCTCGCCCAGGGCATGGCCATGATCAGCAAGACTCTGCGAATTCCGAAACCGTAGCTTGCCGCGAGCGCGAGGCTGCTAATCGACTTTGCAAACAAACCCGGAGATGACGCTGCCGCAGCCGATGGCGTCCCATGACCCGCTGTCATTCAGCATGCGCGCGCAATCTTTTGACTCCACGTCGTCTTTGGGCTGCGCTGAAGCCCAGTTTTCGTACAGGGCGTTGATAGCCATCCCGGTTTGATTTCCTTGCCAGAATTGCACCCCATCCACCCAAAGCCATTTTCCTTCAGTGCTATCTCGCCCGCCCAGCCATAGCCCCTCGATATTGCGCGAATCCGCCGTCGATCTCACCCAGCTGTTCTCTTCTGCACTCAGGATGGACGTTAAGTGTAGGCCGCTTGCCTCGCATTTTTGGTTAGCAAGACTGCGATTTGCAGCTAAGTCGCAAAACATGTAGCCCCGAGTGCCGTCGCTCACGCCCAAACAACCCTCAGGGCATTGCTCGTCGGTTATGCCGCTCTCACAATTGTCGTCACGCCCATCACACCGATCCGGGCCCGACTGACACATGGGCGATCCCCCCGAGCCGGTTCCTGAGCCTCCTGTCGCCAACCCGCCGCTTCCCTGGCCTAGCTCTCCTCCCGTAGCGGCGGCGCCGGAACCCATCGCGATCCCACCTGCGCCTCCGCTTTGAGCCCCGCCACTGCCTTGGCCTAATCCGCCACTGCCTTGGCCTGCGCCACCCGTTGAAGCAGGAGAACCGCCTATTTCTCCGTTCCCGAGGGCTCCGCCGAGACTGGGCGCGGCACCCGAACCTGAGTTCGTAGTGCCGCCGGAAGTCAGTGTTGCGCCCCCGGAGGCTCTCACCCCCCCGCTGTTCGCAACGTTCCCTCCGGACGCCGCGGCATTCCCTCCGCTTCCCACCGCACCTGTCGGATTAAATAGAAGACCGCCCTCCGCGGATGAACAAGCAGCGAGCGCGGCAAACACGGCGCTCCAACCGAGCTGGCTGGTGTTTCTCAACGTGTGATTAGAAGACCATCGATTCATTGAAACAACACCTTGCCCCGCACCTAAGCCAACTTATAAGAACTGACGATCCGAATAAACGGTTGAGTGTGCTTACATCGTGAGTGCTGTTCGGACAAGGAGTTTTGATGGCACACGGGCGCATTCGGCGTCGATGTTGCGATGCCCTTGACGCGTGCGTGATCAATTGCCACGGTGTCTCAAATAGAGATAACCTAACGCTGCGAACACTCCAGCGTTACCGTATAGATGGAGCTGGGGGCGCGGCATTGCGCTCACCCTGTGAAACAGCCGCTCCGGCGAGTCATTCGCAAACACCACTCGACGTGGTGACACCG
>CAZSUA010000331.1:0-6149 GCA_964609655.1 uncultured Polyangiaceae bacterium | reverse complement strand
GGATACGATGTCGCGACTTGCACTCAACATGCTCGGGCAGCCCGACGACACGACCTGCGGCCCGACTTGCCTACAGGCAGCGTACGAATACTTCGGCGATCCGATCGGGTTGGATGAGGTGGTGGCCGAAACTCACGAGCTCATTCAGGGAGGCACGTTGGCTGTGCTTTTGGGCACCCATGCGCTCAGCCGTGGCTACGACGCACTTCTGTATTCCTACAATTTGGAGGTTTTCGACCCCACTTGGTCCGTTCTCGATTCTAGCGAGCTTGCCGTGAAGCTGGCCGAGCGTCGTCAACTCGCGCCCGGGCTAGCGGCGAGCGGCCTTGGGCACAATCCACGCTTGCAGGTCGCCCTCGATGCTTACCACCGTTTTTTGGTTCAGGGCGGCACATGCCGCTTCGATGAGCTGTGTGGCGATTTGATCCGTCGCTACCTGAGCCTAGGTCTGCCAATTCTGACAGGCCTCAGCGCCACGCACCTGTACCGCTGTCGGCGTATCAACCAGACGGGTACGTACGATGACGTGGGAGGCATGCCGGAGGGCCATTTCGTGGTGCTTTCTGGCTACGATGCCGCCGCGCAGACGGTTCAAGTTAGTGATCCTTGGTCCGAAGCTCGGCACACCGCCCGCAATTACTGGGTCAGCATGGAGCGCCTGATCAACGCCATCCTGCTCGGTGCGTTCACCTACGACGCCAATCTTCTCATCATTAAGCCCAAGAGTGGCCCCCACTCAGAGCGCTCGCTCCCAAACCCGACGGCTGCCTGAGCCGCCCCGCGTGCCCATCCCATGCGCTCCCTGATTGTTACCAATTCCCCGAAGGACTGGCCATTCGAGCTACCGAATGTGGACGTCGTGTCTGCACGACGTTACCTCACCGAACCCCAATACAGTGATCTCCGAAGAGTGCACGTCTTCAATCTCTGCAAGAGCTACCGCTACCAATCCTTGGGCTACTATGTTTCGCTCTTAGCCACCGCGCGTGGACACAAACCCACGCCGTCGCTTTCAGCGATTCAGGACATCAAGGCCAGCGAAATTGTGCGTATTCGCTCGGATGATTTTGACGATCTCGTGCAGAGCAGCTTGAAGAGCCTCACCTCCGAAGAGTTCGTACTCAGCATCTACTTCGGCCAAAACTTGGCTATCCGTTACGACCGTCTGAGCGCCCATCTCTTTCGCACCTTCGGCGCTCCGCTTTTACGCGCCTACTTCACCCTGGGTGCGGACAAGCACTGGGGCCTCCAAAAGATCGTACCGATCGCCGCCGATCAGATCCCTGAAGCCCATCGCGACTTTGTTCTGACCGCAGCGCGCAATTACTTCAGCATGAAGCGGCGCCATGTCCCGCGGAGCAAGGCGTCCCGCTATGATTTAGCTATCTTATACGATCCTGCCGCAACGGATGGCCCTTCGGATGAAGCCGCCATCAAGAAGTTTTGCAAGGCCGCTCAGCAGCTAGGCATGGACGCCACGCTCGTGGATCGCAGTGATTACGCGTCGATCGCAGAATTCGATGCGCTCTTCATCCGCGAAACCACGAATGTGAATCACCACACGTATCGTTTCGCACGCCGGGCACAGGCCGAAGGATTAGTCGTCGTGGACGACCCCGATTCGATCCTGCGCTGTACGAACAAGGTCTTTCTGAACGAGCTGCTTTCGCGGCATCATGTGCCCACGCCCAAAACCGTCGTTTTGCACCGCGATAACGTGCATTTGATCGCGAGCGAGCTCGGCTTTCCGTGCATTCTGAAGCAGCCTGACAGTGCCTTCTCGCAAGGAGTGCTCAAAGTGCAATCCGAGGCGGAATTGCTCGAACAAGCCGATCGCATGTTCAACAAGAGTGAGCTGGTGATTGCACAGTCCTTTCTCCCCACGCCATTCGATTGGCGCATTGGGATCTTCGATCGCCGACCGCTTTGGGCAGCGAAGTACCACATGGCGTCGGGCCACTGGCAGATCATCAAGCAAGGCATGGCGGGGCGCCGCTACGGTCGCGTGGAAGCTGTAGCGCTCGCGGATGTGCCTTCGGTCGTGTTGAAGACAGCGCTCAAATCAGCCAATCTGATTGGAGATGGCCTGTACGGGGTGGATGTGAAAGAGGTCAAGGGCCGCGCATACATCGTGGAGGTGAATGATAATCCTTCGCTCGATGCGGGCTTTGAAGATGGCGTGCTCAAGGGCGAGCTGTATCGAGCCGTGATGCAGGTATTCTTCGACCGCTTGGAACAGCGTTTTCAGAAACCGGAAGATAAAGGCTAATGTGAGCTTTCACCTTTTTGAACGCTTCGGGATTGAGATCGAGCACATGATTGTGCATGCCGATTCGCTGCGCGTCTTGCCAGTGTGCGATCAGTTGCTGGTCGCCGCGAGTGGCGGCACCGAATCGGAGATCGAAGTCGGCAACGCCGGCTGGTCCAATGAGTTGGTGCTACACGTGGTGGAATTCAAGACGAAGGAGCCTGTGCCCAGCCTGGCTCCCGTCGCGAACGATCTGCATGCAGCGGTGCGACACGCCAATCAGCTATTGAAGCCACTCGGCGGCAAGCTCTTGCCCACCGCGATGCACCCCTTCATGGATCCCGTGCTGGATACCCGGCTCTGGCCCCACGACAACGCAGAGATTTACGGCACTTTTAACCGCATTTTCGATTGCCAAGGTCATGGTTGGTCGAATCTGCAAAGCGTCCATATCAATCTGCCTTTCACGGGTGATGCCGAATTCGAACGCTTGCACTCAGCCATTCGGCTCGTGCTCCCGCTTCTTCCCATGTTGGCAGCCAGCTCACCGATCGTGGAAGGCAAGCTCACGGGGAAAGCCGACAATCGGTTGGCTTATTACCGAAACAACTGCGCCCGTCTGCCAGTCGTCACCGCCCACGTGATCCCCGAGAACGTGAGCACTGAAGCGGAATATCGGCGCCGTATCCTCGAGCCCATTGCTGCCGCGGTCGAACCGTTCGACCACGAACACGTGCTCGAAGCCGAATGGGTGAATGCGCGCGGTGCGATCACTCGTTTTAGCCGTGGGAGTATTGAAATTCGCGTTCTGGATGTGCAGGAATGTCCAGCTCAAGATCTTGCGATCGCACATGCCGTGGTGGCTCTCGTGCAGGCCTTGGTAGAGGAGCAGACCTGCTCGCTAGGCCAACAACGGACTTTTGATGAGCTGCGTCTGCTCACTATCTTCGAAGCTGGAGTTGAAGCCGGTTCGCAGGCTCTCATTTCGGATCAAGAGTATTCGGCAGCCCTTGGAGTTTCTCGGTCCGTAGTGAACGGGAGGCAGCTTTGGGAGCTCCTGATTTCTCAACTTGTCAAAGTGGGCTTGTTGCCAACGCTGGAAGCCGGTCGCCTAGAAGGCTTTCTCAGGCAGGGCACGCTTTCCGAACGCATCGCGCAACGCTTGCAGGCCTCGGCCGCACCCGATCGCATCCGCGGAACTTACAGCGACCTAGCCGATTGCCTTGCTGAAAACGCGCACTTTGACAGCAGTGCCTAGCTCACCCCACCACCGTAAGCGTCTGCTGTCGTTCCTGTGCGCAGGTCGAGGCCTGATTTCTAAATTCGCCTAAGCAACACGGTTCTCGAAGTCGGCCTTCACCTGGGCAAATTCGCGCTGCAGCGTCGCTGCGAGCGCAGCTTGCTCGGGCGCGCCATCCTCCAACTGCGCGCAGATTTCAGCCATCTTCGTGACTCCGGCCACCAGACAACCGCCCTTGAGTTTATGCGCGGCTGCCTTCAAGGCTTCCGCGTCACCTGCTGTTACAGCATTCGCAATGCTCTCCACCTGTCGTGGAACATGCTTCAGAAAGACCTTCAGCACGCCCTTGCTCAAGTTTTCACCGTTCGACGGTTCTGCGGGCGCGATCGCGGGCGACGACGCAGACTTGCTTCGAGCAGACGGGGGTGCGGTTGACAGGGCCTGAGAAGCTAACAGGACTTTCGCACGGCAGTAGCGCCTCACTATCGAACGCAGCGTGCGCGCAGCAATGGGCTTGGTGATGTAGTCGTCAACCCCAGCATCCCGGGCGCGTTGTTCTTCTTGCGGGAGTGCGTGAGCTGTCACCGCGACGATGGGCAGTGTTGCGAACCTGCCCCCCTTGGCACGGATCGCGCTCGTGGCCGCATACCCATCCAGAACCGGCATCTGGCAATCCATCAGCACCAGCTCAAACTCGGCAGCTTCTAAGGCTTCTATGCCCAGCTTGCCGTTTTCCGCAAGCACCACATCACAGCCAAGCTCTTCCAACATCTCGCTAATCACAAAGCGATTCACCTCGTTGTCTTCCACCACCAAGATCCGGTAGCGCTCATCTAACGGAGATGGGAAGCCTTGGTTCGCCGCGCGCACGGTGGCCGAATCAGCTAGCGCCATCCCCCCCATCGTAGCCAACGCATGATAGAGGTCCAAGCTTCTCACAGGCTTGGAAATTGAGCTTTCGAGACGCGAATCCTCCGAGGATGCACCGTTCCCGCGCGCATCCGTCAGCCTGAACACCCGAGGCGGCACGGCCAACCCGCGGACGGCGTGGAGGACTCCATTCGGTTCGTCCACATCCAGGATCACAGCGTCGAAAACAGAGCCGTTTTCCGCAGAAAGACGCAGTGCCTTCGCCGCTGCTTCATGGCCAACGACGCTCATCACCGCCGACGACCAATCCTCCAACCTGCGCTTCAGCGATACTCCTAGGCGCCGGTTGTCCACCGCCACCAACACCCGCAGCGAAGGCAAGGGCTCGCGTTGCATCCCAGTGATCGAGGTATTCTCTTCGACACTTGGCGCAAGAACTAACACGTCGAACCAGAAGCAGCTTCCCTGCCCCGGCTCACTCTCGAGCTGCAACCGCCCAGCCATCAGTTCGACAAGCTGTTTGCAGATTGCCAACCCTAGCCCCGTGCCACCATGTTGACGAGTGAACGAGCCGTCCACCTGAGAGAAGGCATCGAACAGGGCTAATTGGTCAGCCTTGGCGATACCAATTCCCGTATCCCTCACCTCAAAGCGCAGGGAAGCCCCCTGCTCGGACGCTGAATTCAGGGAGACCGTCACCACAATCTCACCAGCTTCGGTAAACTTGACAGCGTTGTTCACCAAGTTGGACAAGATCTGGCGCAGGCGATCACGGTCAGCGTTAGCCCAGTGCGGCACATTCGGCATCACCTCGCCAATGATCTCGACCCCGTTGCTCTGCGCGTGCGGAGCATAAAGCTCCGTGACTTCCTCAACGAGCGCTTCCACGGAAAAAACCTGAGTGCGCAGCGTGAGCTTGCCGGCTTCCATCTTGGAGAAGTCCAAGACATCATTCAATATAGCCATCAAACCTCGCGCCGAACGCTGGGCCATTTCCGCGTAACGCAAGGGTTTGGGGCTAAGGTCAACCCTTAGAAGCAAATCGAGCATGCCTAGGATCCCATTCATGGGAGTGCGGATCTCATGGCTCATGTTCGCGAGAAATTCGCTCTTGAGGCGCGCAGCCTCCAAAGCTTGGCGCGTGGTGATTTCCAGTCGTTTAAAAGCGGCTTCCGTCATGCGCACCAGTGGTCCGATGTAGAAATTCACGAACACCAGGCTCACCAGTAACGCCGCGACGCATCCGAAAGCCGCGGTCGCCAGAATGCTGCTCCGGAGGCGTGCACCTGCCTCGATCCGCTCCGTGGAAACCACGACCGCGACGCGGCCCACAACGCCGCCTTCAATTTCAGCCTGATCCCAAGCGGAAAGAGTGCCAGGCCTGGCAATGATCGTGCGACGCGGCCCAGCGAAGAGTTGACGAACGTCGCCCGGCACGCTGCCGTGACGAGAGACAACATGCCCGTCCGTGTCGATAGCAACCAATGCGCGAACGTCCCGATCTTGGCGATAGTCCCCAAAAGCTTCTTGAATGAGCTTGGCATCAGAAACCACAAAGCCCAGTTCCGCGGTATTCGCAAGTTCCGTTGCACCTCGTCGCGCCTTCCACTCGAGATCGCGCGCAATCGCTGGCGTTAGTTTGTCAAAAATCTGCGAAACGAGGAGCAAGCCTAGCCCCATCATCGACAGCAGCAGCAAGCTAACAAACGCTGTGAGTAGCACCTTGATCCTGAAGGTCGAAAGGATCTTGGCTTGCTCAAACCCAGATGAAGGCAACGCTGGCTCTAAGAC
>CAZSUA010000330.1:0-6160 GCA_964609655.1 uncultured Polyangiaceae bacterium | reverse complement strand
CCGCTACGCCGCTACAGGTTTCCAACGATCCGATCAACAACTTGGACATGGCCTTCTTGCACGCACGTGCCCAGGCCATCATCAAGGAGCTGATCGCGGCGCTGCCCGAAGCCAAACGCAGCCGCGTGAATGGGATCCCGCTCCTGTTCGACGACAACCTGGCGGAGGTGAACGCCTTTGCCTCCTGCTCCAAGGGGCAAGCGGCGATGGTGATCACGGCCGGCATCCTGGATATCGAGGCCAACTTGGCGCGAGCGGCGGCCACCGATGAGGTCTTCGGAACGCACAAGCTCGCGGAATACATTCAGCTGGTCGCCTCCACGCTCGCCGAAGATCGGCCTCCCGCGCGGCCCGCACCGGGCTTCTATTCGCCCGTTCAAGCGCAGGATCCGAGGAAAATTGAGCGCCAACATCAACTCCTCGACGAACAGATCGCCTTCGTTCTGGGCCACGAGCTGGGCCACCACTATCTCGGACACCTGCCCTGTACAGCCCAAGGCATTGGCGTCACAGCGGCAGAGCTTTCCCACATCCTTTCCGCGCAGGTCCCGGTCTTCAATCAACCGAACGAATACACTGCGGATGTTGCCGGCACCGTGAACGTGTTGGACGCTGGTGCGCGCCGCACAGGTTATCACTGGACCGAAAACGGCGGGCTTCTCACCATGAAATTCTTCGCCGGGCTCCGCGGCGGTTCGCCCCGCAACATTCTGCTCGATTTTGAGCGCTCGCATCCGCCTTCCGAGGTCCGCGTGCCCGTGATTCAAACCACCGCCAACGCCTTCCGCGCCGGGATCCGCCCCTTTTTCTGAATGCAAAAGACCGAGAAACCCACCCAACGCAGGCTGCGGAAGGCGCGCCTTGAAGGAGACAATCCGACGTCGTCTTTGCTCGCGTTCGCGGCTTGCCTCACGGTAGCGCTCTTCAGCTTGCCCAGTTTGGCGCGAGCGGCGGTTCAATCTTTTAGTTCGGAACTGAACATTGCCTTGGCCTCTAACGGAGACCCCGCTTCGATCACCATCGACTTGCCGAGCCGGCTTTCCAAAAGCATCCTGTTGCTGACGGTCCCACTCTTACTCGTGTGCTTCGCGAGCGCGTTGTTAGTCGGCTTGGTGCAGACGGCGGGGCATCTGAGTTGGAAACGTGTCGGCTTTGATCTGGGAAGGTTGAAGCCAGGCTCGGGCCTGATGGGGGTGTTTTCAGGAGAAAGATGGTGGAGTGTGGTGCGGGGCGTGCTGGCTGCGGGCGCCGTCTTGTACGCCACGCTCTCGGTGCTCCGACACCACGCGCTCGATAGTGTGGCTGCGCTCGGTAGTGTGCGCTCGGCGTTGAGCGTGCTGGGAAACGTGGTCTACGAGTTGGCGGGGGTCGCGGCGGGGGTCGCTCTGTGTTTGGGTGCCTTGGACTTTATGTACCAACACCGCGCCTGGCTGCTCCGCCACCGCATGAGTCGCGCTGAAATTCAGCGAGAAGCTCGCGACACTGAGGCCGATCCCGAGCTCCGCGAACAACGACGTCGCACGCATGCCCAGGAAACCAGAAAGCCCGCGAACTACGGCAACCAAGCTTGAATCACGCCGCGCCGACCGTTCACGAGCCACTCCGGCTCGTCTGCGCTCAGCTGCTCCGACGTACCTGGCGATAGACCCACGATCAGCTCTGATTTCAAGGTTCGGAGGGCAACCAACGGTGCTGGGAAATAATCCACAACGTCCGAGAATGGCGTGCTGTGAGGCCAGTGGGCATCCGAACACAGTCGCCGGTAGTTGGCGTCGCCTTTAAGGATCACGAGATCACAGGCACGAAACCGTCTAACGAGCTCTCCCGGCAACTGGGGATAGTGCCAAGGAGAAGTGTAGAAAAAATCCGTCACGACTTCGAGCTGCCCTGCATCTAATGCCGCATTCAGCGCTTGCGCGAGTGCCCTGAGAACCCCAGGCGTTTGTTCCAGACAAGCCAACGTGCCAATAAAATCCTCACGCGTGGCGTCCGAAACAAACGTCGGTTGGGACTTCAAGTGAAGCTCCACGTTTTTGCCAAGGCTCAACAATTCACGCACCAAAGCCAAGTCCATCAATAGCTCGGTCCCGGCATTGTCGGCGATCAGTGCGATTTTTCCGGCGCCCCCCGTCAAACGTTGAACCACAACGCCCGTATCATCGATCAGCAGATCGGAAGCTGCGTTGCCCTGGTACGCTCCGAGCGCCGTGGCAACATTGTAGCTCAAGTCCACTCGATTGCCCCAAAGGCTCGCCAGCAACAGCTGGTGCACACGCGCCTGGGACGCATCCGCCAACGCCGCCAATACTTTGCAAAGGCGACCCAAGCCTTCCCTGGGCGTGAGCTCGGCCTGCTTGGCCCGCGCATACGGATCGACCCGCGCCAACGGCCCTTCACCGAAGAACCCCATGGCATGTAGCACTCTGCGATAGAACAGCGCCTCCGCGAAAAACCAAGGCAAATCAAGCCAATTTTTGCCCAGGTGCGGGCGAGTTGCCTCAGCAAATAGCTCGGTGTCAGCGCCCGCATCTGCAAACTCCGTCACCGCACCCGAAGTGATTTCGAGATGCAAAGCCTCAAAGCGCTGCGCGCTATCTGGAGGCAAAGGCTCAAGCCCGCGGCGCACACCGCGCAGGATCTCCGGCACCCGGACACGCAGCGTGCTGTGCGCGAAGGAGCCAACCTCACTCGTGTGAAGACTCTTCAGTACGATAGGAAATCCCGGTCCATGACCTGAACAGCATAGCTACCAAGGAATGCGCCCTCGGGTCGCGCACTGCTGAAGAGGTACGCTAGGTAGTCGTGCTTCCACAAGCTGCAACAACCCCCAGTTTGTAAATCAAACAAGCAGGTCGCCTCGCCGGCTGCGCCAACGCCGACCGAAGCACCCACAGGACCCGTCGGCGCGAGGCAATAGTCGGTGGCTCGGAGGCTCAGCTGCAACCCACCCAAAAGGCTCTTGTCGACCGGCACACCCGTTGGGTTATCAATAGCTGCGTACAAAAGGCGCCCATCCTTCGCAAGAATGGTCCATGCGGCCAGGTACTCGTCGTTCGCAAGTGGCGTCAACTGGCCAGCCATGGTGACTTCATCTCCGGCTTTCGCAGTAATGACAGGCGTTCGCTCCGTCACCACATTCAGAGCAAATACGTACCCGCATGGAGTCTTCGCAACCCCAGGCGCTGGATCCGCGATGCTCCCCTGAAACACGAATCCGTGAGAGGTTTTGTAGGGGCCTGAATCAAGGACCACCCTTTCCAACACAAAACGGTAGCGATATTCGTACCCAAAAAGCGCCTGCTGTGTGATCACACACCTGGGCAGTGGACCGTCGTAAGTGTCCGGGTATTGATTCATCGTGGCCTGCGGCAAGAACGGCCCCTGCTGTTGGGCATCAATACCTGTTGGACAGGCAAGGTCGGGGAAGAATTGCAGCGAGTAGCCGCTGCGCAACGACGCCGAACACGCCGTTCCCATGTTTGCGGGGGCGGGTGCGCGTTGGCCGCCACCCGTTGACGCTCCACCACCCACTCCCGCTCCACCGCTACTCGTGCTTCCACCCATTGGCGCCGAGTTACCCACCACCGGGTTCTCACTTCGAACTCGACCACAAGCTTGACCAGCAACGCCGGCCCCTACCAGCGCCGGAAGTGCCAGCCTTCCCCACGTTGCTTTACTCAACGGCATAGGCGCGCCCGCTGGTTGGCTCCACTCGAAAATCGCTGCCTTCGATCATTCCTTTCGAACGCAGATGATCTATCCTCTTTTTGGCGAATTCGGCCTGCCAGGGGGTACGCCGTGCCGTGTCACCCCGAAAGAAGTCCCCGGCCTCAGCCTGCCGATTTTCGCGCGCCGACCTGAGGGCAGACTCGCCTGCGCCGGCGCAGTTGCCGCCGGGCAAGGGGCAGCCAAAGTCGAACGTCGTCAAGACGCCGATGCCGACAAAGTTGGTGGTCACTTTAGTGCCCCACTCGTTAACGTCACAGTCGCATCCCGGCGCGCCTAAGGCGCAGGCCGGCTGCTTGGGTGAAGTAAGGGAGAAAGGGGCGGGCACGCACCCCGCAGTACAAGAGAAGCCGCAGCCGCTCGGCTGAACGGCGCTGCACGTGCCCTTCGAGTAGCCGAAGCCTCGCAGGTTCGTCGCCGCACCCCAACCGCCCATCTGATACCTGTAATTCATAACGCTCGAGTGAATGCAGCTGTTTGCCGAAACTGGCGGATTGCTGGCATTCCCATTGTGGACGAGTCCAAGATTGTGCCCGAGCTCATGTATAAATGTCCCCATCTGCTGGGCTGGAGTTCCCACGACTCCGACTACGGCACCGCCGCCAAGGGTTACGAGTACGTCAGGACCCAACATTTCTGCAATCCCGCTCTGCGCTACGGCCTGGCACGTGGGGACCGGTGTCCCCGCTTGCTTAACCGTCTGATGCCCCAAAATGATGTAATGATAGAATTCGGCACGGAGCGGGGTGAAGAAGGAAGGGTCGTTCTTGTACGTGTAGAAGTATTCGGTCCCCCCGACGCCGGAAACCGGTGCTTTGCACGCCGGGTCGACTGTGATCAGCGACTCGGTGATACCCTGGCTTATTTGCATATGCGGACGAATAAGCTTTCCAGTCCAAGCATTGTCCGTATAGAAAATACTTGTCATGTCAGATTGAAACGTCGTCCAGTTGCCGGTTGTTTGGGGGTTGTGGTTATGCCCCGTTGTGGTCATGCAATCCACCTCCACGAACAAATCTTTCACCAGCGGATCCGCACCAACGTTAGCATCGCTCGTACCACCCAACCAAGGAAAGACGAGTGAGCCGTCGAACCCCGCAAAACTCGTTGAACCGCGTGCGACCATTTCGTCGTAGTCTGCAATCCCATCGCCATCCGTATCCGGATTGTTAGGATTGGTTCCCAAAGCCGTTTCGATCGCGTTACCAACGCCATCAGCGTCACTGTCATCGGGACCTGCGTTCGAAATAGCCTCACCCGACCAAACCTGTATCCTTCTGCGGAGCGCGTTCTCGCTCGCGCTACTGCTGAAGTTCCCCGCGAGAACCACGCAGGACGAGAACAAGGGGCAATTCATTGTTATGTTAGAAACTTGAGCCGCCCCCCACAGCAGGGCGCAGGCCAACGGCTTTGAAAGTTCGAGCGCCCGTCATATTGAACTGGGTAAAACGGTACCGAAAACCTTCAACAGTTATCGGTTCTGTTGCCTGAGTGGCGAAGCCAGTTCTCCAAACCGCGAGCGTTACGGCAGCTTGAGAATTCTGCGAATAGGACGAAATCAGCAACGTGTAGTCCTTCGCGACCGGTCCATTCGTGAAATTGATAAACGAGCAGAGCGAGGTTCCAAAATCGTCATTGTACCCGCGGGTTATCCGCGCGCCAGCAAGACCTGGTGCGCCGTCCATGAAATACATCACGGTGTCCTCCCCGGGGTCGCAGGCGGATGTCTGCAGGGTAATCTGCTCGTTCGGTGCCAGCGTGTAGAGCCGACGAAACAGGTAGCCGGTGGTTCCTGAGCTTGACGCCTCGCTAACGGCAGCTTGCGCTGGCGATCCGACTAGCAGCACGAGCGCAAACAGTGCGGCCTTCCAAAGTAGCGTTTTCATTCTCCCAAAATCTCCGTCTTTTTGGCCGCGTACGCCGCCACATCGGCAGGTTTGCTCATGTCGTAGTGGGCCATTTCGCGCACCAGCTCCGCATCTTTTGCAGCTTGTGCCGAAGTTCGAGCCGGCAACGCAACCGCCGTCGTATCGGGCGTGGCGGCGGCTGGCATACCGCCTTCAAGAGCCATGCGTGCCTTAGATTTCCCCTCAATCTCGCCCTCAATCTCGGCGTAAGCCACCGGGTCCTTGACCTCGCCACGCGCCAACATCGCCTTTTGCTGATCGATGTCAGCACCCGTAGCCTGCATATCTGCCAGCCGCTTCACCGCCAATCTCTCCGGCGTTTCCGCCTTGAGCGCTTGCGTTGCAACGGCCACAGCTTCCGGCTTTCCTTCAGGCTCACCCACTCGCTGCAAATTGCAGCCTGCGCTAACCAATTCAAAGGCTACACACCACCCCACTGGGCGAACATACTTAAAACGCATAAATACTCCTAAAACCTGAGGGCGTCCACGCGCACGACTTTCCTGCTAATGCCGCAGCCGCTATTG
>CAZSUA010000329.1:378-6184 GCA_964609655.1 uncultured Polyangiaceae bacterium | reverse complement strand
AGCATGCTTACTATCTCTTCGGGACCGAACGGGGCATCCGGCCGCGCTGCTGAAGTCAACCGTCAGCGAACCTGGGGGACGCGCGCTGCAAAATCGCCTCAGTCGCGCATCGGCGCCCCACCGTTGCGTCCGTGCACTCTTAATTTCGCTCTTTCCGCTAGGGACCTGTGTGGCCCGCCCCTTGCTACTGCGACGAACACGCAACACCGCGTCGGCCGCAGCACCTAAAGCTAACGCTTTGCTTCCCACCTCGCCTAGGAGAACACGATGAAAGCGACCGAACTTTTGAAGAAGCAGCACGACGAAGTGAAGGCAATCTTCAGCCAGCTCGAAAAGGGCAATGGTCGCTCGACCGCGCTTTGTGAAAAGCTCGCAGACAACCTCGTCGCGCACATGGTGATCGAACAAGAACTCTTCTATCCCAGCGTTTTGAAGGTGAAGTCGGATCTTGTCCTTGAGGGCTACGAGGAACACGCGGTGGCCCGATTCGCTCTGAAGCGCCTCATCAATACCGACCCCGCCGATCAAACGTTTAAGGCGAAGGTCACGACGCTCAAGGAAATCATCGAACACCACATTGAAGAGGAGGAAGACGATATGTTTCCGAAAGCAGAGAAGGCCTTGGGTAGCGGGTCGGAAGAACTCTGCGCGGAAATGAAGGCGCTCTTTGAAAAAACCAAGCGAAGTGGCTATGCGCGAATGGTGGGGCGAGGCGGCTCCGCCGTAACGTCGGCCAAAGCACCTGCCCTCGATTCCGCCGAGTTCTCGTGACCGTTCACAGTTCTGGAGATTGCTTATGAAACATTCATCCGAGTCCAAAAAAAGCGAACCAACCAAGCGGCCTCTCGTTGCCCGCGACCAAAACACCGTCGGAAACGGTGGCGAACTTCACCAGAGTGCCGGCGGCGAGCATCCGGATCTGACTACCAATCAGGGCACGCCCATTTCGGATAACCAGAATTCCCTCAAGGTCGGTTTGCGTGGACCGACGCTCCTCGAGGATTTCGTGCTCCGGGAAAAAATTACGCACTTCGATCACGAGCGGATCCCCGAACGGATCGTGCATGCACGCGGCACTGCCGCCCACGGATACTTCGAGCTGACCCACTCTCTCGCAAAGTACACGAGTGCAAAAATCCTTACCGAAGTTGGCGAGAAAACACCCCTGTTCACTCGTATCTCAACCGTGGCCGGGGGATCGGGTTCGGTGGATACCCCGCGCGACGTGCGTGGCTTCGCGGTCAAGTTCTACACCAAGGAAGGAAACTGGGATCTCGTTGGCAATAGCATTCCCGTCTTCTTCATTCAGGACGCCATCAAATTTCCGGACCTCGTTCACGCCGTGAAGATGGAGCCTGATCGCGGCTTCCCCCAATCGGCGACCGCACACGACACTTTTTGGGACTTTATCTCGCTCACACCTGAGTCGATGCACATGGTGATGTGGATCATGTCGGACCGAACGCTCCCAAGATCACTCCGGATGATCGAAGGTTTTGGCGTGCACAGCTTTCGATTGCTCAATGCGGCGGGCGAGTCCACCTTCGTTAAATTCCACTGGCGGCCCAAGCTTGGACTTCAGTCGACCATCTGGGACGAGACCGTGAAGATCGCGGGGGCGGATCCTGACTTTCATCGTCGCGACCTGTTCGATGCTATCGCCGCGGGAAATTTCCCGGAGTGGGAATTGTCGGTGCAGCTGTTCACCGAACAGGATGCAGAGGCATTCCCTTTCGATCATCTAGACGCGACGAAGCTCATCCCGGAGGAGCTCGTACCGCTACAGCCGGTTGGTCGCATGGTGCTCGATCGCTGGCCGGATAATTTTTTCGCGGAAACCGAGCAGGTTGCCTTCTGCCCCTCCCATCTTGTCCCCGGTATCGATTTTTCGAACGATCCGCTGTTGCAGGGCCGCCTCTTTTCATACCTCGATACCCAACTCTCTCGTCTGGGCTCTGCCAATTTTCACCAGATCCCGATCAACGCGCCGAAGTGTCCTTTCGCCAACCATCAACGAGATGGCCATATGCAGATGCTTCAACCTAAAGGTCGAGTTGCCTACGAGCCGAACTCACTGGCTGTGGATTCTCCGCGAGAGAACCCAAAAACTGGATTTCGGAGCGCTGCGCTAGAGGACAGTGGTCAGAAAGGGCGCGTCCGTGAAGCGGCTTTTGGGGACCACTACACCCAGGCTCGATTATTCTGGCTGAGTCAGACTTCGCACGAGCAGGCGCACATCGCTTCCGCGCTCGTTTTCGAACTTTCCAAAGTCGAGCACCCCCACATCCGCGAGGCCATGGTCGGGCACTTGCGCCACGTCGACGAGAGCTTGGCGAAACGTGTCGCCAATGGCCTCTCTATCGACAAGCTGCCCACGGCCCCCCCCGCCGCGTCACCTGTTTTGGATATGGATCCGTCCCCGGCGCTTCAACTGATTGGAAAGATGAAGGACACGCTCGAGGGTCGTACGATCGGTATCCTGGTCTCCAATGGTTCCGACGGTACCGCGCTCGATCGCATGATGAAGGCTGCAGTCAGCGCCGGCACGACGGTAAAAATTATCGCCCTCAAAATCGGCGACGTGGAACTTGCCGACGGCTCGATTGTTCAGGCAAACGGCCAACTCGCTGGAACGCCTTCGGTCCTGTTTGACGCCGTTGTCGTGATCCTTTCTGAACCGGGTGCGAAGGCGCTCAGCAAGGAAGCCGCGGCGATCGACTTCGTACGCGACGCCTTCGGGCACTTGAAGGCGATTGCCGTCGATGCAGGGGGGCAACTTCTCTTGAAGGCCGCCGGCATCGAGGCGGACGAAGGTGTCATCGATGCGCAGTCGACGAAGGAATTCATTGCCGCCGCAAAGACCCGACAATGGCGGCGCGAAGCCTCGGTTCGGACACTCGCCTGAAGTGGCCGCCGACCAAACACCACCAAGTTGAGGGGGCAATGAGCATTCGCCCGAGAGGTCCCCTGGACCGAGCGCGTTCTGTGGCCCACACGTCGTTGCACGTAGAGCTGAACGCGCGAACCTTCCTATTCGCGTTGGTTGCCATCGCCGGCGTTTGGCTCTTGGCGCAGCTGTGGCCCGTTTTGTTGGTCATCTGCGTCGGACTCATGATCGTTGGAACGCTGAATCCGTTCGTCGGGTTTCTCGAGCGCCGACGGATGCGCCGAAATCACGCCATTGCGCTTGTCTTCGCGAGCCATTTCGTCGTTGCGGGCCTCTTTTTGCTGTTCACGGTGCCTCGTTTCGTTGCGCAGGCATCGAGCATGGTGGAGCGTCTTCCGGAGACGCAAGCGTACTTCGCGGAATATCTGGAAAGGTCGCCCATTGGTGCGCCTCTCGGGCGCTCGCTGCGCGAGACCAACGCCAGTGACTTGGTCGCCTCGCTGGGGCACTTGGGGTTTGTCTATTCCTCTAAGGTCGTGGAGGTTTGCGCGTATGCCATCACATCGTTCTTCCTCGCGTTGTACATCATGATCGATCGCGATCGATTGCGAGGCGGCGTCTTCGCGTTGATTCCGCGCGGCCATCACGTTCGTTTGGCACGGATCCTCTTGAACCTCGAGACGATCGTTGGCGGCTACATGCGAGGTCAACTTATCACTTCGCTGATGATGGCGGTGTTCACGTTCGTGGTGCTGACCGTGGCTCGCGTCCCCAATGCGCTCGCGCTTTCCCTGTTCGCGGGGCTCGTCGACGTGCTGCCCTACGTTGGCGCCATCTTGGCGTGCGTCCCGGCCTGTCTCGCTGCGTTGTCGCGCGGGACGACGGTTGCCGTGGTGGTGCTCGTATTTCTCGTCGTCTATCAGGAGATCGAAAGTCGCTTCATTGTCCCTCGCATTTACGGCAGGGTACTTAGACTGCCGGCCGCAGTGGTGATGATTGCGCTTTTGGTAGGTGGCAATCTGCTCGGCATCGTGGGCGCCCTTTTGGCACTGCCGGTGGCCGCTGGTATTCGAATGATCGTCGAGGAACTTCGTGTTGAATTGCCGGGCGAGTCCGTTCCCGACGCCGAAATCCGCGCGCTCGACGAAGCGGGGGAGCGTGAGTTCGAGAGGCGCGCTCGGGGGGCACCCGCCGTCCAAGCCGCGGCCATCGCGTCCAACATCGCTGAGGAAAGGAGGGAGCACGACAGTGCGCACTCCGACGCGCTCAACCCACCGCCTCACGAAGGGATCGCCTGAGATAGTCTCGCATGCTGCCCCACTGGTACAGTGCGGTGCGACGACCGCGCGGCGCTCGCGTCAGTAACGTTTTCGCCACACCAGACCGAGGCCAGATTCGCCACGGTCGCCGATCAACGCGGACAGGACCCAGTTGAATTTGAGCCGGAAATTCAGGGTCAGGAACGTGAGATCGGGCGGCATGCCGGGCGCAGGTGCACCGAGCGCGCGGGTGATCTGCGCAGACACCCTGGGCGAGACCTGAATCACGATTTCCGGCCGCGCGCTGCCCGTGCTGGTGTCGATGCGTGTGCTCACGTCGAGATCCGAGATATTCGAAATCGCCTTGTTCAGGCCTTGAGTGGCAACGCCGCCGACGGCGCCGACGGCGGTCCCCGCGGTGCTGCCCTGCCCACCGCCCGCGATCGATCCGTCGGACGAACCGGTGAGGATCAGGCTCAGCACCTGATCTTGAGTCAGCGGGGGCTCGGAACGCAGGCGGACTTTCAAATCCGCTGCGGTGCCGCTGGCGTCGGCGTACACGCGGTGGTTCTGGTCGTCTGCCGCATCCCACACGGCGGTCGCGACGATGCTCGGGTTCGCGGGATCGCCCGAGAACGTGACAGTTCCGCTCTCGATCTTGAACTGCTTGCCGGAGACATCAAGCTCGCCACCTTTGACATCGATTTGCCCGGTCATGGTCATGGGCTCGCCCAGCACCATCGTCAGCTGACCGCCAAGCTGAACCTTGGTCGTGTCGCCCTGTTCGACCCAAAGCTGATTGCCCAGATTCAGGTTGACGACCATGGGGTTCACGTTCTTGCTGGGGTCGGCCTCCCGAAGCGGCTGGAGCGGCAAGGTGACGAAGCCGCCATCGCGTTGATAAGTACCGACGCGTACGCCAGTGGCCGGCGCCAGATCTTGCAGATTCTGGCTACCAGTATCGGGCACGTGTACGTGAAACTCGCCCATGTTCACGGTCACAGCTTGCGAGCCCTTGGCTTCACCCGGTCGCACGGCGACATCGATGGCACCCCAGGTTTGATCGAGCTCTTGGCCGCTCACCGAGATGGAGATCCGTTCCTTGTATCCGATGCGCAGCTTCGCGTCTGCGCCCGTCAGATCCAGGCCCGAAAAGCGGGCCTCGCCCGTGATGTGAAGCCTGCCCGTAGTGGCACGGGCGCTCATCTCCTCGAGTTTGGCCTTGCCCGCCTCCAATGACAACCGGGCCGTGATCTGATCGAAGCGCTGCCCGATAGCCGCAACTTGCGCCGTGCCATCTTGCAGATCGACATGTCCGTCGAGCGCCGGCGGGCCGCCGCGGAACCGCGCGTTCAAGTCGCCGTTGATGCGACCGTCGAGATCGCCGAACACCGAGATCAGGAGCGGGCTGAAGGCGGAGAGCCGCAGCTCCCGAGCCCTCAAGCTGGCATCTGCCGGCAGGCGGAGCTCCGGCACGAAGCGGGCGCCCCAGTCCAAGCCGGCGTGGGCCTCGGCCGTGGTCGTGCCTTTGCCTGCAATCTCCAATTGAGCGTCGACTTTCCCCCCGCGCGCCGTGGCCTCGATGTGGATGCTACCGAGATCATTTTTGGCCAGCTTGAGCGACTTCATGTCCAAGTTAACGTCGGCTGTCGCGTCCTTG
>CAZSUA010000329.1:0-368 GCA_964609655.1 uncultured Polyangiaceae bacterium | reverse complement strand
AAGTTGTCCAGCGAAAGCTTCCCGCTCAGCTGACCACTCAATTGCTGATCGTGGGCGGGGGGCAAAAGCGCGATCGGGAACGCGTCGAATCCGAGGTGGGCGCTGGCGACGAAGTGCGGCGTCGTGCTGCTCGTTCGATTCAGCCATTCGCTGGCCGCAGTTTCGAAATCGATTTCCGCCGTGGCGACATCGTGGTCGCGCGACTTCACACTGCCCGTCACTTTGCCTCGGGTGCCAGAATAGGCTGCTTGAAGCGCGACATCGACAGCCTTGCCCTTGGTCCCCACTTGACGAAGTTTGTTGATTCTGCCCCAGATTTGTAGGTCTGGCGCGTTGAGCGTGCCTTGATAGGCCAGCTCTGCCGTGAG
>CAZSUA010000328.1:0-6206 GCA_964609655.1 uncultured Polyangiaceae bacterium | reverse complement strand
GCTTTGAGCGGGCGCCCCTTGTCCTTTCTTCGTGCATCCTTAGCTTACAGCCCCTTGGTCATTGAGCCCATGCTCAACAATTGGCGTGTTTGCGATGTGGAGATCCAAAACGAGAGTCACCATCGCTCATGCAACGGTTGCGCTTGCTTGCACCCTCATGCTCAGCGTCCGAACGGTAGGCGCGGAACCTGTGTCTCGCGCTTCCTCGAGCCCAGAGTTGATCGCCGAACGTGAGGGGGACGAACCGCCTCCCACCTTCGCCTATGTCACGCCCAATGGTGAACGGCATTATTTGCGCGCGTCCCTGGAGTTCCACGCGGTGCTCGTTCAGGGCTTCCTCTGGTACGCGACGACGACCAACAAGAATTGGCAGGTCGACTACAGTTGGCCCGTTTTTCGAAACAAGCTTGCGGGTCACGCGTTCGCGCTCGATACGAATCATTTCGGCACCAATTTTATCGGTCATCCGTTAGGAGGCACTGGCTATTACCTGTCGGCACGTGGCAATCGGCTGGGCATTCTGTCATCGTTTGCGTTTGCGGAGGCGGGTTCAGCCCTCTGGGAGCTTTTCGGAGAAGTAGGGGAAGTGATCAGCCTCAACGATACGATCGTCACGCCAATCGCGGGCATGGCGCTGGGTGAGTCATTCACGCAGCTAGGGGCGTTCTTTGATCGAAGCGCGGACAGCGGCGTTCATCGCACATTGGGCTCCGTTTTCGGGCCCTTCAAGAGCATGAATGATGCCTTCGACGGAGCGACGCCAAAGCGCGCCACAAGGCACGATCGCTTCGGCTTCCCCACCAACGAATGGCATCGTTTTGATCTGGGCGCCTCATTGGTGTTTACAGGGGAAGAGGCTCGCGCCGAGCCTACCGCACGGGTTACCGAGGAGGGCCGCTTGGTGCTCGCTTCAGATCTCGCACGGCTTACCGGCTACACCTCCGCCGCGCACCGCGATCAGTGGTTTTCGGACGCCAATTTGTCCTCGATTTCGCTGGAGTTGTCGTTTCTGCCAAGCGGGGCGAGCGACCTTTGGTTCACCACCCGAGCCGTGCTGCTCGGCCACTATTACAGGAATGCGGTGTTCTCGCGCGGAGCGCTGCGCGGAGGCGGGACAGTGTTCGGTTTGGCAGCTGGATTCTCATACGCGGCCCACGACTATGCGCGGGGTGAGCGCGGACCGAAGGATCGCCTGGCTTCCGTGAGACCCCTTGGGCTGGTGGTCGAGTCACGGGCAACCGTTCCTGGGATTGAACTCAGCGCCGACCTCGACCTCGGGCCGGATTTTGCGGGCGTGAGACCTCTAGCACTCTCAGGCTACCTGCAAACAGCCAATGTGTCGAGTCTGCCGCCGGTTGTGCAAGCACATGGCTACTACTTCGGCGCAGGCTATCACCTCAATACTAGCGTTGCAGCCCGCGCCGGTGACGTGGAGTTGCGGGGGCGGCTCAGAAACGATCACTTGCTGGGGCTCGGGTTTGCCAAAAGTTCGAGTTCTACAGGCAGGCGTCCTTCCTTTCAGGATATTCGAACCGTGGGCGAGATCGGTTGGGGCTACTACGTTCAGCACAACACCCTGTTCACTCTCGATCTGCAGCGCAGGTTGCGCGTGGGGCGCGCCGGTGATGCGCGTGCGGAGGTCGCCGAATGGTCGTTTGGTACGGGATTTCAGGCTGTGTTATAAGGTTGTGCTTTTATGAAGAGAACAGATCTTTCGCGTGAAGTGAGATGCGGTCTAGTTGCGTTCGGCTGGGTGCTGTTGTGGCTCGGGCGAAGCCCCAGTGTCGCCGCAGCTTCTGCAGTCTCCGGAGCTCCAGACTCGGAAGTGGCCGTGGACGCAGCGCGTTGGCGTTCGCGCTATGCCCACGCACAATCTGCCGTGAGTGCGGGGAGATACGCTGAAGCCCTGCGGGAGCTTCAAGCTATCCAGGATGATGCTCCAACTCGCGAAGAGCGATTGCTTGCGCATGAGCTGGGATTCATCGCTGAGAAGCGGCTGAACGCTGACGAAAGGGAGGAGCTGGCATCTCCCGATATTCGCACGTCAGACGAGATGTCGGTGTTGTATGCCTCATCCTTCCTCTACGGTTTGGGTACTAGCTCCTGGGTCACCTTGCAGTTGAAGCCGAAGACCGTAGCGGGTGCTTTTTTGCCATTTTTGGTGCTGACCACCGCGGCGGTCGGGGGGGTGAGTGTGGCGGATGGCTATCGTCCGCTGCGCCGGGGTGTGCCACAGTCGATCGCTGCGGGGCTCTATTTGGGGTTGGGGGAAGGCATTTGGATTGTGGGCTATGCACAGGCGCTCGCGGATCGCCACCCACGGAAGGAGCGTTGGCGCGCCGAGCGTATTTCCAGCGTGCTTTGGGCCAGCTCGACACTGTTTGGTATCGGGGGCGGAGTCGTTGGCGCTCTGCGTATGCCGACTCCGGGTCGTGTTTCCTACACTAGCTCTACTACGCTCTGGGGTGGCTTGATCGCCGGATTCGCGGCTTCGGCGTTGGTGAAAGACGAAGCTCGGCGCAGCGAAGTTTCCATGCTGAGCGCTGGGGTGGGCTATAATGCAGGGCTTATCGGTGGCCTGCTCACATCACCGCAGGTTTCTCCATCCGTGGCTCGAGTTCGGTTCGTGGATCTCGGAGGGCTTGGCGGCGGATTGCTGGGTGCTGGCGTCTATTCCCTGGCAGACGAACAAGCAGCAGTACCAGGCCTGCTCGGGTCCATGGCGATCGGTTCGGTGGCTGGGCTCGCGGCGACCTGGTGGGCAACGAGCGACATGCCCAAAGCGTTTGCTTCAGATCCCGGAACGTCAGGAAATTCGACGCCCGCTGCGTTTCAGCCGCTGCTCAGCCCTCTCAAAGGCGGTTGGCTCGTCGGAGTCTCGGGCGAGCTATGAGCTTCGTGCGATGGCGCACAGCGGCTCTGTGCCTATCGACTGCGTTCTGGGCCTCGAGTGTGAGGGCGGAGGCTGCGGGGGGCGTGCACACGGACACGTTTCAATACACGTCCCAAGAGAGCAAACATTACGTCCGTGCGGCACTCGAAGAACTTGGAATTTTGGGCCTTGGCACGTTGCATTACTACGGCAACCGTGACGCCAACTCGGTAGATTGGGATCTGGATTACGATTGGCCAAGCTTTCGGCAGAAGCTGGATGGCCGTGCGTACGCCTTCGACACCAATCATTTTGAAACGAATTTCTTATCCCATCCAGCAGCGGGCACCCTCTACTACCTTGCAGCACGCGGCAATCGATTGAGCCCGTTTGCCGCGTTGGGTTACGCGACTGCGTCGTCGACCGTATGGGAATTTTTCGGTGAATTTCGCGAACGAGTGAGCGTGAACGACATGATCGTGACCCCGCTTTCAGGCTTCATTTTCGGCGAGGCACTCACGCAGCTTGGGAGCTTTTTTGATCGTGGCTGTGCAACGGGAGGCAACCGCGCTCTGGGCAGCTTGTTCGGTTTTAGTAAAAGCTTCCACGATGCACTCGACGGCGCGGCGTTGAATCGCGAGCAATCGTGTGATTCACACGGGTTTGCGCGCACTGGGAGGCATGATTTCACGTTGCGCGTTGGACCGAGCACCGTTTGGCAGCTGCAGGGCCAGCGCAAGCCTTACGTAGAGGCTCAGGAGCGCTTATCGCTTTCGGTTGAGAATCTGCCCACGTTGGGCGTCCCCGGGCGCCACATTCGCGGATTTGCGGATGGGAATTTGGCTCAGCTGGATGCGGTGCTCGCGGCTGGCCACTTGGGTTGGACAGACCTGCAAATAGGGGCAAGTGTTGTCCCCGTGGGGTTCCATTATCGGAACATCCCCTGGGCAGTGAGTGACATTGCTTCCGGCGAAGAGGCGATTTTTGGGGCTTATTTCGGCGTGTTGTACAGCGCCCATGTCTATGATCGATCGGCCGAAGCGGTGGACCAAGTGTTCGTCTTGGACGCCCCTGCCGCTACTTTGAGATATCGCCTGCACCGTGGGCCACGCCTCTTGGAGTTCGCGTTGGATGCCGGGGGGAGTTTTGCCGGTGTTGAAGCCTTTGCGCTCGAGGCGTACACGCAAACGATGCCAAAGGAGACCCTTACCACCATCGCTGGAGCTCGTGGCTACAATTATGCTTTGGGTGCGATGCTGGCACCGCGCGTGCGACTCCATACAGTCGTGTTCGATTTCAGTGTAGCAGCCAAAGCTCATCGCTACTTCGCCCTCCGTGCCCTTGATCGCGTTCATACCACACCCAGCAAAGCCAGCACTGTGGAGGGTGAGCGCGAAGTTTCCACCCGTTTCGACTTCCATCCCCCCTCACTTCCGGTTGCGTTCTATGCTCAATTGGAGGCGCGGCAGCGGCTTGGTGCGATCGAATCGGTGCGCAATTCCCGCAGCGAGCTCGCATTGGGCGCAGGCATCGCGGGGGCACTTTAGCGTACGGCCGCGCTACTTTCTCCGGAGCGCTCCTTTGAGCAGTGCTTTGACGCTGTGCCGGGCCAGGGATGGGATGCTGATCAGGCGTTTGGTGAGAGTGCCGGTGAGTGAGGCTGCGAGTGCCATGGGCGTTGAGCCATGGGCCTCAATCGCGACGCGTTCGCCGGTAACGCACTCCTCAAGCGCACCGCGGGCAACCGTGCGCGAGCCGTCGGAGCGAATTTCAATCACCATCCGCGCCACCACCGGGAGCTCTTCAGCTGTTTCGATCGCGCCCGGGGCTCCGTGCGAACGGGTCAGCGAAATAGCAGGCTTTTGGGGTTTGTTGTCAAAAATGCTCATCAATCGCCTCTTTCGCCAGGGAGCGCCGTGCGCGGCCGCTTATTCCGCCACGGCTTCCAGTTCTCGGGACGAAGGAGCGCGGCATCGCAGTGTGGGTAGCGTTGACCTGCATAGATATCAGAGCCATTGCCAACGTGGACCAAGATACGTTCATGTTCATCGATAAACACGCTTTCGCTGAGGCCTTCCTGAGCTTCTGCAGGCCAAGCGTACGCTACGAATCGGCGCTCCGCCCGTTCTTCGTCTACCTCACCTGCCTGTTTGGGATCAAACACCCAGCCGCCCGTCTTAGTGGGCAAACAAACGATGAAACAGTAGCCATCGAGCCTCAGGCATGGACCTGCGGGGAGCTGTAGCAGCGAGGCCCCCCGCGCCATCGTCATTGGAGCAGAAATAGGCGTACTTTTCCCTCTGACAGCGGTGCGACCCGCGAGCTCTTCGATAAAGGCAGCTGAGCCAATCCGATCATGATCTGGATCGATCTCTGCCTGTTCGCGCATCACATCCTGAGCAAACGACAGTTGTCGCAGGTGCGAAACCGCGCGCACACCACTGGCTCGTTTGCCGGATTCAACGATCCCAGTTAGCGCTTCTCGAACCGTGAATCTGAGCAGACCCATCAACGCCAAGGCACCAGCCCCAACGGCCAGCCAATGGCGAAGTCGTGGTGCTGTGGCGCCTGCGGCAGTCAGATAGGCAACGAAGGCAAACGCGAGCGCGAACGGAGCGGCGCGGGACCAAACAATTGAGAAACCGGCGAACGCGAGCGCGACTGCCACCAGCCGGTCTTTGGAAGAAGAGCGCTCGGTACGCTCAGCGGACTCCACCATGTTTGGGGCGTGCCAGACCGACCTTGCCGATACAAGCCTTGCGGGTTACGAACCAGGCGTGCGCGGCGGCTTCAGGCTGATTTCGCGATGCTCCGCCTCGCTGGCGGCGTCGGGCCGGAAAGAATACGTCACCAAAGGACGGTCCGCTAGGCTCGGTTTAGGCTTCAGTACGGGGCGAGAATGAGCTTGGGAGCTGATCGGCTCACGCCAACCTTCCGTTGAGGAAGAGTGGGTAGCGTCCAGGACAGCGGAGCTAAGCTCAGGTGGGGGATCGGGAAGCAGCGGGCTTTGGCTGTGTCGACGGTCACGCGGCAGGGCCGAGCCGAGTGAAAGTGGGGGGGCTGGGAGCGCGCCTCCGAGATCCCAAGCACCATCGGCTCTATCGGCAGGCCAGCGTGGCATGCGAGGCGTTCCGGGCGGTGAAGACGCAAAACTGGGTGCGGGATCCGTGGGCCGCTCGTTCTGCGGGGACGATGGCCGCCGAGCTTGGGGAGCACTCCCCGTCGGGGCCGAACCATCCAGCGCCTGTTTTTTTGCGTACAAGAGTTCACGATGGGCGTCGTCCCTCTGTGCTTGCAGACGGCGGATCAGCTCTAGCGAGCGCTGCTTATCCAG
>CAZSUA010000327.1:0-6248 GCA_964609655.1 uncultured Polyangiaceae bacterium | reverse complement strand
GGCTTGAGCGAGCTCGTCGGAGCCGGCTGCTTGGTGCTGCGCACAAGCCAGCAGCGGCAGGTCAGTGTGGTCGAAAGTTCGGACAAGCCGGTTTACTTCCGGGAAAGCTCGATTCTCGGTTTTGACAGTTCCCTTTACTACGAAAACGGTCGCCTCTCAGTTGGGGGCAACGATGTGCCCATGGCTCAATTTTCTGGCAAAGGGCGCGTCCTCTTGGAGAGCGCTGGTCCGCCCATCTCGCTCAAAGTCGTACCGCAAATTGCGGTTACCGTGCGTTCGAGCGAGCTGCTAGGTTGGGTGGGAAGGCTGCTCGTCACCCCGCTTGAGAGTATCGATTCACCAGATGGCTCCACCTCCTTTTCTAGTTTGAGTGGTGAGGGGCTAGCACTCCTCGACGTCCACGCTTCGTGAGCCCACATGTCAAGTCCTCTGGCCCCTAACGATCCGCGCCTGGAGCGCAAGAGTTCGCTCCGGCGTGATGCCCTGAATCTGCCGAACCTGCTCACCTTTGCGCGCATAGCGATCATCCCGCTAGTGCTCTGGCTCTTGGATCGAGGCACACCCAAAGATTGCGTGTGGGCGGCGATTGTTTACTCGTTGGCAGCGATCACTGACCTGTTGGATGGCTACCTGGCTCGTCGCCTGAATATTGTCAGCCTCCTAGGCCAATTCTTGGATCCACTCGCGGATAAGCTGTTGGTGATGGCTTCTTTGGTGTGGATGGTTCCCATGGGCAGGATCCCAGAGTGGGCCGTGATTTTGCTCTTGGCTCGCGAGATTTCCATCACGGCGTTGCGCGGGATTGCGAGTAGTGAAGGTGTGGTGATCGCCGCGGGCAGCGGTGGGAAGAGCAAAACGGCGCTGCAGATGGTCGGCATCCTGTGCCTGATGATTGGGTACCCGTACCACTTGGACCTATTTGTTGTGGATCTGGGGGTTGTGCGGCTCGTCGAGGTGGGCCGCGTCATGGTGTACGTGTCGTTGGTGTTCTCCATCACGAGCGCATTCCAGTACATCGGCCTGTTTGGCGAGGCCGTCTTAGCCAAGGAACGCCGCGCCGCAGCCCCACCTGAGTAGCGGTGGACACCGCCGGGAATCCCCTGCTAAGGAGCCCGCATGCGAACCCGGCACGTAGTCCTAGGTCTCTTCTGTTCAGCAGTTCTGTTTGCTTGCAGCAAGCAAGCCGAAGGCGAACGCTGTCAGCTTCTGAACTACAACAACGACTGCGACAGCGGCCTCGTTTGCACCTCAGCACGCGACCTCCAGGCCACGGACGAGGTTGACCGCTGCTGCCCTTCTGGGAACGCCTTCAGCGACAGTCGCTGTGATAGGCGTGCGAAGGATCCCGGCACGGGCACGGGTGGCGGCGCCGCGATGGGAACGGGAGGGGGCTCGCAAGCGGGCAACGTGGGGACTGCCGGAGTTGGCGGAGCGCCACCCCTCACGGGAACCCACGCCGGTGCCGGTTCTGCCGGTGCTCTGGCTGGTGCTTCGAATCCTGGTTAACGTAAGTCGCATGACGGATCCGGTGGCACTCTCAAGATTGGCGGTCGAAGCTCTGCTCTTGGCCCTGGTGCTCTCGATTCCCGTACTGGCGGCATCGATGTTCGTGGGGGTTTTGGCCTCGATCTTTCAGTCGGCTACCCAGATCAGTGAACCAGTAATGGCCCATTTGCCCCGACTGTTGCTAGTAGCTGTCGTGTTGGCGCTCACGGGGCCGTGGGTGGGCTCTGAGCTGGTCGCCTTCGCCACACGTGTCTTCAGCGGCAGATGAAGCGGCTCCACCTCACGCCGTCGCAGATCCTGAGGGATCCCGAGCCAGGCTCGAACGCCCGTGTCGCTGGCCGTGTCTTCCAGCTGCTGCGGAGTGATACTGGCCTAGCGCTGAAGCTCCACGACGCCAGCGCCTCGATCTCTGTCATTTCACACGGCTCGCGGCTTCAGCGACTTTCCGACAAGGCTGCCTCCGAGGCGCTTAAGAATGGTGATCATGCGATTTTTACGGGCGAGCTCGTCAGAAACGGCACGGGCCGACTCTGCCTGGAACGCGCCCAGCTTGAGCAGCACTGGCCAGCACCGTTTCCCCCAGAAAGCAGCGAATTTCAACGCACCGCCTTCGGCGCACGTGGCCAAAATATCACGTGGCGTGCCCAGCTACTCCGCGAACTCCGAAGGTGGTTCGAGTGCGCTGGCTTTCTGGAGGTGGACACACCCACGCGCGTGCCTTCCCCCGGCTCGGATGCGTACGTGAGCGCCTTTAGCTCGGAAGAACGCTATCTCATCACGTCGCCCGAGCATCACATGAAGCGCCTGGTTGCGGCTGGATTCTATCAAATCTTCCAGCTTGCACACTGTTTTCGACGTGACGAAAGCGGGCATCTGCACCAGCCAGAGTTTCTCATGCTCGAATGGTATCGGGCCTTTGCGAGCCAACTGGAAGTGATGGAAGATACAGAATCCATTGTCGTCTCCACAATCGCCACGCTGCGACCCCAAGAAGATCCCAGGCAGTTGAAGGTGGGCGAGCTGGAGCTGGATCTCCGCAGGCCCTTTGAACGCGTCACCCTGCGCGAAGCCTTTGCCGAATACGCTGGCATTGCCGACGCTGTCGAGCTCGCTGCCAGCGATGAAAGTCACTATTTTCAACTCTTCGTGGACAAAGTCGAACCCGAGCTGGCTCGCCACCCTAGGCCAATTTTCCTCTGCGAATTTCCGAGTACCCAAGCCGCTCTCGCACGCCGCAGCCCGAGTGACGAAAGTGTGGCAGAGCGGTTTGAACTCTACGTAGCGGGCGTCGAATTGTGCAACGGTTATTCCGAGCTGACCGACCCCAATGAATTCCTTAAGCGTGAATCTGAGGAGAACGCCAGAAAGCTGGCGAAGGGAGCCGCTAATTATCCCGCTGATCCCGATTTACTGCGGGCGCTCCAGGCTGGCTTTCCACCCACCGGCGGCAATGCGCTCGGCGTTGACAGGCTGCTCGCGTTGGCTCTAGGCCGCAGCGATATCCGCGGAATAGTGACGTTTGCCCATGAAAACGGCCCGTGAGCCCGGCTCCGTTTTAGCCAACCGTAACCCGATTTCTCCCAGCTCGCTTCGAGGCGTAGAGCGCGTCATCTGCGATACGGATCAGATCATCGGCACACTTGACGCGAGAGTCTGGACACGTGACGACTCCTAAACTCGCCGTCAATTGCGGCCCTCGCACTTCCCCCGAGTGAGTCCCAAACGATGTCTCTGCCAGCGCCAAGCGACAGCGCTCGGCAACCACCAACGCACCCGCGGCGTCTGTCTCGGGCAACACGATCGCGAACTCCTCGCCGCCATAGCGTGCAGCGTAGTCACACTTGCGAAGCTGGGCTTTCAGCACCACACCCACCTGCACTAAAGCCCGATCGCCGATCAGGTGCCCGAAATCGTCATTGATTGACTTGAAATGATCAATGTCAATCATCAGCAGGCTGAGCGGCGGGGCATAGCGCACCGAACGGGCGAGCTCGGCTTCTAGCAACTCCACGAAGTGCCGGCGGTTCGAGAGTTCCGTCAATGCGTCCGTGCGACTCATCTTTTCGAGGCGCTCGTTCTTCCCACGCAGTTCCTCTTGCAGCGTTTTGAGCCGCAAGTGAACGCGTACCCTCGCGACCAGCTCCTCATCGAAGAAGGGTTTCGTGAGGTAATCGGAGGCGCCTTCCGTCAGGCCTTGCACCTTGGCGCGTGGGTCCTCACGCACGGTCAGCATGATGACGGGAATGTCTGCAAACTCAGGGCGACTGCGTTTCAAGCGCAAAAAATGGAACCCATCGAGCCCCGGCATTTCAATATCACACAAAACCAAGGTCACCGGATGCTCTGCCATCACCGAAAGCGCCTCGGCACCACTTACGGCGGTGAGCGTATTGGCATCCACTCCGTGATCCCTGAGCACGGAGATCACACGATTTCTCGTGCTCTCGGAATCATCAATGATAAGGACGGTGTGCTCCACGACTCAGTAGTTCCGTACGTTCATTTGCTGACGGGCATAAGTGTTGCCCAGCAGTCTTTGCGCGAACAACCTGCGCACCTGTGCGCCCGTTCTCCCACCCGGGCAGTGCGGAAGGCCCTCAATCGAAACGAATTACCGAAAAAACAGGCGCATCCTCCAGCCGCTTGGCTCCGTCCATTAACCGCAGCTCGACAGCGAACACGTACGCAATCACCTGTGCACCTTGGCGGTCGACGAGCTCGCCTGCCGCCGCCGCGGTGCCGCCCGTTGCCAACAGATCGTCCACCACAATCACACGCGCGCCTTCGGGCAGCGTATCACGATGCATTTCGAGTTCAGATTCGCCATATTCGAGTGAGTAGCTCACGCGATCGGTGCGCCCTGGGAGCTTCCCGGGCTTTCGCACGGGAACAAACGAGGCATTCAGCCGCGCTGCCAAGGCTCCGCCGAAGATGAAGCCTCGCGATTCAATCCCAACCACAGCGTCCACGTGCTCCCCGACGAAGCGATGCGCCATCAAATCAAGAACGATATGGAAGGCCTTCGGGTTGGCGAGCAACGGCGTAATGTCACGAAATAGGATACCTGGAGCCGGAAAATCTGGAATGTCGCGCACGAGCTCCCGAACATAAGCGAGCGTGTCGAAATCCGCGCTCAAGTTACCGCTGGGCGCACGACGCACCCGGGTCGTTTTGGCCACCTTAGCGGGTTTCATCCCCTGCCCTTCGGCACTCGGATTCACTCCGCGCGGCGTGGGAGAGCGTCTTGCAGGCACAGGTTTCTTGGATTTACCGACGGAACGATTTCTACTCGTCATGCTCTGACCTCGTTGGGATGCGTTCGCTACCTTAGATAAACCCCGGCTGCGGCGCTGATTCTAACCGTTGGGCGCCAAGGCCGCGACTGAGGCCAGGGCCTCCGCCTCGCTTTGATCGGCTCGCCCCCACAAATCGAGCACAAGCGGCGTAATGCCCACCACCCCCTGGTCAAACGCTTCAGTATCTGACCCAGCGACCGCGCGGTGCGTGATCGGCCCGGAGGTTCCTATCCAAAGATACTCCCGGCCCCGGGGATCTTTCCGATAATCCACGCCGTCTTGATAAACGCGAGCGCCCAAGCGTGTGGCACGAAACGACCAATTCTTACCCTTCGGGAAATTCACATTGAACAGCACTGGCCGCTTGGGTCGTTGCTGGAGCAAATGGAACGCGACCCGGGCTGCCGCCACTGCCACGGCCTCCAAATCAGCATCATACGCCGCAGAGAACGCAATCGAAGGCACCCCCTTGAGCGCCCCTTCGCGCGCAGCGGCCACGGTTCCGCTGTAGAAAACGTCGTCTCCCAGGTTGAGTCCGTGATTGATCCCAGACACCACCAAATCCGGGCGCCGGCTGAGCACACGGCCACCGCCGTTCAACCCCACGTAAACGCAATCGGCGGGCGTACCATCGACCGACCAGACACCGGGCGTCTTCTGCCAAAGGCGGAGCGGCCGATGCAAAGAGAGCGCATGGCTTGCAGCACTCTGTTCGGAATCCGGGGCACACACCACGACGTCGGCACTCTTGGCGAGTGCCGCGCGCATCAGCGAAATACCCAGAGACTGATAGCCATCGTCATTGCTGAGTAAGATAAGAGGACGAATCACGGCAACACTCTAGCCCTGAAGTCTCGAAAAAAAACCGATTCCTTCGCGAGCGTTACCCGACTAAGCTCTGGCTCGCTGTGGATCCGGGGCAAGCGCTTTATCTGCGAGAAATCGCCACCTGCATCTCTGAATCCCTCGCTCGTTTTGGAATTGCAGGCGATGTCTACATTCAAGGCGGGAACGAAGCCGTGCTGGAGGGCTCCGGGCGTCGCGTCACAGCTGCGTTGGGCTCTTTGCTCGACCATTGGGAGCTTCTGCCGAACGATGAGCGTCAACGCCGCTGTGGCGAGCTGGCGCGCCGTTTAGCGGAAGCCAGGCGTTTTGACAGTGCCGCGCCGGGCCGCAACGACCAGTCCACGTTATCCCTCCTGGTGTGGGCAGCCGGTATTGCCGTCCTGCTGCTCGCAGGAATCGCAGCGTTTCGGGTTTTTGGCCCGAGAGCGCTCGCTTGGCTCAATCCTCCGGTGGCGCCGATCTCAACGAAGGTCCCATTGGCGGAGACTACCGATAGCGCGCTGCGTGGCCAGAAGGTCTGCGATGCCGCCGCGAGCCGTGCACTCCGCGGAGCGACGCTTGGGATTGCCGATGCTGAGGGCTGGCAAGTGGACATTGCTT
>CAZSUA010000326.1:0-6316 GCA_964609655.1 uncultured Polyangiaceae bacterium | reverse complement strand
GATCTTGAGTACGAAGGCAGCGTCACGGTCGATTCGGATTTGCTCCGGGAAGCGAACATCCTTCCCTACGAAGCCGTGCATATCTGGAACGTCTCTCGGGGCACCCGGCTGATGACGTATGCGCTTCCAGGGCCGGCCGGTTCTGGGGTGATCTGCATCAATGGCGCCGCAGCACACTTGAACCATCCCGGAGATCTGGTGATTTTAGCCACGTTTGCGGAGATGTCGGCCGAGGAAGCGCGCGTGCACAAGCCTCGGGTGGTACGCGTGGACGCTAAGAATCGGCTCACAGATACCTCCGATGAGGTGCCTGGGCCAGCGATGCCCATGTCGCTGGTTTCGTAGGGGCGCCATTTCGGCCCTAGAAATGTAAGGCTCCGAGGCATGACGGAAGAGGCGCCCGCGCTCACTCCGAGGGCCCTTCGCTCCTCGCCCGATTTGGATTGCCTGTGCAGCGCTTGGGCTCAAGAGATCTTGGGCTTGCGAGAGCCCAATCGCGACGAAAACTTTCCGACTCCTTGGGGGGATCTGAACGCGATCTTAGCGCAGGAGCAGCGGAACAGCACCGAACGGCGCTTGCTCGGGCTGGCTCTGGCCGTGGGCACCTACACGCTGATTTCAGAACACGAGTTAACGTCAAAGATGGCGATGTCGCGCTTCGTCGAGTTAGCGCGCTCCCGAAAGATCAACGCGTTGGCCGTGATTGATGAAGTGTTTCGCGATCAAGCCGCGGATCTTTGGCAAGCCTTGCCCGAGCCCCCTCAGCGCCCGATAGGGAATGTCCTGGTTGACGGAGAGCTCATCGACCCGCCGCGCCCATCCTGGCTAACTGCTATCTTGGCATTTTCGCCTTTTTTGGTGCTTCGTCAGAGCGCAGCGCTCGTCGGGCGCTGGATTTTGGGCTATCGCACCGAGGCCCGGCTCCGAGTGATAGAAACCGGGCTTGAACTCGTCTATCGCCGTCAGCTGTTGGGGCGAGTGATAAAAGAAGTGATGGTGCTCGTGCCTGCAGATGAGCTGGGTAAAGTGAGCCGTGAGGTTCGCTACCGAGGGGCTCTGCTCTACGCAGGGCTCGGAGCCCTGGTGCTGGGCAGTTATCTAGGGGTTGGCATGTTGCTCGATGGCCTTCGGGTACCGGGTGGCTCGCTCCCGCTCATCAGCACCGGTGTGCTGGCGGTTTTGGCGGGGCTGGGTTTGGATTTTCTGGCCACCACCGCTTTTGACAGCTTCCGCGGCCGCGATCGCCTCTGCATCACCCACCGTTCGGGGCACGCGTTCTCCCTGGGCAATGCCGACCCGAAGGATGTCGAAGCATTTCTGCACCATTACCAAATGGGCACTCTTCCGGAGGGCCTTCCTGTGGCTCAGCCAACGGTACCCGAGCCCAGCGTGGCTCCGACGACAGTGCTGTAGGCGGGGCTCAGGGCGGCGCGGCTGGGGTCGGTTTCGGTACTGTTCGGGTCTTCGGCACCGAAGATCCTGGCTTGGGCGGGGCTGGTTCCACAGGCTTCGGCAAGGAGCGATGCTCCATCTGCGCCAAAGCCGCTTCCAGCAGATCCAGGATGCCACTCACTTGTGCGTCGGTCAGCACAATCGTGCCCACGACTTTGGGCCCTTGAGCCTCGAAGTGCCAAGTTTCCAAAAACCGATGCTGACTCCCGCCCAGCAGTGCGCCCAAGACTCCCCAATTGAGGCTAGACACGGAGGCGACTGTTCGCTCGAGGAGTGCCGCCGTCTCTTCTGCGCCAGCCTCCGAATCGTCCTCGGCCTCGAGGTTAATCGCCACTCGGCCTCCGACACGCGTCTCCAAGATAACTTTTGCCCACTTCATGCTGTGAGGGATTCGAAACGGCATGCCTACGAACGCGCGCCAGGGAAGGACCAGGCGCGCCACCATCAATTCCCTGCCCGCTGCTGGGCGCAGGCTGGCTTTGCCCTTGTTCGAAAGTGCGTCAGCTAGTGCGCTCTTTGGCGCAATGATCACCAGGTGGTCGTTGGGCAGCACAAAGAAGCGTGAAGCACGATCGGCGCTCGCGCGGGCCACAGGCACCTGAGCGGGCAGCCAAGCCCCCTCTGGATCCCGTTTCACCAAGCGGGCGATCGCGCGCCTAAGTTCCGCCGGGGGCAGGTGGTGCTGAAGCACCACGACGACATCCGAGGTGTCCCGAAACTGTGGACCTGCAATCAGAATTCGATCGATATCGCGGATCGGATCGAGCCCAGTGGGACCAAAGAAATCGCGCCATTGATACAGCGAGCTGAGAATACGGCCCACGCGCGGACCCAAGCTGTGGCGCCGAATTGCTTCGGTGTAAATAACAGCGCTCACGTTGGCGTTGCTGTCTGCCACGGCGCCCGCCGCACCACTCAAAGCAACCGGATCCCCGCCTGAGTCCCCGGCATCGAGCGAGGAGACCGCCTCCGCGTCGCCCGCATCGGCATCAGTAGCAGGCGCGGCGTCGCCCGCGTCGAGCGGCGAAGCGTCAGCCACCTCGACTCCCGCATCTGGCCCTGCATCAACTCCCGCGTCCGGCCCTGCATCGACTCCCGCATCTGGCACGGCCGCGTCTTCGGCGGAGGCATCCGCGCCTGCATCTCCCAGCGGTGCACGTGCATCTGCCGCGTTCGATGCCTCGGCAGCTGGGGCCGGGGCCTCAACGGGGGCGGCCGCGGGCTCTTCCGCCGGAACAGCCTCACTGGCCCCAGGATCCGACGACAAGAGCTCGATAGGGATACCCCGGATCTCTCCAAGATCAGGAATTTCTTCCGGTGCTTTGAGCAGCGAGAAGAGGCCCAAGTAACCGAGAAAAGGCGTGAATGGCAGGTGCAGAATCAGCGAGAGAAATACAAACGCCCAAACTCTCCGAGCGCGCGTGTTCCGTTTTCCACTTGGGCGCGTCTCGATATCCACGGGCGCACGATACCTCCCGCGAAGCTTTGCGCGAAGAACCGCATTTTCGATTCTGGCACGGTCCTCGCTGATGGTTTCAACGCTACGAGTGTTTCAGCCCCCACCTGGCTTCCGCAGCAAGAAGTGGATCCACCGGCTCGCTCGGTAGTAAGTCACCCTCCTCGCGCACCTCCCAAAATATGTCGGCCCCCAAACTTACCTGCTTCGTCGCACTCGCTCTGTTGTCGGCCGCATGCGACGGGTCCAAACGCAATACCCCCGAACAGTCGGTACCCGTGCGCCCTATCGCTACCGCCGCTCAGCCGGCTCAACCAAGCGTGCCGCAAGCGCCCGCCGGCAGTGCCGGAAGTCCCAACGCAGGCTCCGAAGGCCCCGTGCGCGCAGACGCGCACACCAAGCTGGATTACCCGGGACCCTGGTTTCTGGTTACCGCCCGGGAAACCGGTATATATGCGGAGACGAAAACAGACCGCCGTACCAAGCTCGCTTGGGCCAAAAGTGGAGGACGGCTCGCAGTGCTGCCGAGCGTCACCAAAACTGACGACTGCGCCGCGGGCTGGTATCAGCTCACCACGGGCGGTTACGTCTGCGCCAACGACGGGAGCATTGAGACTCCCGGCAAGAAACCCAGATTAACCTTCAAGCAACCTGATCTCGAGCAGGTCCTGCCCTACAAATACGCGCGTAACTCAAAACACGGAACGCCGCTTTACCGCTCCATCCCATCTCCCGAGCAGATGGAGGAATACGAGCCTTATCTCAAAGAAAAAGCCGCCAAAGCGGAGCCCAAGAACCCGACCGCCACCACGACCGTCAAGCCTGCACCAACAGCTGCGCCCGAAGCCGCCCCTGCTGCATCAGCACCCGTGGACCTGGATGCGGGAGCGCCCGAATCAGCGGAGCTCAGCGCCGGTGAGGTCTCTGCACTGAATGAAACCGCCATGCCGTGGTGGCAGCAGGGCGACGCCAGCGTGCACGACGTCACTCTGGACGAGCTGGCAGCGGAAGGGGATGGGATCCTGATCAAACGGATGGTTGCCGGTTTCTATGTCGCAGTTGACAGCACCTTCCGTTGGAATGGGCGAACTTGGTACAAGACAACCAAGGGCATGATCGCACCCTCAGACCGTTTCTGGGTAACGGCAGGTCCAGAGTTCAAAGGCGTCGAACTCGACGGTCAAACGTTCGCGTTGCCCATGGCTTGGGTTTACGGCTGGCGCAAAGAAGCTACGTTGTATGAGCTGGATGAAGCGAAGGATCTTCTGAAGCCTGCCGGCAAAGCAAAGCTATTCGAGCCCGTAAAACTTTCTGGCAGGAGCCATACCGTGCGCGGAAAGTCGTTTCACCAACTGGCGACGGGGCTTTGGATTTCCGACCGTAGCATCCGCATCACCGAGCCGGGGCCGCCACCCGTGAATCTGCTGCCTACGGAGCGTTGGATCGATGTGAACCTGAGGCAACAGACGCTGGTCGTGTATGAAGGCAACAAGCCCGTCTACGCCACGCTCGTTTCAACGGGGAAATCCTCGAAAATTAAGGATAAAGATCACAGCACGCCGGTCGGCGAATGGCGGATTCGCGAAAAGCACATCACCGCCACGATGGATGGGGATGGCTCAGCCGCGGGAGATCTCCCGTACAGCATCGAAGACGTCCCGTACGTGATGTACTATTACAAGGCATTCGCGCTTCATGGAGCGTTTTGGCACAAGAACTTTGGCACCCAGATGAGCCACGGCTGCGTCAACCTAGCCCCGCTCGATGCGAAGTGGCTGTTCTTCTACACGGACCCACCCGTTCCCCATGGCGTGCACGGAGTTTGGGCCCGGGACAACCAACCGGGCAGCCGTGTGGTTGTCCATGAATAGGCGCAGATTTTCCGCCCAGTTTGGCGTTCGGCCCAGATTTCGGAGCGTCACCCCTAAACTCTTCCGCGGTTTGAGCCGGATTGCTTGACACGCTCGTGGGTACGGACGATTTAACGGCACGCGATATGGATCAGTTCTCGGCTCACCTGGACCGCGGCTGGGATCTCGTCCAACGAGGCGATTCGGAGGGCGCGGAGCTGTCTGGCAAGCGCGCGCTTGAAATCGATAGCCAGTCTCCGGAAGCCTACAATCTGCTGGGGTACGTGGCCGCGCTGAAGGGTGAGTTTGAGGATGCGGTAGAGCACTACACCCAGGCTATCGCGCTGGACGACACCTATCTCGAGGCCATGCTCAACGCCGCTGAAGTTTACATCCACCCGCTGGGCGAGTTCGACGATGCGATAGCCATGTGCGAACACGCGCTCGACTTGGCAGAATCCGAGGACGAGGTCGTCGATGCGTTACTCCTGCATTTCGATGCCTTGCTCGGTCGGGGCGACCTGGATGCCGCTAAGGTCATTGTTCAAAGGTTTCCCAAAGGTCCGTTTGATAATCCAAACCACACCTTCCTCGTAGGTCGCGCGTACTACGAAACGGGAGCGATCGAGGAATCTCGACCGCTCGTCGAAGATGCTGTGAAGCGCAACCCAACGAACCCAGAGGCTCAGTATTACCTGGGTTTGATCTTAGACGAGCTGGGCGAAGCGGGACTTGGGACGCAAGCATTCCTGCGCTCGCGCGAATTGGATCTCGAGCAGCCGGCTCCCGTTTGGTCACTCACCCCCGAAACGTTCCAAATGACCGCCAAGCGCGCCTTGGCGTCCCTTGAGGACGATCTGAAGCGATTTATTCGGCAAGAAGAAGTCTACGTTTGCGACGTGCCTGGCGTCGAAGTGGTCGTGGATGGTGTCGACCCGAGGGCCTTACTCTTGTTGGATAGCGTGTCCCTCGCCCCGGACGATCCGAACCCCACCGCTCGCGTATTTGTCTACCAGCGCAACGTGGAACGCCTTGCAGGCGCCATCGAATACGTTCAAAGCGAGATCCGCTCGGCGCTCGAACGTGAACTCACGGCTGCATTCCTAGAGCCCCCGGCTGAAGCCGAAGCGAACGCACAACTTCCGCCCGACTCAACCGCTCACTGAGCGAGTCTGTTGCCTAACGGTGGGTTAGGCGATGCGCTGCGCCAATTGAAACGCCACGTGTTCAAGCAGCGTTTTGGCGGGTGAGGCTGGGATCCCGAGGAGCTGGGCCACGGCTTGTTCGGTGTGGTGCTTGGCGCGCAGGCGAACCTCATCGCAAGCCCCGCTTTCAACCACAGCGCGACTCACTTCCGCGACACGGCGCGCGTCTCCCGAGTGGATCTCGCTGAGCGGGGCCAATAGCTCCGGTCGGCGTGAGACTGCGAGCACCAACGGCAATGTCAGCTTACCTTCCGTAAGGTCAGCGAATAGTGTCTTGCCGGTGTTCTCACCCGAGTAATCCAGCACGTCATCCACCAATTGAAAGGCGATGCCGAGCAGTTCGCCAAATTGCC
>CAZSUA010000325.1:0-6327 GCA_964609655.1 uncultured Polyangiaceae bacterium | reverse complement strand
GCACGCCACGAGTGGGTGAGAAACAACGAAAATATCCCCACCGAAACCTATGACGCCAATTATTTCGGGCGTTTTGATCCCGACCATTTCGATCCGGACGCTTGGGCGGATGCCGCGTTTCGCGCTGGCATGAAGTACGTCGTCGTCACCGCCAAACACCATGAAGGCTTTTGCCTCTGGGATACCCAACACTCCGACTACAAAGCCACCAACACCCCAGCCCGCCGCGACTTGCTCAAACCGCTCTTAGAGGCCTTCCGCAAGCGCGGCCTTCGCACGGGCATCTACTACTCCCTCATCGACTGGCACCACCCCGACTTCTTGCTCGACGCACACATCGGCCCGTACCGAGCCCACCCGGAACGCGAGCAGATGAATATCGGGCGCGTGCCAAGCCGCTACGCCCACTACATGCGCGATCAGCTCACTGAGCTTCTAACCCAATACGGGGATATCGACGTGCTTTGGTGCGATTTCAGCTATCCCAAGCCGGATGGCAGCGGTAAGGGCCACGCAGACTGGGAGAGCGATGAGCTCTTGAAAACGGTGCGCAGCCTGCGCCCAACAATCATCATGAACGATCGACTGAATCTGGATTACGGCTGGGACATGAAAACGCCGGAACAGTATCAGCCGCGTGCGTGGTTGGAGCACGCGGGCAAACGCGTGGTTTGGGAGGCGTGCCAGACCCTCTCAGGTTCGTGGGGTTACCATCGCGACGAAAACACGTTCAAGAGCGTCGAAATGCTGCTCCAGATGTTGATCGATACCGTGAGCAAAGGCGGAAACCTCTTGCTCAATGTGGGGCCCACATCCCGCGGTGAATTTGATCAGCGAGCGCTCCGGAGCTTGGCTGGCATCGGGAGTTGGATGCAAAGCCATAGTCGTTCCATTTATGGTTGCACGGCCGCCCCAACTGACGTCCCCACCCCCACCGATTGCCGGCTAACATATAATCCGGAGACCCATCGACTTTACGTTCACTGCTTCGCCTGGCCGTTCAAGTATCTGTGGCTCGATGGTCTGCGCGAGCGCGTCAAATATGCCCAATTTCTCCACGATGGCTCGGAGATCGTGCTCGAAGCCAAGGATTGGACGGCAGTGCAAGCACGCGAGACCGCGGGCGAGGCAAACTCCCTCTTGCTAGAGCTGCCGACGCTCAAACCCGATGTCACTGTCCCAGTGCTCGAGTTGTTCCTAGACTGAGCGCGAATGACTGCGAACCTTGCGCCCCTTGAACTTCAACTGAGCAAACTTCCGTCGAGTGACGATCTTCCTGGGGACGCTCTCTTGGAGCCGTTCCTTGAGTACGTCCAAGGACTCGGGCTGGATCTCTATCCCGCGCAGGAGGAGGCCATCCTGGAGCTATTTGCCGACAAGAACCTTATCTTGTCCACTCCCACGGGTTCTGGAAAGTCGCTCGTCGCAACCGCCCTCCACTTTCGAGCGATGGCGTTGAAGCAACGCTCCTTTTACACCTGCCCCATCAAAGCCCTGGTGAACGAAAAGTTCTTCGCACTAACGGCCGCATTTGGGCCGAGGAACGTGGGGCTGATGACCGGCGACGCAAGCGTTAATCCGGAGGCGCCCATCATTTGTTGCACCGCGGAAATCTTAGCCAACGTCGCGCTGCGCGAAGGCGAAAAGGCTGATGTGGGAGCGGTGGTGATGGATGAGTTTCACTACTATTCGGATCGCGAACGGGGGACGGCGTGGCAAGTTCCGCTGCTAACGCTGCCACAGGCGAATTTCCTGCTGATGTCGGCGACGCTCGGCCCCACTCAGTTCTTTGAACGTGAGCTCACGCGGCGCAACGGACAAGCAACCGCCGTTATCACCTCATCGGTGCGCCCTGTGCCGCTTGATTATGAGTATCGAACCACGCCGCTCCACGAAACGATCCAAGAATTGGTAGCGGGCTCGCGCTACCCGATTTACCTCGTTGCTTTCACGCAGCGCGCCTGCGCCGAATTCGCGCAAAATCTCATGAGCAGTGATTTCTCTTCGAAAGAGGAGAAACGTGCGATTCACGATGCTCTCGTGGGCGTCCGTTGGGCGAGCCCCTATGGCAAAGAGCTCCAGAAATTTCTACGCCACGGGATCGGCATTCATCACGCAGGCCTCTTGCCGAAGTATCGATTGATCGTGGAGCGCCTCGCGCAAACGGGCCTCTTAAAGGTCATTTGCGGCACTGATACACTGGGAGTTGGGGTGAATATTCCGATTCGCAGCGTGCTCTTTACGGGCCTCTGCAAGTTCGACGGCGAGAAGACGGCCATTCTTAGCATCCGCGATTTTCAACAGATCAGCGGGCGGGCGGGACGCAAGGGGTTTGATGATCACGGCAGCGTCGTCGTGCAAGCCCCTGAGCATGTGATTGAAAACTTGCGCCTGGACGCCAAGCTCAGCGGTGATGGCAAGAAAAAGAAGGTAGTGAAGAAGAAGCCCCCTGAACGCGGCTATGTCCATTGGGACAAAGCCACCTTTGATAGGCTCGTGACTTCAGCTCCCGAGCCTCTCATTTCGCGTTTCACGGTGACGCACGGCACGCTCCTCAACGTACTGTCCCGTAGCGACGGTTGCCGCGCCGTAGCGCGACTGATCCACCGTTCCCACGGCCGCCGAGCGGAGAAGCGAGTGGTCGCACGGACGGCGCAGGTGCTGTTTGATTCTCTACTTCACGCTCAGGTGCTCGAGGTGGCCCCCGATAAGCAGGTCACTGTGAATTTGGACCTGCAGGACGATTTCTCGCTCAATCAGACGCTCGGCCTTTATCTCATGAGCACGCTAAAACTGCTGGATCCCGAAGATCCCGGTTACGGCTTGGAGGTGCTCACCCTTGTGGAATCCATCCTCGAAAATCCTGACTTTGTGCTGATTCGCCAGGTCGATAAGCTAAAGACGGCGCTGATGGCGGAGCTCAAATCCCAAGGCGTTGAATACGATGAGCGCATCAAGAAGCTTGAAGAGGTGGAATACCCCAAGCCCAACCGAGAGTTCATCTACGATACGTTCAACGCCTTTGCCAAGGAGCACCCTTGGGTAGGAACGGAGAATGTTCGCCCCAAATCTGTGGCTCGGGAAATGTACGAAAATCTCCTCTCCTTCCCGGACTACATCAAAGAATACGGGATGGAGCGCGCCGAAGGCTTACTCCTACGCTATCTGTCCGAAGTCTACAAAGCACTCGTGCGCAGCGTTCCGCTCACGGCTCGCAATGAAGCTGTGGATGATATCATCACGTACTTCGACATCATGGTGCGCGCCGTAGATTCAAGCCTGCTCGATGAATGGCAACGCCAACGCGAAGGCAAACTGCAAACCAGCGAGGAACGGCTCGAAGAACCGATCGACACCACCGATGTCACGCGCGACAGCAAAGGCTTCACGGTGCTCGTCCGGAACGCGGTTTTCGGCTTGGTTCGGGCCCTAGCTCAGCGCGATTACGCAGCCGCTCTGACACTCCTTCAGACGGGAGACGAGCCGTGGACAGCCGCGAAGTTGGAAGCCGCACTCCTTCCATTCTGGTCCGAACACCCCAGCCTTTTGGTCGATCCGAAAGCTCGGAACCCGCAAAATACGCGAATCCAGAAGCTTGAGGATGCCTGGGTGGTCGAACAAATCCTGTGTGACCCGGACGAGGCCAACGATTGGCGGTTCACCGTCCGTATCGATCTAGCGGCCTCCCGCAGCGCTGGCCGACCCTGGTTCAGCTTGCTCCAGCTCGGAAGCTAGCTGAGATCTCGGATGTACCGATCCAAGGCGCTCAGAATTTCAACATTCCCCGTTTGTGAGTACCCAGCGAGCGCTTCTTCGCATTTCGGAATTGCTTCCACAAACTCTAAAACGTGAACAGGATCAGCCAAGGATGGGGCCGTGCGGCCATAGCCGAGGCGTTCCAAATACTTCGCGTTGAGAACTTGCTCGAACTGGCCACCCACGGGCACGGCCAACATCGGCTTTCTCAGATAGACCGCCTCACCCATCAGCGTGAAGCCGCCGCCGGCAATCACCCCGCGCGCTTCGGCAAGATCGCGCACGAATCCGGCTTCGCTGAAGGGTCGGAATCTCAAATTGCCTTCGACAACTTCTTCTTTGAGTTCGCGTCGTGCACCGTACACGCGGCATTCGAGACCAGTCCTGCTCAACGTTTCCATGAGTGAGGCGCTGCCCTCGGCTGTTTGGTAGACCAACAAGTGGTCTCCGCGCTGGGCCTCAGCCTCGATGATCTCTGGGCGCAGAATCGGGGGGAAGAGTGAAGTATTCGGTTTGCGGATCGGTGGCCGGAAGAATGTCGTCACGAAATAGTGATCGCAGAAGGGCAGTTTGCTTTTCACGAAGGCTTTGGTGAGCTCAAATTCTGACCGCTGGCTGGCTATCAAGTCCTGGGGTAATTCGCAGCGATTGATCACCTGCATGTTATCGATGCTCAGCACCGGCAGTCGATGCAGCTTGGCGTATTGGTAAGTCCAAGACTCAAAATCACTGATCACCAACTCAGCCTTGAAATGCGCGATCAGCTCGAAATAGGCCGCGATCTGGCGAGGAAGTGCCGCGACACCGGTCACGACGTTGGACCACAGCGTCGAGCCCTTCCGCACGCGATTGTCTTCGTAAACGATGTGCATGCCGTGAATGCGATGGACCAATCCGTGTTCGGAAAAATGCTTCCGTAGAAACTCAACCGCTCGCCCGGAAGCCACGATCTCCACCTCGTGACCCGCTTGAAAAAGATGCTCCAAGATCACACGCGAACGCATCGCATGCCCCATGCCCTCCCCCACCACGCCATACAGGATCCGCATCCCCCCCAGCTTATCACGGAGCGTTCAAGCCTGGCTCCACCGTGATGCCTTGGCACCGCTGAGCTGGTGATGGTGCGGCTCGCGGGCGAAAAAGGCATTGTTGCCCACACCCATGACGCCCCTGCAATTCATCGAAATGGTTGCGCAAGCCGGGAAGCAGCCTTAGCTTGCTCGCGTCAGCGATCGACGACTGACTTAGGGAGCTGAACTTTGTCCAAAACACTTTTAATCGTATTAGCGGCTGTGGCAGCTTTTGTGCTGCTTCCTGTTGGCTGTTCCGTCTCCGCGTACAATGGGCTCATTGGCCTTGATCAGGGCGTGCAGTCCCAGTGGGCCCAGGTGGAGAATGTCTATCAACGGCGCTTGGATCTCGTGCCGAATCTGGTTGAGACGGTGAAGGGCGCGGCTGCGTTCGAGAAGAGCACGTTTATAGAGGTCACCGAAGCTCGGAGCCGAGCGGCTTCCCTCTCGAGTGGGAGTTCGGGTCAGGCACCCACGAACCCAGCCGAGCTCAAGAAATTTGAGGAAGCTCAGAATCAACTTTCCTCCTCGCTCTCGCGGCTGTTGGTGGTGGTTGAAAAGTATCCGGACCTCAAAGCAACGCAGAATTTTCGCGATCTGCAAGCTCAGCTAGAAGGCACCGAGAATCGCATCGCCGTTGAACGGATGCGTTTTAACGAAGCAACCCGGGAATTTAACACCAAGCGCAATACCTTCCCAACGGCGCTCATCGCCTCATTTTTTGGGAGCCGCTTTCAGGAGAAGGGCTACTTCCGTGCGGATCCTGGCGCAGCAAAAGCACCCAAAGTCGCCTTCTAAGCGAAGGGCAAGTCGCGGGTGGTCGTGGGGCATTTTCGCGCTGCTTCTGGCCGTTTTATTGGCCGGATCGAGCGCAGCAGCTGACCTAGCGACACCTCCGCTTCCCGTGCAGTGGGTGACCGATAGCGTTCACCTGTTGCCAGGAGAGACGACCCAAAAGCTGAATGCTCGCTTGGCCGCCTACGAGCGCAAGACGGGGCATCAAGTGATCGTGTGGATTGGCGCCACTTCCGGCGTAGTTCCGATCCGCGACTTCGCTGTGAAGACTTTTGCGAGTTGGCAGCTGGGTCAGAAGAAACTCGACGATGGGCTTTTGCTGATGATCCTCGCCCAGGATCGAAAAATTGCGATAGAAGTGGGCTACGGTCTCGAAGGCCGCGTCCCCGATGCGACAGCCGCTCGCATTATCAATGATGTGATGGTGCCCAAGTTGCGCGCGGGTGATGCGAGTGCGGCCGTAGTGCTGGGTGTCGATGCCACGCTCCAGGCGATCGATGGTGCACCCTTCGTGGACAACACCACTCAAGCTCCACCCGACGCGCCGCCGGAAGCCAAACCAAGCTTGCTGCGTTTGGTCCTGTTGGGGCTTCTGATCCTTGGGTTCATCGTGCTCGCGCTCACTCACCCCAGCTTGGCGCTCAGCCTACTTTGGGTGCTTGGAACTGGCGGCCGTGGGGGAGGCGGTGGGTTTGGAGGCGGTGGC
>CAZSUA010000324.1:0-6338 GCA_964609655.1 uncultured Polyangiaceae bacterium | reverse complement strand
ATAGAGTGCCGGCCTCCGAAGCCGAAGGTCAGTGGTTCGAATCCACTCGGGCGCGCTGGTTTCCTGGTCAAGGGCTCCGAGTTTAGTCATGGCCCGTGCCAGAACTGTCCGATGAACCGCCAGCTTCGGCAACGCGGCGAGCGGCACGCATCGCATCTTTGCGGTGTTGTTGAGGTAGCGCGCGTGCGCACCTAGATCGGCGTGACCGGCCAGGGCCGAAGCCTGTTGAGCAGATAGCCCTGCGTCGGCAAGCGCTTGATTGTAGGCGCGGCGCCATGAGTGAAAGTCGACCGGCTTCACCGTGTCGGTCCCTTCCAAGAGCTCTCGTTCACGGGGCGTCAGTACACGGTCTGGAACCGGTTCCCAGCGTTGAGCAGTACGAGACCAGCGCTCAAGCCCAAAGGCGCGCCTGAGATCTTTGCGCAACGCCGCTGCGTGGCTAACGCCGCTCTTTTCACCGGTGCCGGCTTGCTTGCCTCGCAACGACGGGAACAAGAGCCCTTTCTTTGGCTTGCCAGCGCGCTCCCACCAATCGAAGAGGATTGGCCTAAGCATCTCGGGCACCTCAAGCAATTGCGGCCGGGCCGTTTTCTTTCGCGGGGCCCAGCCGAACGAGAATCGACCGTCTTCGGTTTCGAGTGCTTCCCATCGCAGCGCATGAAGGTCGCCGGCCCTCAATCCTCCGAAGACACGGGCGATGGTGCCCATGGTCTGCCGCTCAAGCACTCCGAGCGCATGGCGTTGATCCGGGTGCTGCCATCCGAGGTAGCGAATGAGCTCCTCGTCACTGAGCACGGCACGTTCACGCCTATCCTGCTTGGACTTCGGAACCTGAACGCGCGCCACGGGGTTGTCAGGAATGGCCTCATCACGCCACATGGCGGCAAATACGGCGTTCATCGTGCGCCGAATGTGTCGCACGGTTTGTTGACTCTTGCCCGCGTCGCGTGCCGCTTCGAGCACCGAACGTACGTGCGCAGGGCGAACCGCCGTTACAAGCATCGCGCCAATGTGCGGCAAGATATGCAATCGGTCACGGCCTTCCTCATTCCCTACGTCAGCAACGCCTTCACTGCGTCGCGATGCTCGAATCCGCTCGGCTGCTTCGGCGTAGGTTTCGGCTCCGGACACGTCAACCAAGGGGGCGCCTTCGGCAACCAAACGCGCCAGCTTCCGAACCGCTACGGGCTTGAAGTCCGCAAGTGGCCCGCCGTAACCCATGTCGGCAGGGCGGGGGCCGCATCACCGCCGCGTACGTCCTTATTTCTAAGCTGCATGAACGCACTAACGAACCATCCTCCAAAGTGTGCGGCGCTTCTGGTACGAAGCCCTGTCCGCCGAGCGGCGTCTTTGTTTTGGCGCAAAATGGGCGTTGCGGCGGCATGCAGCCGCTTAGCCAGCTCGCCCTCGACGATCTTAAGTACGCTCGAAGCACATCTTCAGCCCGCGTAAGCGGTGAAGGGTGTTTGCTGCTTTCCCCGTGCCGGGGCCGGCCCGAGAGCTGTTGAATGTTGCGAACCCGATCAGCCAAATCCTCAAGCGCACTTACGAACTCAGCCTGCGCTACAACGGCGCCAACTGCCCGCGTCACATTAGCTTGTCGGATCTCAGACCGTTTGTTTGCAAGCCCCGTTGTTGTAGGTTCTATCCGTTGGGCCACTCGCACTGGTCCTTCCAAGCCCCGGACGTGTCGTAGCGTCGCGGGGCTTTACAATGTTTCTTAGAGGCTACATGGAAACCGATCAGCCGCGTTTGGCCCTTGCCGCAACGCGTTGAAACGCGTAACAAGCGCCGGGAGATGAGTTTCACACCATTACTTTGGGACGCCGTTGTTGTTGGGGCTTGGAACCCAGCGATTCTAACCCCTAATGGAGTAAAGACTCGACTCTTTCAACTGTCGCAGGAGACGCCAATCACCGTCGAGCTCAACATTGAAAGCCCCCAGACTTTTCGGGTACGCCATGACGGACTGTGTGTGACCATTGATGCGGGCGCCCTAATTGTGTCTGCCGACAACCCAAATCTTGACGAGCTGGCTCGCGCGGTCGGTGTTCTTTGTCGAGCTGTTGAGTCTTTGGATCAAACGCCTGTGAGTGCCGCTGGGATAAATTTTAGGTTCGTGAGCGCTGAAAGCGAAAGGATCAACGCGATGGTTCGCACACCACTCGACGAGAAGCTGACCGAACAACGTACCATGCTCGGTGGCACTGTGCGGCGGAGCCTCCAGCAAAACGAGGATGGAGTGTTGAACTTGGATGTCACTCAGGAAAAAGACCAAGTTACCCTAACGTTGAACTATCACCGAAACTCTGCGGACTGCAGGGATCTCGCCGCATGGTTGAGGCAGGTCGCGGAATTCCATACCGAAGCTCTTGGCCTGCTGGGCTTCTTGGAGATAGAGTTGGGTGTATGAGCTGGCCTGAACGGAAGTTAAATACGCAGTCCCCGAGCAACCCGGCCAAGTTCGAACCGGTGACATTGAGGCAACAGACGCAACAACCCCGGTCTGTGGTTTCGGACGTGATGGGTCCGCCAAGCACCCGAATGGTTGGAACAACAAAGAATCAAGGCACGCTCTCCGTCCGTGTAACAACGGGTGCCCCGATCCCCCGGTCCACAAAGACCATGCGCTAAAATGGCCACCCATTGGACGTACGCCGACTGCGATCCTACGTCTGACCTAGAACAAGGGGATCTGTTGGTCCCTACGCCAAAACTGAAGACGGCGCTGAGAGAAGCACATCCACATTTCATCCAAGACAAGTATCTCGGTTTCGTCGTGATTACTCAGAGCTGTGACTTGGTTAGGCGAAAGGGAGCGATGCCCTCTGCGCCCTACGTAGCGATTGCCGCTGTGAGATCGCTTAGCGCGGTACTGCCCAAACTGCTGTCTACCGCCTGCGATCCATGGAATTCAGGTATCTTTCCGGAGAGCCGTAGAGAGTCAGCAAAGAGATTACTGGAGCGGGTCTTCAACCAGAATGAACAAGGCTTGGGCGTCTTTTATCTCCACCCCGACCATGATGTTGAAATCGCCGAGCACGCGATTGCTCTACTCCGAGTGTCGGTGGCACTACGGCATTCTCACTATGACGCGCTGGTCGATGCCCGTCGGGGTCGCCTCAAGCCCGCATTTCAAGCAAAGCTTGGGTGGCTCGTTGCTAATCTGTACGGGCGTGCCGCTACTGAGGATTGGGCAGACCAAAAGAACGGCGGCGAACGCCTTTCGAAGTTAATCAAAGAACAGCTAGAGGACCCATCGTGTGTCTGGGAGGACGACGAAGCCATGAGACTCGCGAAAGAGAAGGGGCAGCTCCCACCAAACCTGCCCCGTGAACAAGCGCTTGCGGCCATCGCCGACCACCGCCCGAAGCCGCTGAATGAACGAATCGCCGACGAAGTGGTGAAAATTCTCCTGAGTGTGGCTAAGAACCGCGACGCGCCCCTGACTCTGACGGACTCGCAGGTGACGAGCATTCGTCAGAGGGCGGTGAACTCTCCGATTTCTCGACTGCTAAGACGGACTCCCCTCTAATCGCCTCCGTGGTGACGGTGGAGGTTCGGTCATCGCATGTGATACTGTTCGGGGGTTCGACCCTCGTTTCGTTGCAAGCGGGCAGCCTGAGGATAGCCGGTGGCTAAGTCATTCACTGAGCTACTTTCGAGAGTCTCGGCTGGAACGTTTTTACGCAGCTGCTCCTTTCACGCGACCCCGTGCGAGCCATTCGAAGTTCGGTTCTTGTGATCCGGGCGAGAACTGCCTGGGCCAAACCAAAGGCTGCGGCACCGTCGGCCCCTGCCCCGCCGCTCGTGATTGCGGGCTGGACTGCAACGGTAACCAAGTGTGCATTCCCCACAACAAGCCCGGCGGCTGCCCCCACTTCGGCTGCACTAACTGAGCGCGCGGGGCGCCCATCGCGTCGAGGTACTCGAGCGCCTGGCGCTGCTTGGGCAGGTTTAGTCAGGTTTTGGATACAAGCGCGCCTCCACAGCGGCGATGACATGAGCAATCAGATCGCGAGCCGTCTCTATCGTCGCGCATACATGTTGGGGGCGGACAAGACCGTCACCCCTCTCTTTGAGACTAAGTCACTGAGCCCAGCCTCCATCGGCACGACGTGCCGACCCCGCCAGTAGAGGTACTGCCCAGATTATTGGGGGTTGGTGGGCTAGGTGGCTGTAGACTCCCATGGTGATGCGGGGGTCGCGGTTACGCCGGATGCGCTGTAGGCAAGTCGGAAACTGATTCTCGACGCATCCCTTCACGCCTGCCCACCGGTGGCGTTGCCCCTCAGGCGACGGGCGGCGTAGGCTCCGGCGCGAATGTCTAGAAACGATACGGCGGATCGGAAAGCAGCTTCGGGCTTGGGGAAGGCAGGGGCCGCGAGGGATACGGTGCCGCCCCCGTCGCCGCGGAGCTTTACGGGGTTTTCGGAGGTTACGAGCTTTCTTTGGTCGATCGCGGATTTGCTGCGGGGTGACTACAAGCAGGCTGACTACGGCAAGGTGATTTTGCCACTGACGGTGCTGCGGCGGTTGGATTGCGTGCTGGAAAAGAGCAAAGCGAAGGTGCTGGCCAAGCATGCCGAGCTGAAGCAGGCGAAGCACCCGGAGGGGACCATCGACAAGATGTTGGTCCGCACCACGGGTGTGCCCTTTTACAACACGAGCAAGCTCGATTTCGAGAAGTTGAAGGGCGATCCGAATCACATCGGAGCCAACCTGACATCGTACATCAAGGGCTTCTCGCCCAACGCGCGCGACGTGATCGAGCAGTTCAAGCTGGCCGATCAGATCGCGAAGCTGGACGAGTCCAACCTGCTTTTTCAGGTCGTTTCGCGCTTTGCCGAGGTGGACTTGCACCCGGACACGGTCCCGAACCACGTCATGGGGTCGATCTTCGAGGAGCTGATCCGGAAGTTCGCGGAAGCATCGAACGAAACCGCTGGCGAGCACTTCACCCCGCGCGAGGTGATTCGCTTGATGGTGGATTTGCTGTTCATCGAAGACGAAGCGACGCTGACCAAAAAGGGGATTGTGCGCACGCTGTTCGACCCGGCATGCGGCACGGGCGGCATGCTCTCCGTAGCCGAGGAATACCTGCGCGAGCTGAACCCGCAGGCCAAGCTGGAAGTCTTCGGGCAAGAGCTGAACTCCGAGTCCTTCGCGATCTGCGAGAGCGACATGATGATCAAGGGCCAGAACCCGGAGAACATCGTGCGCGGCAACTCCTTCTCGGAGGACGGGCACGTCGGCAAGAAGTTCGACTACATGCTGAGTAACCCGCCCTTCGGCGTGGAGTGGAAGAAGGTCCAGAAAGCGATCGAAGACGAGCACGAGAAGCAAGGCTTCGCGGGCCGCTTCGGCCCAGGCCTACCTCGCATCAACGACGGCTCACTGCTGTTCCTGATGCACATGCTCTCGAAGATGAAGCCGGTGGATCCGAAAACCGGCGAAGGCGGGTCACGCCTGGCCATTGTCTTCAACGGCTCGCCCTTGTTTACGGGTGATGCTGGCTCCGGCGAGAGCGAGATCCGCAAATGGGTGATCGAGAACGACTGGCTCGAAGCCATCGTCGCGCTGCCCGACCAGCTCTTCTACAACACCGGGATCTCGACCTACGTCTGGATCGTGACCAACCGAAAGCCGAAGGCTCGTAAGGGCAAGGTGCAGCTCGTCAACGGCGTCGGGCTGTTTCAGAAAATGCGCAAATCGCTGGGAAATAAGCGAAACGAGCTGAGCAAGGAGCACATCGTGACGCTCGCCAAGACATATGGCGAATTCTTGAGTAGCGACATCGCCAAGATCTTCGACAACCGGGACTTCGGCTTTCGGCGCATCACCGTCGAACGGCCGCTGCGGTTGAACTTTCAGGCTTCTGCGGAACGCATTGAGCGGCTTTCGGAGGAGAGCGGCTTCGCGGGTTTGGCTAAGTCGAAGAAGAAGCGCGCTCCGGCGGAGCGCGAGGTGGAGGATGGACGGGAGCTGCAACAGCAGATCTTCAGGGTGCTGAAGGCGGTCGATGCGGGCAAGGTTGTCAAGAATCGCGGCGCTTTTGAGAAACTACTTCGCGGGGCGTTTCAGAAGGCGAAGCTCGACGTGCCGACGCCTGTGTTCAAGTCGATCATGTCTGCGCTTTCTGAACGCGACGAAACCGCCGAGGTCTGCACCGATGCGAAGGGGCGAGCGGAGCCTGATGCCGACCTGCGCGACAACGAGAATGTGCCGCTGAAGGAGGACATCAACACTTACTTCAAACGCGAGGTTCTGCCTCACGTGGCCGATGCTTGGATTGATGAGAGCAAGACCAAGATTGGGTACGAGATCCCGTTTACGCG
>CAZSUA010000323.1:0-6353 GCA_964609655.1 uncultured Polyangiaceae bacterium | reverse complement strand
GGACACACGCGGGCGCTCGGCTCCGGACGTCAAACGGGGAGATGCTAGGGATCAGCGGCGAGGGGGTCGGCGCGATGAGCCCACTCGCGGCACGCCAAAACCGACCAGGCCCGGTGTTTCGCCTCGAACGGACGCCACGTCACGCGGCCCGAAACCAAAAGCGAGTGGGGGCCGCGCTGCCTCTGGGCGCGGTGGGGCACCTGCTGACTCGGGGGCACGCGGTGGCCCGACTCGCAGGAACAAGCCAAAGTGAGTTCAACCACCGCGCCTACTGCACGCTCTTGGGCGCGATGCAGGTCAAAGGGCTGCAGGAGTTGTCCCCAATCCGTGATACAGGGCTCTCTCCCTTTTATTTGCCTGATTTTCGATGCTTGACGACGCCCTGAGGAGCGTGCGACTCATGCCGCATGCATAGGTGGTCCGTTGTTGCTGCACTCACGGTCTGGGGCTTTATGGGGTGCGTCGATCGGCCCATCGATCCGAAAGCACCTGCGGCTTGCCGGGAGCTGATTCGCAAGAAGTGCGAGCGCACAGTGGTATGTTACAACGAGATTCTCGCGAAGTACCCCGATGCGCGGCTCAAGGTGGGTCTCAAGAACGAGATCGTCGCTACCGTGGAGGGCTGCATCAAAGACGAGCAATTCGGTCTGAAGGTGGACAAGTGTGACTCTGCGGTGGTGATCGCCCCACCTCAGTATGATGAGTGCTTGGATCAAATCGATAACGGTCCCTGCACCAAGTTGGTCAACGTTGAGTATCTTCCACCGCCTTACATGGCGACCAAGCAGCCGACGTGCGTAACGCCAGCCGGCGGAGCGGCGGGCGCGGCGGGCGCGGCGGGCGCGGGGCAAGGTGGCACCGGTGGCACGGGACAAGGTGGCACTGGTGGCGGGGCGCCAATGGACAAGTGCACGGGCAACTTCGAGCCGCTGCCGATGCCCATGACGCCAAGCGGTATGTCCGGTAATGGCGGTATGTCCGGCAACGGCGGTATGTCCGGCAATGGCGGTATGTCCGGCAATGGCGGCATGTCCGGCATTGGCGGGTTATCTCCTGAGGAAGCCGCACTCGCCGCCAAGTACCCGGTCGACCCAGTCCGCGTCTGCAACAAGGCTTGCCTTCAGACGGTCGACGGCATGCCCGGTATTCCATACGACATCGCACGATTCGGGTTGGCTTCAAAGGTGGCCCCTGCCGCTTGCGCTCCCGCTGTAGGCTTCAAGTAACGGCTCAGGGCAGCCGCAAGACTTCAGCCGGAATTCCACCGACCTGAGTACTGAAGAGCACCCGCCAAGCGTGGGGCGAACGCGCGCGATAACGTAGGTAACCTGTAATGATCACTGCAGGTCGCAGGTCCAGCCGGCGTTCGAGCAAGCCATCCAGGCGCTGATACAAATCCTCAACGTTTGAACCGAGCCGAACTCCGTACGGCGGATTGCTGAGGATGGCGGTCCCGCTGGGAACGCATTCGGCCATTTGCTCAAAATCGAGTCCCGTGAGCTCCGTCGCAGATTGATAGCCAATATGGGCTAAATTCTCGCGGGCCGCCTTGAGCGCGTGGGCCTCAATATCGTCGCCCCAAGCGACAACCTCGGCCGGGCGAGCCAACGCTTCCCCACGCTCGCCTGCACCGTGCTTTCTTCCCTGCCACGCAGCGAGGCGCGCCCGATACGTCGGCCAACTCTCAAATGCAAACGAGCGACAAGCCCCTGGCGCATGGCCAGCCTTCGCCAAAATCCATTCGATCAGCAGCGCTCCGCTACCGCAGAACGGATCCCAAACGCGCTCCACGGGTCCCAAAGCCCGCACCAGCCCCGCCGCGAGCGTCTCACGCAGCGGAGCAACAGAAACATGGCGGCGTTCGCCTCGCCGGTGCAGGAGCTCCCCCGAAGCATCCACGCTCACTTGAACGCGATCCTCCACAATTCGGATAAAAACGGCTTGTTCTGCGGCCTTTTTAGGCACGCTCAGCAACTTCCGTTTGAGCCGCTGTTCCAACACATTGAGGCAGCGCTCCCTCACTGCGTCCGAGTGGTAGAGCCGTGATTTTTGGCAGCTGACGCTGACATGCACGCTTTCGGCGTTTCCCAAATAGGCGTGCCACGGCAAACGTGACAATCCTTCCACCAGCGTCGCAAAATCGCGCGCCATGAACGGCTTCAGGCGCAGCCGCATCGATTCCGCAATCCGCGACTGGAGATGAATCAGCTCCACCACCTCGAAGCCACCCACCAACTCAACCCCGCCGATCACCGGCCTTGGATTAACGCCTAGCTCCCGGAGCTCCTCACACAGGAGCCCTTCAAATCCCAGCGCCGTCGCACAAAACAGCTGAAATCGGCTGGGGTCAGCCGTCGTTCCCGGGCTCATTTCGGGCATGCTCGCTGGGCTCACTCGGGCGTGAGGCGCTCGACGCCCATGAACGGACGCAGGACCTCCGGGACGATCACCGAACCATCCGCCTGTTGATACTGCTCGACGATGGCAACCCAGGTGCGACCCACGGCCAAGCCTGAGCCATTCAGCGTGTGCACGAATTGTGGCTTGGCTTTCGGGGCGCTTCGGTACCGGATCTTAGCCCGCCGCGCCTGAAAATCGCCGCACCAGGAACAACTCGAGATCTCGCGGAAGCAATTTTGGGAAGGCAGCCACACCTCCAGATCGTAGGTCTTGGCGGCAGCAAAACCCAAATCGCCCGTGCAGAGTTCGACAACTCGGTGGTGCAGCCCCAGGCGCTTCAGAACCTCTTCGGCGTGCCCGCTCAACCGTTCCAACTCCGCGAGCCCCTGATCTTCAGCGCAAAAACGCACCAATTCCACCTTGTCGAATTGGTGTTGGCGGATCAAGCCCCGCACATCTTTGCCGTACGAGCCGGCCTCGCTGCGGAAGCAGGGTGTATACGCTGTGTACGCGAGCGGTAGCTTGGCGCCGTCGAGGATCTCATCCGAATGGAGATTCGTGAGCGGAACTTCAGCCGTTGGGATCAGATAGAGCGCCGTTTGGTCTTCAGGATCGGCACGAAACGTTTTGAAGAGATCCTGCTCGAATTTTGGCAGCTGGCCGGTGCCCCGGAGCGCCTCGCCACGCACCAAGAAAGGCGGACAAAACTCGCGGTATCCATGTTCCCGCGTGTGCAAATCCAACATGAAGTTGATGAGCGCTCGTTCCAGGCGGGCACCCTGTCCCGAAAGCACTGAAAAGCGGGCACCCGAAAGCTTCGCGGCGCGTTCAAAATCGAGCACCCCCAGCTTGGTTCCCAGATCCCAATGAGCCTGCGCTTCAAAGCCCAATTCAGGCTGCTTTCCCCAAACGCGCAGCACCCGATTATCCGCCTCGGAGCTCCCCACCGGCACCGACTCATGCGGCAAATTGGGGATCACGGCGAGGCGCTCTTCCATTTGCGCCTCAAGAGCACTCATCTGCTCTTCGAGCACCTTGACTTCATCGCTCAGCTTCTTCAGGTCCTCGCGACGCGCCTGAAAGAGCGATTTGTCGGGGCTCTTGGCTAACTCCGCCATTTCGGCGCTGGCCGCATTTCTGCGCGCCTGCTCGGCTTCAGTTTTCACGATGAGAGCCCGACGTGCCGCACTCAACTCGGCAAGGCCTTGCAGTGACGCGGCGTCAAAGCTTCGCGTCCCCAAGCGTTCCCTCACGGTTTCCAAATGATCGGCAACGTATCGAGCATCCAACATGGCGATTCTCCGCCTCAACTCTTAGCCAAAACGCCATCAAAGGTCACGTCCGGAGCTCACGCGGAAACGACGCCCCGAGCACGACGGTAGGAGGGCACGACCGGGGTAGGGTTGCGGGGCGCGGCGGGAGCGTTCTGTGGAGGGGCCCTTTTCGTTCTTGGAAGATAGTAAGCATGCTTACTACCAGGTGTTCGACTTTGAGAGGCTGTCACGTCCAGAGACACGCGGACGAGAAAACACTCAAGATCTATGCCGCTGGATCAGGGCCGCGCCAGGGCCGAGCCATGCCTCTTGCAAACCCCTAAGATTTGCCCGAGCCTCGCGCCCCCAAAATGATTGTCGTCATGGAGCCCGAGGCGCCCGAGGCCAGTATCGAAAGCGTGATTCGATATCTTGCGGGAGCGGGGCTTGCGGTGCAGAAATCAACCGGTCAAGAGCGCTCTATTTTGGGTGTGGTGGGGGATGTGACAACGGAACACGCCGCGGTCGTACGCGAATTTCCAGACGTCGCCAAAGTAGTGCGCGTGACTGAGCCTTATCGCTTGGCTTCGCGCCGCTTTCGCAAGGAATCTACAGTTGTTGAGGGCGCCTGGGGCACCATCGGCGGCGAACGGCCCTGGATCGCCATCGAGCCCGTTGGACTCTCACCCCAACTGCTCAGAACTGAGAATGGACGTGTGTCGACCGGTCTGCCTTATGAAGTCCTTGCGGGCCGGCCCTTCGACGCCATGGTTTTTAGGAGCCAAAGTGTTCCCGAGGATGTTGGAGCGCTGGCAGCGCTTTCGCTCCACCCGCGGCCAAGTGGGCAACGCTGGCCCGTGCGCTTCGTTTCTCGGGAGCCCAGCCGCGGCACCGATCACTGGATTTCTGCTGCTGAAAGCGAACTTGAACGGCTAGAAGGTGGCGTTGTGCTGCTTGAGACAGGCGATGAATCTCCGAACGGTGTGCGCACGCTGGAGATCGGATTGATTGTGCGTGCCAAGGTGCGCACCCATTTGCCCGTGGTCGTGGATGTTCCGAGTATCGCGCAAAAGGCCCGTTATTGCAGCTCGATCGCGGCGGCAGCCATCGCAGCGGGAGCCGACGGAGTTATCTTGAGAGTCTGGGTGGGGCACGAATCTGATCCGCCAACGGTGCCCGCTACCTTGCAGTGGCAAGCCGCCATGGAGCTTGCTGAAAAACTGCGGGCGGTGAGCGTCGCACTTCGGCAATGAAAAAGGTAGTTATTGTCGGCCTCGGGCTGATCGGCGCCTCGCTCGGCCTGGCGCTACGTCAGCGCGGAACGCACGTGACCGGCGTCGATTTGCCAGAAGTTTTGGGGCTCGATTCAGCAAAAGCGGCGGCGGATGTAGTGCTGCCGATTGGCGCTGACGAACGAATCCATTCGGCATTTTCCGGCTCCGAACTCACTATTTTAGCGATCCCCGTGAGCCGAATCGTCGCGCTCCTACCCATTGCGCTGGAACACGCACCCTGCGTGACAGACTGCGGTTCTACAAAACGCGCGATCAGCCAAGCCGCTCAGCTCTGCCTAAATTCCGAACGTTTCGTCCCCGGCCACCCGATGGCGGGACTTCCCGGCGGTGGGGCAGCCAATGCCCGGGCAGATCTGTTTCTGGGCCGCAACTGGCTCGTGTGTCCGGCACATGCGTCAGAGGAAGCACTTAGTACGGTCCGGGGACTCCTCCACGCGCTGGGCAGCAACGCCGTCGAAATGACTGCCGAAGCGCACGACGCCGCCGTGGCGCTCACGAGCCATTTGCCACAGCTTCTCGGCAGCATTGTGAAACTCTTAGCTCATGAACAATCTGCGTCAGTCGCCGCCGGGCCTTCGTTTGAGCGACTCACGCGGGCGGCGGGCGGCGCCGAGAATATATGGAAAGACATTTTCGTGAGCAACGGGGATGACATTGCTCGCACGGTGCGGGCACTCATCGGCTGTCTGGAGCCTCTTGCCTCGGAGCTGGAAGCACTCGGGCCCGCCCGCGGCGCCGGCGCCACTCCAGCGAAGGTCTTAGAACTGCTCGCGTTGGCCCGGGCAGCCCTCTAGCGGCTCAGACTGAATAGCCGCTCAGACTGAAGTGGCTCACGACGGCTCACTCAGGTTCCATGGCACAAGTGTCCATGTTGTGCCACAAGTGTGTGCCAAGTGGCTCATTCGATCAGACGTCAAAATTAAGCTACCCCGGGAAACGCGCGGTCCTCAGACGTGGACCGCCATGGACCAATCTATGCTAGGCAGGATCGAGAATGTTTTTGAGGATTCGAGTTCTGAGGATGGCATGGCTGGCAACTCTGGCTGCGTCAGCGTGCGTCCTCAACCCTCAACCCGATCTTCCTAGTAACAACGCCAGGCCTGGAGCAACTGCCTCCGCTTCAGGAGGCACGTCTGCATCTGGTGGCGTCTCCGCTACCGGCGGCGCGAGTTCGCTGCCCCCGAATGGTTCCGGCGGGGCCAGCACCGGGGGTGCGGATCCCGTGGGCGCAGGAACCGGTGGCTCGGCGGCTGGCACCGGCGGTTCGGCGGCTTCGGCTGGCAACGCGGCAACAGGCGGCACGGATGGGCTTGGCGGCTCAAACGCCGCGGGTGCCGGAGTCGGCGGCGGCTCGCCGATGGGCGGCGGAAATTCCGCGGGAGCAGCTGGCGCAGCGGGCCAGAGC
>CAZSUA010000322.1:0-6371 GCA_964609655.1 uncultured Polyangiaceae bacterium | reverse complement strand
TCTGCCCGGAACACATGAGCCAGCAGCCAGGCCCAGCGTTTACGGGAAGGGCGAGTGTCGTCAGTTTGGGCGTTGGCCTTGGGGAACAGAAGCTGGTCGCCAGAAGCCGGAGGCGGCGCTCGACTACCAGGTGGATCCGGGCGAAGCGCTCGGCGCTGGCTCCAGCTCCTCAAGGCGCGAAACGGCCAAGGAAAGCCCGCTCTGGCGGGCTGAGGAGTGCGGGAAGGGTCGGGGTTCGACGCGTGCGACCGCATCCAGATCCTTAAGCCTTCAGGCCTGGCATTGGTCCGCGGATGTCCGGATTTCCCAGGAAATCGAGGGGCACGTCCATTGCGTGGGCGAGGTCGACGAAAAGGTGATTGACCGGTTTGTTTGCCGCTGATGCTAGGTACTGACCCGTTTTGAAGTACCCACCGCACTTTCCCGCCAAGATCCAGGGGAGGCTGGGGTCATGATCTCCGCTCAACATGTTCGAAGCCCAGACGACAACACAGTTGTCCAACATCGTCACGCTGTTCGGCCCCGGCTCCGGGATCGACGCCAAGCCCTCGAGCAGCTTTGCGAATTGCTGCGAATACCAGGTAACGACGGTTTGGTGATCGTCCTGGCCCTGCGGATTATCGGTAGGCCCGTGGCCGATTTCGTGCCACACGCGACCCCCGGTCGCGGGCAACCAGGGTAGATTGAGTTTGTCGCCCCAGGCCGGGCCGAACTGCATCGTTGCCACTCGCGTGACGCCTGCCCGAAACGCCGCCAAGAGTATCTGTCTTTGTGCTTCCCACAACGCGGGTGTGTCGTTGAGTGCTTGAATGTTGAGGCCGGTGGGGATCGTCGGGGGCTCCCCCAAGATTCCCCCGGTTCCAATCTGCTGGAGCTGAAGCTCCAAATCACGGATCCCCTGTAGATGACTGGCCACGGTGAACTGGTCTTCCGTACCCAGCTGAGCCGAGAATCGTTCCAGGTCCCGTCCGAGAAAATCCAGCATGCTTCGACGCCCAGCCCGAGCCTGCGTCAGCGCAACATCATCCATCGCTGTCCCGACGAAGAGATCCTTCACCAACTTGTAGGGATCGATTTCGGGCGTAATCGGCTGGCCCTGACCGGCCCAAAAGGCACGTCGTGCCTCCAGCGTGCCGTCGACACCCTCTGGCTCACCTAGCGGCAATGCCAGCGGTAGCGTTCGGCGCGGCAGTTTCTCTCGGAGGTCGATGTTATTGGCGATCACCTGATCGATCGTCGGGCCCGTTGGTGCCCATACGGAGGAAGGCCCAAGCGGCTTCGATACCGGCGCTGCCCCCGAAAACATCATCGAATAAGCACGGTGATAGTCTTCAGCATCGTCCGCGTTGATACACTTTACCGGTGCAACGACCGCCAGCTGGTCCTTCCAGGGCGACAGCGGAGCCAGAGACGCTGCGAAGGTTGCTGTCGAGAGGTCGACCGCGCCATTGTTGCCTGTCGCTGTGTACTGTCCGCTCGGGTACCCATTCGGAAACACACACATAATGACGCGCTTTGGCGGAACGGCCTGCCCACGCGCGGCGCGCACATTGAGAAGTGGCAGCAAAGCGGCACCCGCGCCCATTCCTCGGAGCAGGTCTCGCCTGCGAATTATCCACTTGCTCATTTGGCACTCTCCAGCGAACGGTGTGTGAAGGCTGTACTCGTCACGAGCGCGACCATCAGCTCTCGAATATTTCCGGTTGCGCCGCGAAAGGCTTGCTTCACCTCCTGGCGGTGACCCTCGTCGTTCGGGATGTCCCGACGGCGTAGCGCACGACGGAACCAGTGATCAGCGAAGCAATCGCCCGTCGCAGCATCAGCCGCGAGCAACTGAGACAGCTCGAGGGCGTTGACCACGGGCCGAGTGGTCCCATCTGGGAAATATACGGACGCACTGGCGTCGATTGTTTCTGCGCCATCCACCGTCCTGTAGGCGCCCACGCCGTCGTAGTTCTCGAAAGCGAAACCTGCAGGTGTGAATATCGCGTGGCAGGCACTTGCGCAGGCGTTGGCGTCGTGGCGCTTCAGGAATTCGCGTGTAGAAAGACCCGGATCAACGTGGTCGGGGGGCACGAATCCAGCCGGAGGCTGAGGCACATTGAGACAAAGAAACTTTCCAACGACGGCCAGCCCCCTCTTAATCGGATTCAGTTCGGAGCCCAACGATTGAGACGTGAGAAACGCCGCACGGGTTAGGATTCCCGAACGCTCCGTTTCTTTGAGTTGAAGCGGGGTGAGATTATTTCCCGTGAATCCCGGGTGTCCATACAAGGCGGCCAGGGCCCCGTTATCCACATAAGCCGTTCTCGAAAGGAGAAGCGAGGCGAGGGTGCCTTCCCCATCAAGGACGGAGTCAACGAGGCGTCGCGTCTCATCGACCATCGCTTGCCCCAGTTCGGGCGTGAAGCTGTAGCGAGCGTCCTTGATCTTCTTTCGGAGATCCTCGATCCCCAACCATTGGAGCATGATCTCCTCGATCTGAACCTTGCTCTGCGGATCGTTCAGAAGCCGTCGGGCCTCCTGTTGTATCCCTTCCGTGGACGCTAGGCGGCCGTTCAAGGCCGCTTCGAACAGGGGGGCATCCGGCATGCTGCCCGAGAGAAAGTAAGACATGCGCGAGGCGAGCTCGTAGGCATCGAGGCGTACGGCGCCCGACGTGGGACCCATTGCAGCGATAGGGCTCCCCGCATGGTAGAGGAATCTCGGCGACTGCAACATGAGATGCGCCAGAACACCGATCGACTGTTCGAAGCCATAGCTCTGCTGGGTGCGCAGTACGTCACGGTAGTAGCTGAAAAATTCCGTGGACTCCGCCGCTATCACAGGGCGGCGGAACGCACGCATTCCGAAGTTCGAGATAAAACCACTGACACATTCGTCCTGCAAAGCGCGATCGGCGGGGGCCGTAACACAGGGCGCCGACGCCATGATCCGAGCAACGCCTTGCTGTGCAAGCGTGCCCGTCCAGTCCATGATTGCCTCGGCCTCGAGTCGCGAAATGACCGAGCCCTCCGAAAATCCAGATTCCGAAAGCACATCACGCGGCAGCGTCTCGGGAACCGGCGCGTCCACAGCAAGCAGCTCCCACATGGTGTTTTTCAGTTCAAAATTCGTTAGCCGACGCAATGGCTTCGGCCCAGGAAGCAGCGCTGGCGCCGTCGGGTCGACTCCAGGCATAACTTGAGGTCCGCCAGGCATAACTTGAGGTCCGCCTGGCATGACTTGGGGTCCGCCGGGGTCGCTGTCAGTGTTTGTCGGCTCACCCCGCGCTGACCCGGTCGAGGCCACCCCGGTGCACCCCTCAGCGAACAACAACGAGAAGGGCAGAACAAGGAAGCGTGCGGCGTGCGCGCATCGGAACCACGTGAACTTCATATGGACCGCCTCAAAGGGAGATATTCCTAGTACTGAATTTGGTACTGGAATCGGAAACTAGCTTACTTGAGTATAGCGACCGTGCGAGGTGTTAGCCTCTCTAGATCCCGTCAATTGCCTTCGTAATTTGCTCACTGCATCGGTGAGCGCTGGTCACCACGCGTTCTCACCTTGATACGCTCGCATACCATGCCTGCATCGAGCCCGCGGGCGCTGAACGCAAAGTCGAACGGCGCTCAGCCTACTTCAGGGCGTTGCCAGCCCGCGAAATTGGAGCGGCGTCTGACCGGTGACTTTGCGAAAGGCTTGGGAGAGGTGCTTCCCAGGAGCGCGAGCGCCTGCTTGTCAGACGACGCGGCCAGAATACCGTCAGGCTTCTGCGCCAAGAGCAGCTTCACACCTTCGGCAGTGGGATGGCGCTTGTCAAAGGTCCAAGGTCGCTTCGGACGAGCGTAGCTAGCGATGCCGTGGAGGCAGTCCTCGTCGAAGCCAGAGAAGCCGAAGAGTCCAATACCAATGCGCATGAGCTCCACTGGACTCGCCGTGCTCTCCTTGCGTTGTCGTCGGGCGTCCTGACCGCGGTCAGCTTCCGGCTCTGATAACGCGGGCGCTTGAGGTCAAAGGTGTCACCAGCCGACCTCGCGCGATCTGATCCGGTACATATCGTGAACTGGTGGTTAAAGGAATCTGAGTGGTGTGCTTCGAACTGCGCGCCCGCGGGTTCGCGCTAGACTGGATTAGTGCCCCGTCGTCGTAAGGCGGCGCGTTGTGTTTCCTCAGCCCGAAAGGGGGTGGTACGCCAACGTGCGGCGAAGCTGGCGCAAAGGACTCGCAAAGTATCAGTTGCATAACCCGGCACGGGAGTGCATCCAATTGTGTATGCGCGATTCACTGACCCTTCTCGCTTCCCTCGGAATTCTCCTTACAGCCTCTGCGGCTCATGCCGCCCCCGTGTGCACCGAGGGCGACGGTCAAGTCCCTATCCCTACACAACAAGCGATGGACTGCGCAGCGGACGGCATGCGGTGTTGGTACTGGGAGCCGCCAAGCCTCGATCCCAACACCAAGTACCCGCTGGTTATTTTCCTGCATGGCGCAGGCGGCATGGGCACCGATGACTCGTTCGCGTTCCTTCAGGGTTGGAGTTGTCCTTTCGAAGCGTTGTTCGAGCCCGCCAATCGTTCGGCCTTCCCAGCCTTTATCATGACCCCACGGACGGTGAACTCCGACAACGATTACAGCCAGAACCCGAACTCAGCAGCCTGGGCCGTTTGGGATTGGGCCAACAAGGAGTCTTACGACGTGAACACGCTGGCGGAGTCATCCTCAGCGATCTCATCGATCAAGATGTTGAAGGCGCTCCAGGTGAAGTACCCCAACATCGATCCTGAACGAATCTACGTCACCGGGATTTCCATGGGTGGTTACGGCACGTGGGATTTCATCAGCCGCCACGCGGACATCTTCGCCGCCGGTGCCCCTTCTGATGGCGGAGGTTCCCCGCAGGCCGCCCCACTTCTCAGAAACATGGCCATTTGGTCGAACCACAATATCAACGACGAGGTCCCGTACGACAGCGACAAGGCCATGTTCTCTGCCGTAGCGCGCGCTGGCGGTCGACCTTACTTCACGGAAGGCATTCTGGGTGGCCACTACGAGGGCATGCAAAGGCTCGGTCAGCTCGACTACTTGCCTTGGTTGTTCGCGCAGCGTCGAGGTGTTCCCAGCCGCCCCAACCCCTTGCTCACCATGTCCCCGGAGGGCGGGCAGCACCCCTCAGGTCAATTGACGATCACCATTCAGGGAGCAGGCGCGGGCGAGATCCGCTACACCACTGACGGCAGCATCCCCAGCACCCTGCAGGACGTGGGGACGCTCTACGCCGGGCCATTCACGATCGACACGAGCGCGATCGTGATCGCTGCCGCGCAATCCGGTGATGGCCCCAAAGGGATCACCATGTTCCACTCCCAGCCGTACAAGCTGGGCGACGCTCCGTTGCCACCTGGTGCAGACCTCGTGCCGTTCACTCCGCCGGCTGGTTCCGGGGGGGCGCCGAACGGTTCGGGGGGTGCCGCCAACAGCGGCGGTTCTACGCAAGGCGCCGGTGGCAGCGCCGTCGCGGTCGGCACCGGTAGCGCTTCAGCAGTGAGCTCGGGGGGTACCACATCGGGAGGCAACGCAGCCCTCCCGGGAACCGGTGGAGCCACTAACAGTTCAACCGTACCGAGCCCGGGAGCGCCGGGTGCGACCGGAACGTCAGGGACTGCGCCGAAGGGTCGCGTGAACAGCGGCGGGGGCTGTGCGATGGCAACGCCGGGGCCGCTCGGTGCCTCGGGTTCGACTGCTCTCGCCCTAGTGCTGCTGGCGTTGGGTCTTGGAAGGTACCGGCGGCGAGGGGTCTAGTATCCAGCAATCAAGTCCGGATCAGCCGAGAATCTGAGCTTGTCGGTCAAGGAAGTATCGCTAAGCCGGAGCATAAGACAGCTCACCACGTCACCGAGGCTCAAGGAGCGGTGAACCCGACGCAAAGCGGAGCTCAAAATCCCACTTCACGCAAGCGCAAATAGATCTCCGCACTGAGGTGCTTGCTTCCAACAAAGGGAGCAGCACCCCCGAGGGCAACAAGCCCGGCGTCAGACCATCAACAGAACCTGAGCCGGAGCTGCCCGAACAAAACCGGTGGTGGCGTCGGAGGCGGCTGAGGAGCAAGCCCAAGCTTAGCGAGCAGGGCTGTGGCAGCTTGTTCGGTGGTGGCAGCTTCGAGCCAGCGCATGGGCCCGCCGTTGAGCTTGGGGAACAGAAGCTGGTCGCCAGAAGCCGGAGGCGGCTTGAAAGCAGAAGAATCCTGTAGCGGCTTTGGGACTACTTCGGAACGAAACTTGGAGTGGCTTGAGAGGACGCCAAAATAGCGCACCAGAGCGCTCGCAGCGCGAAGCTCGTGGACATCCGCGTGGTCTGGTCAGCGTGGATTGAGCTTGCCCGATACGCCG
>CAZSUA010000321.1:0-6377 GCA_964609655.1 uncultured Polyangiaceae bacterium | reverse complement strand
GAACGTGACCGTGCCGTACAAGAAGCTGGCGCTAAGTCTTGCGGATCGCGCCGCTCCCCCGCTCCCAAGCACACACGCTGAACGTGGGCTTGGCTGATGCAAACGGAGCTCGTCAGCCAACGCTGCCACATCGGTATTGTGGGCCTCCACACTCCCATCGGGCATGCGACACAGAACGTTCGCCGCCCCCACAGCTTTCGCGAGCGGATCGGCGCGATCCGCAAGACTTAGCGCCAGCTTCTTGTACGGCACGGTCACGTTCGTCCCGCTGAGCTCGCCGCCACGCAAGCGTTCGACTTCGCGACGGACGGCCTTCGGATCGGGACAATCAATCGACAAATACTCGGCATCCAGCCCAAGCTCGCGGTACGCGGCCGTGTGCATAGCCGGTGACACGGAATGACCCACCGGATGACCGAGCAGGACGAAACGGGCTGTCATTCCTGGCCTCCCGCCGCGTGTTCGCCGATCCCCACGCGGATAACCTGCGATTCAAAGGTTCCATCCATCATTCGAACCTGCACGCGCTCCCCGACGCGCACCTCTCGAATGCGCGTGAGCACCCGGCCCTCCGGGGCGATACAAATGGAGTACCCACGGCCTAAGACGGCCAACGGAGAAAGCGCCTGGAGGCGACCGGCAAGGCTGGCTAAATCACCGCGCTGTCCGCTCAGCGCGAGCTGCATGCTCGCCCCGAGACGTTCATCCAGCGGGATCAGGCGGGCCTTCAACCGATGCACGAGAGTGCGCGGGTGCCGGGCGAGTAGGCGGCGCTGAAGCACTGCGAACTGCGCCTGTTGCTTACCGTTCCGCAGCCGCAAAGAGCCCACAAGGCTTCGCTCTAGCTCGTCGAGCTGCTGTTGGCGCTGAACGAGCACGAAGCGAGGATCGCTCATTCTTAGGCGCAACGCTTCAACGCGCCGGCGTTCATTCACAACACGCGAAAGCCCTGCACGCACCAACTGCGCGCGGAGCCGCCGAACACGCTCGACACGAGCCATCTCATCGGGAATCACCAGCTCAGCTGCCTGTGACGGCGTCGCCGCTCGCACGTCCGCCACCAAATCCGTCAGGCTGTAATCAATTTCATGCCCGACGGCACTCACCACTGGCACCCTGACACGCGCCACGCGGCGCACAACCCGCTCATCGCTGAACGCCAAGAGATCCTCCAGCGAGCCGCCACCGCGGCCAAGAATCAGCACGTCGAGCCCGGGATACTGCTCCAACAGATCGATCGCACGCACAATGCTCGCGGGCGCATCATCTCCCTGCACCGTGGCCGGCGCCAACACCAACTTTACGCCGCCGCGGCGGAAAGCGACGCTCCGAATATCGTGAAATGCCGCGCCCGACGCGCTCGTGACCACACCGACCACCTTCGGACTGTCCGGCAGCGGACGCTTGCGCTCCGCCGCAAACAAGCCCTCCGCAGAAAGACGTGATTTTAACGCTTCCAGCGCCAGAAGCAGCGCTCCGCGGCCAAACGGGCGCGCCCTCTCGGCGACAAACTGCAAGCGCCCTCGGGGTGCCCAGACGGTGGCCTTTCCCCAAATCAAAAGCCGCGCACCCTCTTCCAGGATCTTGGTGGCACGAGCGGCTTGAAACTTGTACATCACGCAATCGATAACCGCTTCTTCCTCTTCATCTTTCAGCGTGAAATAGATGTGGCCGCTTGAGGCGCGGGTCAGCGATCCGATTTCGCCCTGGACCCACTCATTCGCACTCACATCCTCGGCGGCACGCTTGAGGCGTCGCGTGAGCTCTGCCACGCTCATCACACGCTCAGGCTGATTCTGTGGGCTTTCCCCGCTCACGGCGCGTGCGGTATAGTCGAGAGGCCGGCCATTGTCGCGTGGTGAATTCCCAAACGGCTCGCGCTAGAGGGGAGGCACCATTGGCCGGAAAAAAGCCCCTCCCCTCCCAACTTAGGACGAAACCCAGTGTTAAGACGCATTCTGATCGCAAACCGCGGAGAAATCGCGCTGCGCTTCGCCCGCACCTTCAGAGAAATGGGCCTTGAAAGCGTGGCGGTCTACGGCGAGCCCGATCGTGCAGCGCCGCATGTTCGCTACGCGGATTTCGCGGAGGCTTTGCCGGGCAGCAGCGCCGCGGAGACATATTTGAACATCGATGCGATTCTGAGTGCGGCTCGGCGTTCTGGAGCGGATGCGGTGGCACCGGGCTACGGCTTCCTTTCCGAAAACGCAGAGTTCGCAGACGCCTGCCAGCGCCACGGGTTAACGTTTCTGGGTCCCTCCGCCAGTGCCATCCGTACCATGGGCTCGAAGACCGAAGCCCGTGAAGCCATGCGAGCGGCGGGCGTTCCACTCGTTCCGGGTGGCTCAGCGAACGACCTAGCGGAGGCCAAAGCCACCGCGGCCCACCTTGGCTACCCAGTCTTCATCAAAGCGCGGGCGGGGGGCGGCGGAAAAGGCATGCGTCGCGTGGCTTCTGAAGAACAGTTGGCCGCAGCATACTCTCTGGCACGGAGCGAGGCCGAGAACGCGTTTGGCGATTCCAATGTCTATTTGGAGAAGGCGCTGATTCAACCGCGCCACATTGAAATTCAGGTACTCGGCGATCAACATGGAAACGTCGTTCACCTGTTCGAACGCGATTGCTCCATGCAAAGGAGGCACCAAAAGGTTTTGGAAGAAACGCCATCGCCACGCTTGCCAAGGGACGTGGTCGAACGGATGGGAGCCATCGCCGTGCAAGGAGCCAGGGCGGTGGGTTACTACTCCGTGGGCACGTTTGAGTTCTTGGTGGACGCACAGGACCAGTTTTATTTTCTAGAAATGAATACCCGGTTGCAGGTGGAGCATCCCATCACCGAGCTCGTTACTGGGTTTGATCTGGTGCGCGAAATGGTGCGCGTGGCGAATGGGGAAACGCTCGGCTTTGATCAGAGCCAGGTGGTGGCGCGCGGCGCAGCGCTTGAATGCCGGATCTACGCCGAGGATCCCGAACGGGGTTTTTTACCCAGCCCTGGCCAAATTATGTGGCTGCGGGAGCCAAGTGGCCCGAACGTGCGCCATGACTCCGGAGTCGGATCCGGTTCAGCGGTCAGCGAGCTTTTCGACCCACTCCTGTCGAAACTCTGCGTGTGGGCCCCGACCCGGGAGCTGGCCCTCTCGCGCATGCTGCGCGCGTTGAACGAGTATGTCATCGTCGGGGTAAAGACGAATCTTAAGTTTCACGAGCAGCTACTGCGTGATCCGTGCTTCAAGAGCGGCCACTATCACACCACCTTCGTGGAAGAGCATTTAGCCGAGCTCTGTCAAGAAAAAGGCACGGTTCCTGGGCTCGAGCGCACTCGGGCGGCGGCTGCCGCCGCGGCTCTCTGGCTGGAGGATCCGCGAAAAGGCCCAGAAGCCCGATCCGCCGCCCTGTCGCCGTGGGTTTTGGCACATCGGCGCAGGCTGTAGGCGGAACTGCGCGGAATCTTTGGTCCGCCGGTATCGACCCTGCCCGAGGCTGAGCTAGCCTGGGAACCTCCAAGCCCCCCGGTTTTGTCGGCAGCTAGCCCCACGTCATGACCCTCTCCAACGCTGATTTTCGCGCCTGCCCGCACTGTGGAACGTCGTGCGAGCGAACGCACCAATACTGCCCCGCCTGTGGTTTCCCGATCGGCACGCTCGGGGTGAGCGACGAGGATAAGTTCATCGGCAAGACGTTACCCGGTGGTTATCACATCCTAGACTTAATCAGCGTGGGCGGGATGGGGCGCGTGTACCGCGCCGAACAAAGTGTCCTCGGCCGGACCGTTGCGGTTAAGATCATTCACCCTCATCTGCTGTCAGATGAAAACTCCGCCGTGCGTTTCATGACGGAGGCTCGAGCCGCGAGCCAACTCAATCATCCCAATTCTGTAGCTGTTTTCGATTTTGGTCGCACCGACGATGGCCAGCCCTATCTGGTCATGGAGTTCCTGCGCGGGAAGGACCTAGCTCGTGTCGCGTACGAGGAGGGCCCTCTGCCATTTGCGCGCATTGTGGATGTGCTCAGGCAAGTGCTCACCGCCCTGGCCGAAGCGCACGAGCTTGGCATTGTGCATCGCGATCTCAAGCCGGAAAATGTGATCCTTGAGCCGTTACGCCGTGGTGGCGACTTCGTCAAGGTCGTCGATTTTGGGCTAGCCAAGCTGCGCGCCGATCGCCAAGGGCCGAGCGTCACGAGCCCCGGTATCGTGTGCGGAACCCCGGACTATATGGCGCCCGAGCAGGGCCGCGGCGATGCAATCGACGGACGCAGCGATCTGTACGCGGTGGGCGTCATGTTCTTTCAGTTGTTGACGGGCCAGCTACCGTTCGAAGCCGATAGCCCGACGCAGGTTGTCATGATGCACATGACGATGCCGATTCCGGATCCGCGTGAAGTAGCGCCGGAACGGGACATTCCTGAAGCCCTCGTGTCGGTCGTGAAGCGGGCGATGACCAAGGACCCGAATGGGCGTTATCAAGACGCCACTGAGTTCGCCGAAGCTCTGGCCGAAGGGTTGGCAGCGGCCCATGCAGGGCTCACCATCACGCGACCGCCGAGCTCAGGGAGTGTCCTGTGCCAAGTTTGCAGGATGACGGTCCCGCTCTCGAAGTTCTGTGGGGAATGCGGGAGTCGGCTGGGCGGGGTCAGCGCACCGCCTTCCGAAACACCCACGTTTCCCCTGCCCTTGGTGGGGCGCGACGCTGCTCTCGGCTGGCTTGAGCAGCAGAAGAAACGCGCCTCTGGCACCTTGTTTGCCGCACGGGTGGTAGCCGAAGCTGGCTTCGGCAAGAGCCGTGTCTTAGTTGAGTTCGCACGTGCGCTGCGCGCTCGCGGCGAAACGGTGATCGAAACCCGCCCTGATCCCTACCTAGCTGATGTCGCCAACTATAGTCTCAGGAAGACAATTCAGGAGCTTTCGCAACTCGATGAAGTTGCCCTGAAGGGTGGACGCTTTGACGGGGCGAGTCCCGAGGCGAAGCGCGGCCTCGCTGAGATTTTCGCATTGAAGGGTCAGAGCGCTGATCGAAGAATGCCCGCTGAGCGTCGCTACGCTTTGGCCGAAGCCTTGCGCTGGGGTCTTGAGCTCGGGTTGGCTCGGCAGGACAACCAATGCATCACGATTCTGGTGGATGATCTTCATCGCATCGATGGTGCCAGCCGCAATGCCTTCACGGACATGATCGCGGCGCCGCCTTCGGGAAATGTCTTTCTCGTCGGTTCGCACGTTCCCGCATTCGATCCACGCTGGGGCAGCGTGCGCTGTGCCGCCCATGCGCTCACCGGTCTGAGCGAGTCCACCGCCGCACCCATCTTGCGTTACGTGAAGGCTCAAGATCGGCCGAAGCCTGACCCGGAAACACAGGATTTTCAGCCGCTTTATCTCGAGCAGGCGGTGCGCTACGCGGCCTCGGGTGGCACGGATGCCCCACCCCGGCTCGGCGACCTCGTGGCTCGCCGCTTGGACACGCTCGAACCGATGGCGCGACGGGTGCTCCAGGCTATTGTTGTGCTCGGCGATGCTGTTCGGCCGCAGGATATCTCCCAATTAGTGACCAGCCTGCACGATGCCTCACCCACGATTGAGCGTTTGGTCCAAGAGGGCTTCGTCCAAAGCAGCAATGGTCTCATCTCTGCTTCACATCCCTTGTTGCGTGAAATTGTGCTGACCGGTATTCCGCATGCTGTCCGCCGTGAACTCCACGATAAGGCCTTGAGAGTTTGTGAGAAGCTGGGCGCGCCGATCGAAGCACGAGCCCAACACGCCTACTTTTGCCAAGATTCCTTTCAAGCGCTGCTGCTCCTTGAGCAGGTTGCGGAACGCGCGGCCGCGAATGGCGCCATCGAGAGCGAGGTCTTGGCCCTAAGGCGCGGCCTGGAAGTGGCTCGGCAAGAGATCAGCCGCGGCGAGCTGGATGATCCGTTGCGTGCGGTGCTTATTTTCAGCCGAAAGCTCGGAGCGGCCCTGGCACGCGCCGGAAGTCTCGCGGATGCCGAAGGTGTACTGCGCGAAGCGCTCGATCTCGCCGGACCGAGTGGCCCCGATCGAGCCCGCGTGCTCGGTGCCTTGGCCCAGGTTGCGCACGGCCGGCAACGCTCGAACGAGGCCTTCGGATACCTGGAGCAAGCCATCGAAGCAGCGACCAATTCAGGGGAAAAAGAACTAGTATCCTCCCTATCGGACACGCGCACTGCCTGGGCCTCGTGAGTCCGGGCGAGCTTGTCATCGGCCGCTGGGACCTCGACAAAACTTACCTGCGCACGGATTTTGATAGCCTAGGGGCGATCGTTCGCATCGCGCTTGAGCGGCCTGACCAAAAACGAGCGGTACCGGGCGCCGCTGCGCTGCTGCGCGAGCTCAACCGCGCCGGCGCGCGTTTGCATATCCTGAG
>CAZSUA010000320.1:0-6387 GCA_964609655.1 uncultured Polyangiaceae bacterium | reverse complement strand
GTGCGGCAGTTGATGTTGGTTCGGGTGGTGCGGCAGTTGATGTTGGTTCGGGTGGAGCAGCACAGATCCCCGCGGGAGGCTCCATGGCGAATCCTATGAATCCGGCTAGCTGCCCTGCGGCACCGCCCCCGGCGATGACAGCATGTACACCAGCCGCCCAAGGAACCGGCGGGGGCATGGGAGAATTGGGAGACGGCGCGTGCCGATATACGAGCGGCATGACGTCGAGCTTGTGTTTCTGTAATTCGATGACCAGCACGTATCAGTGCATCATGCGAAATCAAGATCAGAATCAGACCAACTGCCCGAGAAACGGAGCTGCGCCCGCAAACGGTGCCACGTGCATGGGCACCTCCGCTTGTTTGACTGCTGCTTCAACCTGCACGTGTACCAATGGCGCCTTCGTGTGCGTTGCCATGGAGAATTGCCCAGCATCTCGGCCAGCGAATATGTCTTCCTGCTTGGGCTTGGGTGGTCTTACTTGCCCGTACGCCGCTGCTCAAGGCTCGGGTGGCGCAGCCGCCGCGGGCGGTGCTGCGAACGCGGCGGGAGCCCCGGCACAAGGCTCAGGCGGTGGTTTTCAGCGAGCGCCGGGATGTCGGTGCTCCGGTCGCAGTGAAACATGGAACTGTCAGTAAGCTGCGGAAGTTAGGGACGGTGCCCGACCCCTACCGAGGGTTGGCTAGACTTGGAGACCGTCGCGGCAGGGGCCTCGCCTGCGAAAAAAGTAGTCAGCATGCTTACTATCTTGTCGACTGCCAAATGGGGGCTCTCTCGGAACCCACGCGAGAGGTCGGCTAGGCGCTCAAGTTGAATATCGGCAACCGTGATGTTCAAAGCGAGCGCTTTTTCACGCCCCAGAGCTGAACCCGTGGTTGACCACCCCGTAAAGCCAAAACGCGAGCAGCGTGCGTGCTCAGCGCTCAGAGAGTCTTTTTAGGTTGGAAAGGCCTAGTTCAAAGTCCTTTCCCACCATGGTGTCCATGTCTACGAATACGGACATCACCTTGCCCATGAACGAGTTGGGGCCCTCCATCGCCCAGGTGATCTCAGAGCCACCTGCGGTAGGCTTCACAGAGTAAGTAGTCGTATTCGTTGCGGCGAATGGCTTCAGGAATTCCAGACGAATCGCGACATGTTCGCTGGGACGACTTTCCGTGACGGTCATGTTGCCCTCGCCCACGTCGCCGTTGCCACGCCAGGCGTAAGTCGCGCCCACCCCTTTCGGTGCGCCGCCGAACGTCTTTTGCATGGCTGGATCCAGCTTCTCCCAGGGCGACCACGCGGCCCATTGGTGGAAGTCCTCGAGGTTGGCGAACACGACCGAGGGCGGGGCTGAGATCGTCGCACTCCTTTCGACGTGAAACGTAGCGGGCTTTGTCGCCGCGAGCCCCAACACCACCAGAATTGCCAGCACGAGCACACCACCGACCCCCAACAGAACCTTTTTGAGCATGGCCCTGCCCCTAACACAGTTTTCGTGGCGAGCAGAGCGCCGCGCTTGACATAACACATTTGTAATATAACATTTATGCTATCAAAAGGACCCGCGCCAGATGAGCCAGCTTGACGCCACTTTTTCAGCCCTTTCGGATCCAACACGCCGCGCGATCCTGGCTCGGCTGGCCCTGGGTGAGCTCACTGTGATGGAGCTGGCTCGGCCGTTTGACATGACCCAGCCCGCCGTCTCGCGTCACCTGAAGGTGCTCGAGGGTGCGGGGTTGATTGTTCGCCGCGTCGACGGTGCCAAACGCCCCTGCCGATTAGCGCCTGCAGGCATCGACGCCATCGATCAGTGGCTTTCGATGCTCCGCGCTGCGCTGGAGGCCAACTACGACCGCCTGGATACTGTACTGGCTGCAATGAGTCGAAGCGATAACATGAAACGAAAGGACACAGGATGACCAAGCTCAATCTCACGACCGAAGGCGATCGATACGTAGTTGCAACCCGATATTGCGCGGCATCACCCGAGGCGGTGTATCGAGCCCATGTTGAACCCGAGCTGATCCGGCAATGGATGTTGGGGCCTGAGGGCTGGACCATGCCCGTTTGCGTCAATGAGGCGCACCCAGGCGGGAAGATTCGTTACGAGTGGTCGGATGGCAAGGGAGCAGGGTTCTATCTAACGGGTGAGTTCCTTGAGCTGGAACCCTTCAGCCGAATTGTTCACATCGAGCGCATGCATTTGCCCGATCCCACACCGGACAATCACATCGAAACGAAGTTCACCCAAGAAGGTGCGGGAACTTTGATCACGATGCGCATGACACTGCCGGATGCCGAAACGCGAGCGGCGATGCTCGCAACGGGTATGGAGCACGGGATGGAGGCGAGCTACGTTCGACTCGAGGCGATCGCGCTGCCTTTGGGATAGCGGTTCGGGTGGCGAGGGTGCTCCCTCTCAAATCCGTTCTATATTATTGACCCGCAGCTGAACTCGAAAATCAGCTCGGGGTCTCACACGCCACCCTTTCAAGATTGGTCGCCCGACATCAAGGTTCCTTGTTGGTAGTGGTGCGAGCGCGCGCGACGCGCTATTCACTGCGCCGGCTCCTCGGAGATGTCGCAACGACCCTTCCGATCTACGAGATTGATGCTTTCGGAAGGCACGGGCGGTCGCGCGTCTCCACGGGGTCGCGCTCGAAGGATTCAGCTCGCGCTTGGCTAGATGGCCGGGTCTTTCTTCCGGCCGATTTTGGCACTTAGATTGCCTTGCGTGCCGGATGGACATCCGGCTCGCCTTGCCGGGTCGCTTAAGCCATCTCAGTTCGTGAAATCTCGCGTGTTCGTGCACGCTGTGGCAGTTGAACAGAAAGCCTGAAAGAGCAGCCTAAGGCCCGCATAAAAAGGCTACGTTGGCAGCATGAGGCCCCGAGCAAAAAAGAAGAGCTCCTACCTAAACTCAAGGCCTCCGACCCGACCTCCCCAGGCGCGGAACGATCAGGCTACACCCGACACTAGTTACCCAGAGCCGGACGCCCTCACAGCACCCACCGTTAAGCTGGGGACGTTTAACGTGATGGCGTATTCTGAACATAAGATCCTTGAATTTGCGACGTCTGACGTCAACGAAGTGGCGCAGTTGCTCACAGCGTGGCCCGTGGTGTGGGTGAACTTGGAGGATCACTGCAATAAGGCCGCACTGAAGTTTTTCAGTGACCATCTTGGATTGCACGCCCTCGCCCTTGAAGATGTTGCCAATGGTGAACAACGGCCCAAAGTCGAAACCTACGACGATCACCAGTTTATCGTCGTTAGAATGCTTCACAACGACGCCGGCGTTCTTGAAACCGAACAGCTTGCGATGTTCCTTGGCAAAAAATTCGTTATCACCTTTCAGGGGAATCACCCGGGGGATTGCCTTGAGCCGCTCCGCGCAAGATTGCGAGCCGGGCGCGGCCAAGTGCGGGCCGCAAGCGCGGACCACCTAGCTTACGAAATTCTAGATGCCGTGATTGACCATTATTTCCCCATTACCCATTGGATGGATGAGCGCCTACAACTGCTCGAGGATGAAATCGTCACGTCCGTTCCTAAGACTGCACCAGAACGTGTGCTCAGCGCTAAGCACGACGTGCTGCTTTTAAAACGCATTATCGGGCCAACACGCGATTTAGTGATGGTTCTGCAACGCAACGATCTCCAACTCTTCCGCAAAGAAACGCTGCCCTACCTCAGAGATTGTTGCGACCACGCCAATCGCCTGCTCGACACGATCGATTCGCAGCGTGAAGTCACGAGTACACTGATGGATCTTTACCTTTCCATGGCGGCTGACCGCACCAACTCAGTGATGCGGTTTCTAACCATTATCTCGACCATTTTTATTCCACTCACCTTCGTGGCGGGCGTTTATGGAATGAACTTCGATCCCTCCGTTTCTCCCTTTAACATGCCCGAGCTGCGTTGGTACTACGGCTATCCGTTTTCTCTCGTTGTCATGCTGGTGGTGGCTTTGCTGCTAACTAGCTTTTTGTATTTAAACGGCTGGCTGGAACGCCCTAAGCGTTAGGTAAGAATCACGCTCACCCCTGCGCCTTCCCTGGAGCAAGCGGCAGCCGCGCCACTCGCCAAGCTTGGCCTGGCGCACAGGCCGTTCCAGCGGCAAGTAGCACCTTTGCCCAATTGGAAAGCAACCGTCACCCCGAAGGCGTATAAGTCTGGACACTGATCGGTAATGCGGGCGTTGCGTTAGCGCCCACGCTTTCGGCCGATGGCCAAAACGTTCAACCACGTCATCGTGAGATACGGCAGCCCAAGCAGATGCTGGGGCGACTCCGGAGAGACGAGCTGACGCAGCTCCTCGAGCAACGAGGGCTCGAGATACGGTGCGACGCGCTCCGATACCTCTTCCAGGTAACGCTGCAAGAGTTCTTGTTCGGCCTCGCTCAAGGGCGCTTGCCGGTCGAATGCGTGAGTCGTCATGCGCAACGGCTCGAGCTCGGCTGCGGCGAGGATCGCTGGAAGCCGCCGGCCGACGTAATACTTGCTCGAGTTCCCGCTTCCCTCCTGAAGCGATCGAAGCTCGGCTGCCCGCAGGGGCAGCTCAAGACGGACAGGCCACGGCAAAAACACCTGATGCAGCGTGTCGTTCTCGAGCACGGCGACGATGCCGCCCGGTCGAAGCACCCGGGCCACATGCCGGATGGCGACGACGGGATCAGAAAGTGTGTAGAGACTCTGGGCGCACCACACCAGATCGAACGTGCCGTCCGGAAATGGCAATCGATCGAACGACGCCTCAACGAAATCGACCTTGGCACACCCACCCTCGCCAACCGCGAGCTTGGCTTCAGAGAGGTAGGCTGGGCTGATGTCCACGCCGGTGATGAACCCGTCCGCGCCCAACCGGTCCGCAATGCGGCGCGTGTAGAATCCGTCGCCGCAGGCGAGGTCGAGCACGCGCATGTCGGCCTTGAGTGGTAGCTCATTGACGATGGCGAGTAGCTCACGCTCATATACCTGATGAAACCCCGACAATTGGGGGTCGTATTCAGGCAGGGGGGATTCGCTCATCGGTCGCCACCACGACCCTACTCCCACCGCGCGTCAGTTGCCCATCGAAATGAACTCGTGCGTGCGGCTCATCAGGGGCGTTTGCTTTATCCGCTCAAGAGTTCGAGTAACCTGGGGCCGAGCCTTCGGCGACAACCAGATTTTCGAATAGCGGACCAACCGCAGGGCTGTTTAACGGCGGTTCAGGTTGACTCCAGCCTTGAAGGCGCGCCGCAAGGGCAGTGTCGAAAAAATAATACTTGGCGGCCTTGATCAGGCGGGTCGTGCGTGACGTCGTGAAGGCCGGAACTTCGATCAAGTACAACATGCGCGCCACGGCGCCGACCCAGTCGGTCACCGTGCTGGAGCGCAACTTGGTGACGACATTCGAGCTACGGGGGCTTTAGCCTGAGTTGATCCTTGCTAGGGCGTCGCAACGAGCGCATCGATCTCGGCGCCGGACAACACGCGATTGTAAATCCTCAGGTTGTCGATGCCACCACTGAAGCCGCGCGTTTCACCGGTGACCCTTCCGACCAGCAGTTGGTGCGCTCCGCTCGCCGAGGTGGTCGCGTTAACTCCAGAGCCAACCTCGCCGCCATCCACATACAGATGGAGTTTACCGTTAGCCGTGGACCACGTAGCGGCGAGGTGATACCAGGCGTTGCCGGCCGGAGCTTCCGGCTCAGCTGCTTCGCCCATGCCCGCGTACCAACCAAGGCTGTCCGTATCCCAACCTAGCGTGAAAACACCTTCAAACTCCAAGATGCCTGCTTGGTAGTCATACGTATTGGAACCACTCTCGTTCTTGACCCAGACTGACACTGTGACCGCAGTCAAGCTGCCAAGGTTCACGCTCGCCTTCCTCGCGGCGCCACTGCAATCGTTGTACAGAGGTGTCCCCTTGCCAAGCGTGAGGCGTTTTCCAGCCTTTCCGGGCGATCCGAGGGTTGCACAGCCAGCGTCGCCCGCCATGGTTAGCGTGTGATTGTTACCTGACGAGTCTGCTGCTGTCGTGCCACTGGCTTCGTCGAACAGCCAGCATGCGACCAGGCCGTTGGTGTTTCCGCCGCAGCCTGAGGCGGGCGTACCACCGCTGCCGCCTGTTGCAGGAGTACCGCCTGTTGCAGGAGTACCGCCTGTTGCGGGAGTGCCACCTGTTGCGGGAGTGCCACCGGTCGCCGGTGTTCCCCCACTTCCCCCCGTTGTGGCGGTGCCGCCAGTTCCGGAGGTTCCGCCACTTCCGCCGTTCCCGCTTGTCCCACCCGATGAAAGCGAGCCACCCATGCCGCCCGAACCCGTGGCCGCGCCAGATGCCGTGCCTCCGCTCCCTGAGCTGAAACCGCCTGTCCCACCCGCCCCGCTGCCACCGGTCTTACCACCCGTCGC